>ONIP01000006.1 GCA_900317955.1 uncultured Bacteroidales bacterium
CCGACAGAGGTTCTTGAAGCACTTGAAAACAAAATCATTAAATAAGAAATCAATATGGCAAATACAGATATAGAGGCTCGCAAACAAGAGCTGCTGAACCAAGGTTACACCGAGGTTTACACCAAGACCAAAGTTCTCACCGATGCAGTGATGCACTACTGCCCGGGTTGCGGTCACGGTACCACCCACCGTCTCATTGCCGAAGTAATCGATGAGATGGGCATTCAGGACAAGACCGTCGGCGTTTCTCCCGTCGGATGCTCCGTTTTAGCTTACAACTATTTTGATGTGGACTTCCAGGAAGCCGCCCACGGACGTGCCCCCGCACTGGCAACCGCTATCAAGCGTCTGAACCCCGACACCTTTGTGTTCACATACCAAGGCGACGGCGACCTCGCCGCTATCGGCACCGCTGAAACCATCCACGCCTGCAACCGTGGTGAAAACATCACCATGATTTTCGTCAACAACGGTATCTACGGCATGACTGGTGGCCAGATGGCTCCCACCACCCTCATCGGCATGAAGAGCGCTACCACTCCTTACGGCCGCCGTGTTGACCTCAACGGCTATCCCCTGCGCATCACCGAACTCATCTCCACTCTGCCCGGCACCTACTATGTGACCCGCCAGAGCGTTCAGAACCCCGCTGCTGTGCGCAAAGCCAAAGCCGCTATCCGCAAGGCTTTCGAGAACCAGAAACTGAAAAAAGGCCTCAGCTTCGTCGAGATCCTGTCCAACTGCAACAGCGGCTGGAAGATGACTCCTGTTCAGGCCAACAAGTGGATGGAAGACAACATGATGCCCAACTACCCCATCGGCGACATCAAGGTTGACGGCAAACTCGTCGAGAACGTCGACGTGAACCGTCTGGCTGTTGACCACCCCTTAACAGTAATGCAATAATAAAAACAACGTCCGACAAGTCTGACAAATCCGACAAGTCCGACATTAAAAAACAATAAACAACAATGACAGAAGAAATCATCATCGCCGGATTCGGTGGACAAGGCGTCCTCTCCATGGGTAAGATTCTTGCCTATTCCGGAGTAATGCAAGATAAAGAGGTCAGCTGGATGCCCAGCTACGGCCCCGAGATGCGCGGCGGCACCGCCAACGTCTCCGTCATCATCAGCGACGAGCGCATCAGCTCTCCCATCATCAACACTTTCGACACTGCCATCATCCTCAACCAGCAGTCGCTCGACTACGACCCCAACGGAATCACCCACGAACCCACCCGCAAAGACATCAACATCTACAAGATTGCCGCTACCGCCAAAGCTCAGGAACTCGGCATCAGCAAGGTGTTCAACATGGTTGTCCTTGGTGGCTTCTTAAAACTGAAACCCATCGTGGACAAACAATACATCCACGAAGGTCTTGAGCACTCCCTGCCCCAGCGCCACTGGAACCTCATTCCCCAGAACGAGGAAGCCATTGAAATCGGCAAGGGTCTCATCGAAGCCGTCCAGAAACTCTAATGAATTGGCCTACGGACTTACTGTCCGAACCAATATCCCTAAGCCGGAAGCCCCGCAAGGAACTTCCGGCTTTTAAATAATATCTTTCTGGAAAAGAATAACCATTTCATAAAACACACACTCATGACCTTACAAGAAGCCACCCTTGTACGCCATTCCGTACGGCAATACAGCAACCGCCCGCTGACCGAAGAGCAAGCCAAAATCCTCCGCCAGCAAATTGCCGAGAGCAACTCCGCCAAAAACCTGCACATGCAGCTCGTCCTCAACGACACCAAAGCTCTTTCGGGCATTCTTGCCAAATTCCTCCGTTTTAGCGGAGCCTCCAACTACATCGCCATGGTAGGCAAGCAATCGCCCAGTCTGCATGAAAACCTCGGCTACGAAGGCGAACGCCTCGTCCTTTTGGCACAAACCCTCGGACTGAACACTTGTTGGGTTGGCGGCACATTCTCTCGCAACCACAACGTGCGGGTAGACCACGACGAAATGTATGTCGCCGTAATCGCTATCGGCCACGGCCTCACACAAGGCAAACAGCACACCAGCAAACCCGTCTCCACCTTCGCCGACATCGACGGTAAACCCGAATGGTTCCGTCGCGGAGTCGAATGTGCCATGCTCGCCCCCTCGGCTATGAATCGGCAGAACTTCCATTTCACCCTTCTCCCCGCCACCTCCTCCCTTCCAACCGTCAAAGCCACTTCCAAGATTGCCGCCTTTGCCGGAATCGACCTTGGCATCGCCAAATTCCACTTCCAACTGGCCGCAGGTGAAGAAAACTTCCGCTGGGCATAAACTGCAACCTGCCACCCCCCTTTTTACTCCAACAACCAACAATTTACACCCAAAAATACGCTACTTCAAGAAAAAAGTGTATCTTTGCAGTGTATATCACAACTCATTTATATAGTATAACCATTTATTAAACAAGAAACTATGTGCGGAATTGTAGGATACATCGGGGATCAAGAAGCCTACCCCATTCTTATTAAAGGCCTCCATCGTTTGGAATATCGCGGCTACGACAGTGCCGGAATCTCCCTCATCAATCCCAAAGGCGAGCTCAACGTTTTCAAAGCCAAAGGCAAGGTCGTCGCCCTCGAAAAGAGCGTCGAAGACAAAGACATCAGCGGTACCATCGGCATCGCCCACACCCGCTGGGCCACCCACGGTGAACCCAACGCCACCAACGCACACCCCCATTTCTCCCAATCCAAAAATCTCTCGTTAGTTCACAACGGCATCATCGAAAACTACAAATCGCTCCGTACCGAACTCGAAAAGAACGGAATGACTTTCTGTAGCGAAACCGACACCGAGGTTCTCGTCCAGTTGGTAGAGTACATGATGAACACCCATAAGTGCGACCTCTACACCGCCGTCCAGCTGGCACTTAAAAACGTCATCGGTGCCTATGCCATTGCCATCCTCGAAAAAAGCCACCCCGACCAGATAGTCTGCGCCCGCAAGGGCAGTCCCCTTATCATCGGTGTGGGCAAAAACAAAACCTCTGGCCGCCCCGAATTCTACATTGGCTCCGACGCAACCCCCATTATTGAATATACCAAGCAGGTCATCTACCTCAACGACGAAGAGATTGCCATCATGGACCGCACCGGCCGTCTTGACATCACCAACCTCAACAACGTCAAGCAGACCCCCCAACTCGTCACCCTCCAGATGAACCTCGACCAGTTGGAAAAAGGCGGTTTCCCCCATTTCATGCTCAAAGAAATCTGGGAACAGCCCAACGCTCTCCGCACCTGCATCCGCGGCCGTCTCAACATGGCCGACAAAGACGTCCTCCTATCAGGCATCATCGATCACAAAGAAAAATTCATCAACTGCAAACGCATCATCATCTGCGCCTGCGGCACCTCTTGGCACTCTGCCCTCATCGGCAAATACTTCATCGAAGAGACCTGTCAAATCCCCGTCGAAGTAGAATACGCCTCCGAATTCCGCTATCGCAACCCCGTTATACACTCCGACGACATCGTCATCGCCGTTTCCCAGTCGGGTGAAACCGCCGATACCCTTGCCGCCATCCAGCTGGCCAAAGAAAAAGGAGCCTTCCTCTACGGCATCTGCAATGTCATCGGCTCCTCCATACCCCGTGCCACCGACAGCGGCACCTACCTCCACGTAGGCCCCGAAATCGGTGTCGCCTCCACCAAAGCCTTCACCGGACAGGTCATCACCCTCTGCCTTCTCGGCTTGGCCATCGCCAAAGAAAGGAAAACCCTCTCCAAAGAAATGTTCCACACACTTGTCGAAGAACTCCAGACAATTCCCGACAAAATGCAGTGGACACTCGAAAACAACAAAAACATCGACCAGTTCGCCCAGATGTTCACCTACTGCAAAAACTTCATCTACCTTGGCCGTGGCTACAACTACCCCGTTGCACTCGAAGGCGCTCTCAAACTGAAAGAAATATCCTACATCCATGCCGAAGGCTATCCCGCCGCCGAAATGAAACACGGTCCCATTGCCCTCATCGACGAGGAAATGCCCGTCGTCGTCATCGCACCCAAGCATGGCATGTACGAAAAAGTTGTCAGCAACATCCAGGAAATCAAATCCCGCAAAGGCAAAATCATCTCCGTAGTCACCAAGGACGATACCGTCGTCAAGAACATGAGCGACTACTGCTTCGTCATTCCCGACACCCGCGACTGCTTTGTGCCCCTCCTGGCCGTCATTCCTCTCCAGCTTCTCTCCTATTATGTCGCCGTCGCCAAAGGCCGCAACGTCGACCAACCCCGCAACCTCGCCAAGAGCGTCACCGTCGAATAATTCATCGCACCATAAACAAAAGCTAAAAACTAAAAAGCCTCAAAAACTTTTGGTTTTTAGCTTTTTTCATTCCCCCCGTCCATCGCCATGTCCGCCACACCCGACCCCGACCAACAAACCGTCATCGACATCGACCGTGGTCGGCATCTTGTGCTTGCCCCTCCAGGCTGCGGCAAAACCTTCATCCTTGCCCAGCGTGTCATCAAAGCCCATGCCCGGGGCACCGACTACAGCGACATGCTCTGCCTCACCTTCACCAACCGCGCCAGCCGCGCCATGCGCGAACGCATCAGCCTCCACACCAACAACCCCGTCCCGCCCGACCTCTTTGTCGGCAACGTCCACCGTTTCTGCTCCAACTACCTCTTCGACCAGAAGAAAATACCCCAAAACAGTGCCGTCATCGACGACATCGATTCCGAAAGCATCATCTCCTTCCTCGCCCGCCTCGAACCCGACCAAGACCACACCCGCTATACCTCCGACGTCGTCAACCTCCAACACGCCCTCAGCCAGCAAGCCGCGGGCATTCCGCACAAACTAATCGTCCACAACGACCTCCTCTCACTCCTCGACGACCCCCATTGGCAGCGTAAAGCCGAAATAGCCAAACTCTATGCCGAATACAAAGAAACCGACAACCTTCTCGACTTCGAAGACCTTCTTGAAAAAGCCTACCTCCATGCCCTTAACGACCCCCAACGCCACCGCTACAGTTGGATTCAAGTCGACGAAGTCCAAGACCTCAACTTCCTCCAACTCGCCATCCTCGATCTCTTCGCTGCCGACAACGCCACCATCGTCTACCTTGGCGACGAACAGCAAGCCATCTTCTCCTTCGTCGGAGCCAAACTCGAAGCCCTCGAACAGCTAAAAACCCTTTGCAGCCCCAACCTCCACCATTTGGGGCAAAACCACCGCTCGCCCAAATACCTCCTCGACATCTTCAACACCTACGCCTCCACCCAACTCAACATCGACCCCCAACTGCTCCCCTCCACCTCCGACACTGCGAAACCCCAACCCGGCGACTGCTGTCTCTTCCGCGCCTGCCACCACGACCTCCACCGCATCTACAGCAAAGAAAACCTTCGCTGCCCCTTCGACGGCGCCCCCTGCACCCTCTGCCAACGCTCCGTCTCCGACGAATACACCCTTGCAGTCTCCCTTGCCAAACGCTACGCCGCCCTCGATCCCGACGGGCGCGTCGCCATCATCGTCCCCACCAACCTCGATGCCGACAAACTCAGCGTTGCCTTTGCCGACACTCCCCACTTCAAAATCTCCGGCCGCGACCTCTTCTCTACCCCCACCGTCCAACTGCTCCTCTCCCACCTCAACATCATCTCCAACGAAACCTGCTTCATTGCCTGGGCCAAACTCCTCTACCACCTCCACATCGTCCCCGAATATGCCACCGCCCGCAACCTCATGCGCCAACTCCGCAGCCGCGCCATCTCCCCTACCGACCTGCTTTTCTACAACCAATCATCCTACCTCCAGCAATTCGTCTCACTCGTCGACAACGAAGAAATCGTCCTCTTCGACACTGAAACCACCGGCCTCGACATCTTCAACGACGACATCATACAAATCGCCGCCATCAAAGTGCGCAACGGCCAATACGTCGAAAACTCCGAATTCAACATCATCATCGAAACCTCCAAAGAGATACCGCCCCTTGTCGGCGGGCGCGACAACCCCATGCTCTCCGTCTACCTCAATAGCGAACGACTCTCGCGCCCCGAAGGTCTATCCCGCTTTCTCGACTACTGCCAAGGCCACACCCTCATCGGACACAATGTCGAATTCGACTACAACATCCTCAACCACAACATCCGCCGCACCCTCGGCACCGACCTTGGCCATCGGCAACGCTTCGACACCCTCAAACTGGCGCGGCTTGTCGAACCCCGCCTGCGTGTCTACAAACTCGAAAAACTCCTCGAAACCCTCCACCTCGAAGGCACCAACTCCCACAACGCCATCGACGATGTCCGGGCCACACTCTCCCTGCTCCTTTACTGCCGCCGCAAAGCCGAAGACTACCTCCCCGCCCAACGGCAATTTCTCACCGCTCCCCACACCCTGCGACTCGCCGCCACCTTCCAGGAAACTTACCTTCCGCTCTTCCTCCACAGCAGCAACCGTCTTGCCCTTCCCTCATCTCCTGCTCAACCCATCGATTCCCTGCCTGCCATCGTCGACGAACTCCAGTGGCTCTACCTCAACCTACTCTCCAAAGGCACCGTCGAACCGGTCGACAAATGGAACCACATCATCAACTTTCTTGCCCGCGACATCGTCAACACAACCGTCGCCCCCACCTTCCGTGAACAACTCGACCGCTACCTAACCGAAATCAACACCTTGCGCGAATCCGACCTCTGCGACAGCTCCAGCATGCAGCAACTCGGCCACGAACGCTTCTTCATAGCCACTGCCCACAAAGCCAAAGGCCTTGAATTCAACAGCGTCATAGTCTTCAACGCCACCGAAGGAGCCTATCCCTTCTTTTACAACATAAAAAACAACGACCTTTACCACATTCGCGAAGACGCCCGTCGATTCTACGTAGCCATGTCACGCGCCCGCAAACGTCTCTGTTTCACCTACTCCACCGTCGCATCCAACGGCATGGCCACACGTCCCACACCCTTCCTTCAATCCATCGCACATCTCCTGTCACACTTCGCCTTCAACTCTGAAAACGGCAAAATAGAAAACATCGGCAACTGACATCCGCATCTTCTCATCTCAAATCCCCTGTAGTCTTATACAACAATTGCAGCAACGCTTGCGTCCGCTGCGACCTTCGTGCATCGCTCGGATAAGAAGCATCCAACTCACTGAGAGAAACACAGTCGTACGACGTCACGCCCGTCGAATCAATATAATACAAACCGTTCTTATAAGCATTCACGGCAAACCTGTCGACATACAACGGCGACAACACATTGCGGCTGAACGTGAAATCCTTCACATCCAATCCCAACTGCGCCAACAACGTAGCCGCCACATCGCTCTGATTCATCAACACATCCAAAGTCCGAGGTTCCTTTACAGCTCCGCCTGTCCACAAAACAGGTATCCGCGTGGCCAGATGCATCTTGTCGTTACTCAACCCGTCCACCGGCACCCCGTGGTCAGCCACCACAACCACCAACAGCCTGTCCCAGCCCGGCATGCGCTGCAAACGGTCGAGCATCGCCCCCAGGCAAGAGTCTGTATATGCAAACGCATTGCGCCGTTCGTCAGCCAGCCGTCTCATCGGCACGTCCCATGGCTCGTGGCTGCTCAACGTCAGCAAAGCCGTGAACCATGGACTCCCTTCAGGCTCAGGCAACCACCCAAGCAACTCCTCATCGGCCACCCCCCAATTGCACATCGCCTTAGCATCGGGATAGCCCTCCTGCCCGCAAACACGCTCAAATCCGGCCTCCGACAAATGCCCCCTCATATTTGTAAAATCAATATCACCGCCATAATAAAATGCCGTCCTGTATCCTGCTCCCTGCAACTCGCGCGCCAACGAAGGCAGCTTACGCCCTTTGTCGGCCATCTTCATCAACGACGTGGTAGGCAGCCCCGGCCACCCGTTCACCAACGCCACCAACCCCCTGTCCGTGCGGAAACTATTGGCATAGCAATTCGAGAAAAACACACCCTTCTCCCTCCATCTTTGGAAATTAGGAGCCACACTGTCGTTAAGCAACATCTCACTACCCGCTCCCTCCCATATCACTAATAGGATATCAGGTCGTTCCGTGTTCAGCAGCGTGTCCGTCACCGTCCCGTCGTGGGGATACATCCCCGCCGTAATCTCCTCCATCTCCCCTTTCTCATAAAACTGGAACATCGACGACAAATCCTCTGACTTGGAAAGAGAATGTACTATATTAAACAACGGATTGACAGCCGAATGGTTCAAAAACGGAGTCGACGAGAAATAGGCATAGCTTACATTCGCCGTGGATTCGCCCACGCCGCCCCTGATACCCAGAAACTGCAAGGCCACCAGCGGCACCATGGCCAGTGCCCACACCGGCCTCACCTTGTCAAACCGTTCCGGGGTGGCATGACGCAGTCGCCTGATATAATGAAACACCAACAGCCCTATCAGCAACGCCCCCGCCACAATCTCATACCACCGCACACTGGCCAGCATCTCCTTCGGACTGGCTGCATACATCAAATCGGCCGCGTCGAGCTTCGCCCCCCAAAAACGGTACAGCACCATATCGGCGGCAAAGGCCAACGCCATAAGCGGTGCCGCCACCGCATAATAATAGGTCAGCACCCTGCGCACAGGCATCCCACTCCAGAAAAACGACACCAACACCGCCACCGCAGGCACAACAAGCAGATAACACGCCGTGACCGAATCGAGACGCAGCCCGTGCCACAGCACCAACAGCCAGTCCCAACCCGTGGTGCCGTCGGCATAACCGCAGTTGAACACCATAAAAACCAACTTCTGTGTTGCAAAAATCAACAACAGCGTCACATACATCCGGAGGAGAAAAATCAAACGTTTAGCCATAACAAACCCATAACACACACACCATATTTTTATTGCCCCTCAGGAGAAAAAAAACATTGTTAATAACTTTTTATTGAAAAAAAAGTGTTTGTTTGAAATAAAGTTGTTATACTTGCACAAAAATTCACCCCTTATGAATACTCACAGAACTCGAAAGAAAAACCTGATAGTCAGCTACAAAAACCTATCCGACGAGCTTAAGGAATTGTTTATGGAGCGGTATCCCGACGGATATAAAGAACATATTCAACGATTCGAAAAGCCCAATGGCGATATTATTTTTGTCGTTCCGATGGAAACGGACGATACCGTATACATGATAAAATTCGATGTCAAGATTGACACCACTTTCACCGACGACGACTCGGAGAAAGACTATTTCGACGAAGAAGTGGAAAAAGCCGAGACCCAGTTCGCCCCCCTGCAGGAAGCCATCGACAAGGAGGAGGAAGACCCCACCCATTCAGAACACAATGTGCGCCATGGCAATTACGACGACTCTATGGACAACGGCAAGAAGAAGTCCACCCAGCACGGCTCGCTCGGCGACTTGGGTGCCGAACTTGAAGAGGCATTCAGCGACGACATGGACGACAACTACGACGACTACAGCGACGACAGTCCCGACGACGGCGACCCCGACGATGCCGACGACGATTACGAACCCACCGACGAGGAATTGATGGACATCGACAGCGAGATTTTTGCCAACGCCGAAATCCCCCCCGAAGAACTTGCCCGCATGGATGCCGAGGAGGCCGCAGCCAAAGAAAAGGCCGCCCTTGAGAATGCCGGCACCGCAAAACGCATCGGCCGTCCGCGCAAGAACGAGGCTCCCGCCCCCGCCGAACCCAAGAAAAAAGGCCGTCCACGGCTCAAGAAAGAATAACATTCCCACAAAGCTTCCCCCGCGGGAAGCTTTTTTTTGCCCCGCCCACTCCACTTTTGCATCACCCTTCTTCCACACTTGTTCCACACTTTCAAAAATGTGAAACAAATTTGGAACGACCGTGGCTCTACTTCTGTTGAAGTGGACTAAAAAGGGTGCCACCCTGTTTGGATGGCACCCGTTATGTTGCTGCGATTCCGCAATGCGGGGCGGAACTATTGTTTCTCGTAAAAATGCATCTCGGTGAGATATTGGTACACCGGTTCGGGCAGCAGGTAGCGAACATCGTGTCCCTGACGTATTTGCTCGCGGATATAGGTTGACGAGATGTCGATTTGCGGAACGTCGACCATCGTTACATGGGGGTGCGAGGCCAGTTTGCAATCGGTGTGGCCGGGACGGGGATAGACGTAAATTCGGTAATGTTCCAGAATGAAATCCCAGTTGCGCCAACGCTCAAAGGTGTCGAGGTTGTCGGAACCCATGATTAGGCAGAACTCTTTGTCGCGGTATTTTTCGCCCAAATGGGCCAGAGTGAGCACAGTGTAGGAGGGTATGGGCAGGTGGAATTCGACATCGCAGGCGCGCATGCGGTAATTGTCGTGCACGGCCAGACGCACCATCTCGAGCCGTTGCTGGTCGGCGAGGAGGGTTTTGCGCTCCTTGAGGGGGTTTTGGGGGGAGACTACAAACCACACTTCGTCAAGTTCGCAATGGGCCAGCATCGCGTTGCCGATGATGAGGTGACCGATGTGTACCGGATTGAATGAGCCGAAGAAAAGGCCTATCTTGCGCATGGTGGCTGATGATTAATGGGTATGGACTGTGGCTGGCATGTATGGGCGGCGGTGCGTACCTGTGTGCAGGGTTGCAATGCCTCCTGAGATTGGGGAGAGTAATAGGCCGCCGACAGGCAGCGACTATTAATAGTATTTGTAACGGCTGATGACTTGGATGTGACGCAGACGGTTGCCTTTGAAGGTGTAGATTTCGCCCACTTCGGCGGCTCCGGCAATGACCTTAAGCACGTTGATGTCGGCGGTATAGGACTTGGGGTAGCTTTTGAAGACAACTTTGAAGACCTCCTCTTTCGACATGCCGACGCGCACTCCGTTGTCGAGCACCACGGCGGTGTCGGTAATCTTGGCGGCAATCATTTCAAGTTTGTCGGTCCAGATGCTGCGATAGACATTGATATTGGAGCCGTCGAGTCGTTTAAGGGTGTTGACTGCGACAGTCATGGTGTCGTAGAACGATTTGTAGCCGCTTTCGCGATACCAGAGCAGTTGGTTGTTGGTGATGAACTGCTCAACCGAGCTCCATTTGCCAAAGGGATAGATGGGATAGTCGGCCAAGGAGAAGACTGTCATGGTGTCGGCGTAGACTTTTACATCTTTCACTTGGTATTCGGGGCGAGCGTAAGCCAGCATACGGACGGCTTTGGCACGGGAGCTAACGCGCTGTGCATTAACCGAAAGCGATGCAAGGAGCAATATTGCAATCAGGATGGTTTTCTTCATAATTCAATCAACATTTCGGGATGCAAAGATACACATTTTTTATTACATAACGGAAAAAAACTATCGCACGACCAGACTACGAACTGCCAAACCGCGCTGGGAGGAGACCCGAATCACGTACATGCCTGCGGAGAGGGAGGAGATGTCGAGACCCGACTTGTGCTCTCCGTGGAGCTCTTTTTTCAAGCAGAGACGGCCGGTGGCATCGACAATAGACAGTTCATTCATCGCGTCGTCGGACTCAATGAACACGTGGTTGGCAGCAGGGTTGGGGAAGAGGCGGATGTCGAGCGATTCGCTCACCTCGCCAACACCGAGGTTACGGTCAAAGAAATTGGAGATGGCAGCGTTGAGGACCTGACAGTCGTTTATGTCGTCGGGGTTGTAGTTGTAGACAATGGCAACCAAACGGCAGTTTTTGTAGACGAAATTGTCGGGGAGGGTATAGTCGACTTGATATGTGAAGCTATTGTTGTCGTCTTCATTTACAGAAAGTTCGTCACCCCAGAGAGGTGTAACCACATCGCGCACAGCACCCATGTGCCAGTAGTTGACAGTATGGGGGGCCGGATTGTAGTCGCTCTGGGCCATTAATATACTGTCTTCGATGATAAAGAGCTGGATTCTGGTGGAGGGACCGAAAACCCTGTCGCTGAAACGGCCATTGACAGAACCCGAGAGATGACGTGAAGAGGGGTCGTAGGTGAGTTCGGGTGTTTGGACTTTGCAATAGGTGTCGACCGATTTAGCCGAGGTAACGGCATAACGGATGTCACTCACATCTCCCACGCCGAAAACAGGGCCGGGGTCGCCGCTGTTGAAACGTGTGCGGTCAATCATTATTGCCGGTGCGAAAGTTTCGGGGCCATAGAAACGGGTCATGGCGGTAGCCACGTCGTTGGTGAGGTCGTCAGTACGGAAGCCGGCATGGAAGCGAATCCAGATAACGTTGTTATTGCCTGAGATCGCCGTGCCGATACGCTCGGCCCCGGCAGGGCAATAGCCACACTGGGCGGTGGTGAATTGTTCGAGCAAGACTTTGCGGGTGAAGGTCTGTTTTCCGTCCTGCGAATAAAGAGGGCTTAACGCCAATACAACAATACTAAAGAGAACAAGTTTCTTCATAATAAAATATATTTTCATGATGCAAAAGTACGATTTTTTTTAACAATAAGAGAAAAAAAATTGTCATGTCAAGAAAAACTTGTATATTTGCAATTTGAAATGAAGTATAATGAGGTAAATAAAACATAATTAATAAACACAATTTCAGTATTTCAAAGCCGATGAGTCTGATGGCCAATAACCAGACAAAAAAATCAATGAAAAAAACATTATTAGTTGCACTTGCCCTCCTGATGTGCTCAGCATCCTTTGCACAATTCAGAACGCAAACCCTTCCCCGTGAGGCCGGAGCACCCAAAAGTACTACCGACGCTATTGTATGGGGTCAGATTGGAACTCCCTTTGTGGCTTATGACATCAATGGCAATCAAGTTGACTTAGGTGCCATCCTGAATTCCGGCATGTCTGTAGTTATTGACTATAGCTGCTGCTGGTGCGGACCTTGCTGGAACTTCCACCAGTCCGGTGTTCTTGAAGCCATCAACGCCATGGATTCTGTACAAGTAATCTGGGTTGAGTGTGAAAGTTCCAACACAATCCAACAGATTTATGGAACGACTACATCCAACGACTACAGCGGTTTAACTCAAGGAAACTGGACTGTTGATGCAAACAACAACCCCGTTTCATATCCCATTATTGATGACGATGCTGCCAGAACTTGCCTCAGCACCTGCATGAGTCTGTATGAGGGCTATGTTCCCAGTGTATACTACATCTCACCTGCTGGTTATTTCTGCAGCATCTATGCTGAGTCATACGGTGTTTCTTCTGCTTCCTCCGCCACTCAGGCCGTTCAAGCCATTCAGAACATCATGAGTCAAGCACCCCGTGCCGGCCAAGCTCCCACAGTAAACCTCAGCGGTATGCCCTCTGTTATTGTTGGAAACCCCGTTACTTACTCAATTTCCTATATCAGCGTTGATCCCATTACTTCTATTTCTTGGGATATTCCCGGTGCCACTCCCAGCACGGGTACGGGCGATGACATTACCGTCACCTTTGCCACTCCCGGCAACTATGTAGTGCGCGTTTCTGTTACCAACACCACCGGTACTACCACCGATTCTATGGATGTTAACGTCATTGAATGGACTTGGGGCAATACCATGAGCTACGACCTCGATGGAGCTTATGAGAACAGCATTGGCGGTCCCAACCCAATGATTTGGGGTGCCAAATATCCTGCTGCCTCTATGACCGGCCGCGACTATTTAGAGAATGTTCAGGTCTATAGCGGATATGACGGACACTTTACCCTCTTGATTTACCAGACCAATCCCGGTGTCAATGCTACCGAAAACGACCTGATTTACCATTGCACCTATCCTATTACCGCTGGTGGTTACAACACCTTGGTACCCTACGGCCCGCTGCAGCTGAACACCAGCAAAGACCTCTGGGTTGTACTCTCATGCAGTGACATCTCTTACTGCGCTGCCGGAACCGCCTTCTCAGGCGACCCCAACGGTAGCCTCGTTTATCTGCAAGGCAACTGGATGACCATTCAGGATGCAAGCGCAGACTTGAATTACACCTGGATGATTAAGGCCACCACAACCGCTACTGCTCCTGCTCTGGGTGCCACCATCGAAGCACCCGCCAGTGCCGCGACAAATGAGAATGTCTCGTTCACTGCCATTGGACCCCTCACCGCCAACTACAGCTGGACTTTTGATGGCGGCAGCCCTGCCACCGCTACCGGTTTGGTTGCTTCCACTTCGTTTGCCACTACTGGCAACCACAATGTAACCCTGACTGCTACTATGGATGGCCAGACCGTTACAGCCAACTTCACCATTAACATCTACAGTTGCGATGTTACCCTGCCTTGGAACTTCGGTTTCGAATCTTCCGACAACTTTTCTTGCTGGGAATTCATTGACCAAGACGGTGACGGTATTGGTTGGATGGCTGCTTCTCAAGCCGTCGGCCCCGTTGCCCATGGTGGTAACGACTCTTATGGTTCCGCCTCGTATGTTAACAACTATGGCCCCCTTACTCCTGACAACTACATGATCACCCCGAAGATTACTATCCCCGCTGAAGGTGCCACTATCGAATGGTGGGATTATGGTGTTGACAATAACGACTTCGCCGACCACTACGGAGTGTTTGTTTCCACCACCGGTAAAGCTGTGACTGATTTCACCAACAAGATTTACGAAGGTGCTCCCACCGCTCCCAAGACCTGGGTTAAACACAGCGTTTCGTTGGCCGCTTTCGCCGGACAGCAGGTTTACATTGCTTTCCGCCACTATGACATCACTAACATGTTCTGGCTGCTTATCGACGACCTCTCCATTACTGCTGGCGACCATGCCGGTATCGAAAACGCTTCTTCCGTCAATGTTGCCCTCTACCCCAACCCCACCAGCAGCATTCTCCATATCTCCGCTGAGGGTATCCAGGAGGTCAGTGTTCTTGACATCAACGGCCGTACCGTTATGACCGAACAGCATGTGAACAGCATCGATATGACTGATCTCGCCAACGGAGTTTACTTCGTGCGCGTTATCACCAACGAAGGTGTTGCCACCCAGAAGATTGTTAAGAAGTAAGTATTACTTGATAGACGAGAAAAAGCCCGCAATGCGGGCTTTTTCTTTCTATAAAAAACCGATTCCCCCTATGACAAACTATGCCGCGACTATAGCCGGGCAACTAAATCTCGGTCCCCGACAGGTGGAGAAAACCATAGAGTTGCTGGAAGAAGGAGCCACCATACCTTTTATAGCCCGCTACCGGAAAGAGGTGACAGGAGGCCTGAACGAGGTGCAAATAACTGCCATCCGCGATTTGCTCTTAAAGTTAAAAGAACTGGACAAACGGCGCGAGGCCATCCTTACCTCTATTACGGAACAGGGCAAGATGACCACCGAACTGGAGAAACAGATTCTATCTGCCAGCAACATGACAGAGCTGGAGGATCTGTACCTGCCATACAAACCAAAGCGCAGGACACGTGCCACGATGGCCATAGAACGCGGACTGGAGCCTTTGGCCAACGAGATACAGAAGCAGTATTCATGCAACATTGAACAGTTGGCAGCCAAGTATGTGAACGGCGAGAAAGGCGTGAACAGCACCGAAGAGGCCCTTGCGGGAGCGCGCGACATTATAGCCGAACGGGTGAGCGAGAACGCGCAGGCTCGCAACAGGATAAGGAGCCTGTTCAGAAAGAGCGCAATGTTAAGTTCGAAGGTGGTGAAGAACAAAGAGGAGGATGCCGGGAAGTACGAGTCTTGGTTTGACTGGAAAGAGAACGCCATGCGGGCACCGTCGCACCGAATATTGGCTCTATACAGGGGTGAAGAGGAAGGAATGTTACGCGTGCATGTGCTGCCGGAGGACGACGAGCCGGCGTATGAGGTGCTGGAGCGCCAGTTTGTGAGCGGCCGCTACGAGTCGTCGGAGCAGGTGCGCATGGCCGTGAAAGACGGATACAAACGGTTGCTGCAACCCTCTATCGAAACGGAATTTTACAATCTGCTCAAGGAGAAAGCCGACAAGGAGGCCATAAGGGTTTTTGCCGAAAACCTTCGTCAGTTGTTGCTGGCGTCGCCATTGGGACAGAAAAGGATACTTGCCATAGACCCGGGATTTAGAACAGGGTGCAAAACGGTATGCTTGGATGCTCAAGGACAGTTGCTGCACAACGAGACGATATACCCGTTTACGTCGGTGCGTGAAGAGCGCGCCGCCATTGCCAAACTGGAGGCTCTGGTCGAGGCATTCCATATCGAAGCCATAGCCATAGGCAACGGCACGGCAGGCCGCGAGACGGAAGAGGTGGTGAAACGGTGCCGATTTAAGGAGAAGGTAATCGCCGTGATGGTGAATGAGAACGGTGCCTCGGTATACAGTGCCTCGGAAGTGGCTCGACGTGAGTTTCCGGACTATGACGTGACAGTTCGCGGAGCGGTGAGTATTGGCCGACGACTGATGGACCCCTTGAGCGAATTAGTGAAAATAGACCCCAAAAGCATAGGCGTGGGGCAGTATCAGCACGATGTGAACCAGACCATGCTGCAAGAGAGCCTGAACGATGTGGTAGTGAGTTGTGTGAACAGTGTGGGCGTGGAGCTGAACACAGCCAGTCGCGAACTACTGAGCTATGTGAGCGGAATAGGTCCATCGCTTGCCGACAAGATAGTGGACTACCGCAATAGGCAAGGAGCCTTCCACTCGAGACAGGAACTGAAGAAGGTGGAACGCCTTGGAGACAAGGCTTTCGAACAATGTGCAGGCTTTCTGCGCGTAAGGGAGAGCGAGAATCCCCTTGACCGCAGTGCCGTGCATCCCGAAAGGTATGAATTAGTAAAACAGATGGCTGCCGACGCCGGCACCACCGTGCAGGAACTGATGGCAGACAAAAGTCTGCGCGAGAAAATTGACATAAACCGATATGTGTCGGGAGACTGCGGTCTGCCCACTTTGCAAGACATTATGAAAGAACTGGACAAGCCAGGACTTGACCCCCGCGCACGGTTTGAGATATTCGAATTTGACAAGAATGTAACCCGCATAGAAGACGTGAAAGAGGGAATGGTACTTCCTGGCATTGTGACCAATATCACGGCTTTTGGAGCCTTTGTAGACATTGGAGTGCATCAGGACGGACTGGTGCACATCAGCCAGATGGCCAACCGCCGTGTGAACGACCCGTCGGAAGTGGTGCACCTGCACCAGCATGTGAAAGTGAGAGTGATAGAGGTTGACCTTAGACGCCACCGCATATCGCTGTCGCTGAAAGGCGTGTAAGCACAATCAGATACGATAATAAAAAACATTGAGAACCTGTTAATGGCATGCTGCCCAGGTTCTCAATGTTTTTATATATGCAAGCAAAGGAGCCGCTTACATTTTCGGTTTCAGTGTGACGATGGGAATAAGGATTTCCTCCATCGAAATGCCGCCGTGCTGGAAAGTGTTCATGTAATACTGTACGTACTGGTTGTAGTTGTTGGGGTAGGCGAAAAAGTCGTTGTTGTGGCAAAAGATATAAGGCGATGTGATGTGCCGACGGGGCAGGAACACCTGGGCGGGGTCTTTGATTTCGAAAACATCCTTAGGGTTGTAGGACAAGAGGCGACCTTGCTTGTAGCGCAAGTTGACGCTCACGCTGACATCCCCTTTGACACGGACGGGGTTGTCGATACGCACCGAACCATGGTCGGTGGTGATGACAATATTCACATCATGCCCGCCAAGAGCCTTGAAGACTTCGGCCAGAGGCGAATGTTCGAACCAACTGAGGGTGACTGATCGGTAGGCTTTTTCGTCGACAGCAAGTTCGCGGACAATATTTGAATCGGTGCGGGCGTGAGAGAGCATGTCAACGAAGTTGTAGATGATGACATTGAGTTTGTTCTGCAACAGGTTGGGGATGCTTTCGACGAGTTTGCGCCCGTATTGGGAATTGAGTACCTTGTTGTAGGAATGCTTGATGTTGAGACCGTGGCGGCGCAGATTTTCGTCGAGGAGTTCGTTTTCGTACTGGTTTTTAAATCCTTCCTGGTCTTCATTGACCCAATACTGAGGATATTTGCGTTCAATTTCGGAAGGCATGAGACCTCCGAACATGGCGTTGCGCGCAAACTGAGTGGTTGTGGGGATGATGCTGTAGTACATTCCATCCTCTTCGGTGCGGAGATATTGCTCGATGGCAGGCTGGAGATATTTCCACTGGTCGTAACGGAAATTATCGATGACGATGAGGAAAGTGGGGCGGTCCTCTTTGAGGAGGGGGAAGAGTTTGTCGCGCAGCACAGTGGTGGAAAGGAGCGGTTTGTCGGTTGTGGTGGCAGTGTTGACCAACCAGTCGACATAATTCTTTTCGTAGAATTTGCAGAACAGGCGATTGGCTTCGGCCTTTTGTGACGAGAAAATCTGGTGGATATTTTCGTCATCGGTGTTGCTGAGTTCGAGATCCCAATAAACCAGTTTGCGGTAAAGCTGCATCCAGTCTTCGTGGTCGAGACGGCCTGAGAGTTCCATGCCAATGGAGTGGAACTGTTGCTGGTAGTTCATGGTTGAACGCTCGCTTTGAAGCCGCCGGGCTTCGGTATGTTTTTTAATGGCAAGCAGTATCTGGTTGGGATTGACAGGTTTGATGAGATAGTCGCTGATCTTCCCACCGAGGGCTTCATCCATGATATGCTCTTCTTCGCTCTTGGTAATCATAATGACGGGCACCTGAGGAAGGGCGGCCTTGATTTGCGTGAGGGTTTCGAGTCCGCTGAGTCCCGGCATGTTCTCATCAAGAAAAACGATGTCGATGGTACTGGCATGTTCCTGTAATTCGTCGAGGGCTTCGCTGCCGCTCATTACAGGGATGACTTCAAAACCCCGTTCTTCCAGAAAAAGGATGTGCGGTTTCAAGAGGTCGATTTCGTCGTCGGCCCATAGTATTGTTATTTTATCCATGCCAGCATAACGCAAAGGAGGGGAAAATATTGTGTGCAGAGGTATGCCGTTGCCGCAAAGAGGAGTTGCCGCAGACCGACAAACGGCATGTTTTTGCCAACTTCACAACGATTGGGAAATATACTGTATCAAACTTTTGGCTATTTTCTGAAAAAAATGTATCTTTGCAACCGCGTAAAAATATGTTGCTAACTGATATATACACTAATTCACAATTAGTTGACCAACTGAAAAGCCTGCTTGAAAGCGGGCGTGACCGCATTCATCTTAGCGGCATGACGGGGTCGTTGTCGGCAGTGGTAGCCTCGGTGATGGCACTACAATACCCAGACCGAAGCCAACTGTTTATTGCCGGGAACAAGGAAGAGGCTTATTATCTGCTCAACGACATAGAGATAATGCTTGAGGAGAGCGATGCCGACATGGAAAGGAAACGGGCGTTGCTATTCCCTTCATCTTACCGCAAACCCCGCAAGAAAGCCGTTAAGGAGAAGAACCCCGACCTGCCGCCCCAAGTAGAGGACGACGGCGGAGACCTGTTTGGTGCAGACAATGCCAACATACTGCAACGAAGCGAGGTGGTAAAGCAGTTGGGCGCAGGTCGGCCGTTGCTGGTTGTTACCTACCCAGAGGCGTTGTATGAAAAGGTTGTCTCCTCTCGCACCCTTACCCGCAACACACTCAGAATTACAAAAGGGACACAGGTAGACATGGATTTTGTTATCGATGTGTTGCAGGAGTATGAATTCGAGCGGGTGGACTTTGTGGTAGACCCCGGCCAATATGCCGTCCGCGGGGGTATTGTCGATGTCTTTTCGTTTGCCAACGAACACCCTTACCGCATAGAATTCTTTGGCGACACAGTGGAGTCGTTACGCACGTTCGACCCAGTGTCGCAGCTCTCCATAAAACAATACGACCAGATAAGCGTACTGCCAAACATGGCACGACGTGCCAACGACACATTGACGATTGAAGAAAAAGTTCCGTTGCTGAATTATTTCGGCAGTAGAGACTTGGTGTGGGTTCAGGGACTGATGTTCGTAAGTGAGACCATCCAGAGTCTATTCGCCAACGCAGGTCAGGATGAACAATACTATTGCTCGGCAAACGAATTTCTTCGCAATCTGCTCCCATGCTGCATAATAGAGCAAGGCAACAGCTGTTATTTCGACAAAGCGGCAAAGGTAGAGACTCATTCTCAGCCCCAGCCAGCTTTCAACAAACAGTTTGACATGCTCCTGAATACCCTCTCACAATATCGAGACAAGGGCTACCGCATAGTACTAACCGTTGCCAACGACCAGCAACAACGACGGCTGGAAAAGGTATTTGCCAGTGCCGATACACAGGTCAACGCCCTGGCCATAGCCCAAGGGCGCGGCATACACATCGAATCGCCTATTGACCATGTGGAATTCCTCCAATGCCAACCCAACCACGGTTTTGTCGACGACGATGTACATCTGGTCTGTTTCACTGATCACGAGATATTTGAACGCTACCACAAGTACACGGTGCGTGACATGCGCGACACGCACCAAGCACTCACCCTGAAGGAGCTGTTTGAACTCAAACCCGGCGATTATGTAACCCATATTGACTATGGCGTAGGCCGTTTCTCAGGACTTGAAAAGATTACCACAAACGGTCACACACAAGAAGTCATCCGGCTGATTTATAAGAACAACGACACGTTGTATATCAGTATACATGGTTTACACAAAATCAGCCGCTATGTAGGACGCGAGGGCACCGCTCCCACCCTCAACCGCTTAGGAAGCAACACTTGGCAAATCCTCAAACAGAAAACAAAAAAGCAGGTAAAAGACATTGCCAAAGACCTTATCGCCCTCTATGCAAGACGCAAGGCTTCACGAGGTTATGCCTACAGTGCCGACAACTATCTACAGCAACAACTCGAAGCCTCATTCTTTTATGAGGACACCCCCGACCAGTTGAAGGCAACCCAAGAGGTGAAACACGACATGGAAGATTCAGCCCCGATGGACCGCCTGGTGTGCGGCGATGTCGGTTTCGGCAAAACTGAAGTCGCCATCCGCGCCGCCTTCAAGGCATGCTGTGACTCGAAACAGGTGGCAGTGCTTGTTCCAAACACCATCCTCGCCTTTCAGCATTACAACACCTTCCGCGAACGCCTTCAAGGACTTCCCGTAAACGTTGACTACTTGAACCGTTTCCGAACCACCCGAGAGAAAAACGAAATCTACAAACGGGTGGAAGAAGGCAAAATAGACATACTCATCGGCACCCATGCCATCACCAACAAGAACCTAAAGTTCAAAGACCTCGGGCTACTAATCATCGATGAAGAACAGAAATTCGGCGTCAGTGTCAAAGAAAGGTTACGGCAGATGAAAGTCAATGTTGACTGCCTTACACTTACGGCCACTCCCATCCCCCGTACTCTTCAATTCTCCCTCATGGGGGCGCGCGACCTCAGTGTAATCCGTACCGCTCCACCCAACCGCCAACCCATACAAACCGAACTCTGTACTTTCGACGAGGAAGTAATCCGCGATGCCATACGCTTTGAAATGTCCCGTGGAGGACAGACCTTCTTTGTCAGCAATAGGGTTGAAAATCTGCCCGAAATGGCTGGATTGGTAAGCCGTTTAGTACCCGATGCCCGCGTGGCCATCGCACACGGCCAGATGGACGGAAAACAGGTTGAGGAAACAATGATGCAATTCCTTTCCGGTGAAATCGACATTCTTGTTGCCACCGCCATCATTGAAAACGGCCTTGATATTCCCAATGCCAACACAATGATTATCAACAACGCCCAAAACTTCGGACTGAGCGACCTCCACCAAATGCGCGGCCGCGTTGGTCGCAGCAACAAGAAGGCATTCTGCTACATGCTTATTCCCTCCTACAGCTCCCTCACCGACGATGCCCAAAAACGACTCAAGGCCATCGAAGAGTTCAGTGCCATTGGCAGCGGGCTCAATATTGCCATGCGCGACCTCGACATCCGTGGCGCCGGCAATATCCTTGGCGCCGAACAAAGCGGTTTCATAAGCGACATCGGCTACGATATGTACCACAAAATCCTCAACGAGGCAATCGAAGAACTGAAAGAAACCGAATTCCACGACCTTTTCCAGCAAGAAATCGAAGAGAACAAAGCCTATGTCAAGGAATGCGTCATAGAAACCGACCTCGAAGTACTGCTGCCCGATAGTTATGTCACCAGCGTCAGCGAACGTCTCCTGCTCTACAAAGAACTTAACGACCTCACCACCGACCAGGAACTCGACGGTTACCGCAAACGACTTATCGACCGTTTCGGGCCTATACCCCGCCCTACCGAAGAACTCATCCAAACTATCGCTCTTCGGCGCATGGCCAAAGATTTCGGCATCGAGAAACTTGTCCTCAAACAGAACAAACTTATTTGCCACTTTGTTGCCAACCAGGAAAATCCATTCTATCGCTCAGCCAATTTCATGCAAATGATACGCTACGCCCAGAGCCATCCCACCCAAGTCCACCTGCGCGAAACACCCGAACGTCTCACGCTCGTTTGCGACCAGATAGGAAGCATCCGGCAAGCCATTCAGCGCATCAGCGAACTTACTGGAAATCCCGAAAAATAGCTCATCCTCAATTCACTTAAAATAAACCTCTTGTAAACATCCCTGCAAGAGGTTTGTCTTTTTCATACCCATATTAACCGTTTGTGTTGCCATACTTGATTCGGAAATTTTGTCATGCAATACAAGACAAAATAAAGCCAAATTCGGAAATTTTGTCACCAACAACCGGCTGGCATTGCGCTTGCACATAACTAAGTGTCCTCGGGACAAGAACCCAAGGACAGAAAGAAAAAAAACGGTCGGCAACACGACCAAAACAAACAAGATTAATAACAATTAAAAATAGGAGATTAAAACCATGTTACTCGCAACAAGAAATCAAAACTTCATGCCTTCGTTATTCAACGAACTTCTCAATTGGAACAATTGGAATTACGGCACCTGCGATGAACACACACCAATGCCCAAAATGAACGTCACCGAGAGCGACAAAAACTACGAGCTTGAACTCTCCGTGCCGGGCCTGACAAAAGACGATCTCAGCCTTAGCGTCGACAGCGAAAACAACCTCGTTATCGAGATGGTGAAAAAAGACGAGAAAAAAGAGGAAAAGAAAGATCGCCACTACCTCCGTCACGAATTCAGCACCTTGCAGTTCAAACAAATGTTCAGCCTTCCCGAGAACGTCAAGAGAGAATCCATCAGTGCAAAGGTTGAACACGGCATCCTGACCGTCACCCTGCCCAAGTTCACCGACGAAGAAAAACAATCCATGTCGCAAAAAATCATGATTCAGTAACCATAACCATCCTGAATCATACAACCCAAAAGGGACATCCCACAAAGATGCCCCTTTTTTCTTTACTAAACTACATTTTAATTCCCTCTAAAGAAAATATTTGGCAGAATAAAATAAATTTCGTATCTTTGCAAATTCGAAACTCACTGTCAAATGGAACAAATCAATCACATAGATCCTTCCACAATAACCCAAAAACACGTTGACCTCCAAAAAGTTCTATCCAGCAAGAGGGTCAAACTGCCCTCATGGGCCATCCGCCTTATGGAACGCCTTCTGCATCTGGACGAGGTTAATTCAACCATCTACCGTCACCGTGACAAGTTCGGACTCGACTTCGTCCATGCCTTTCTCGAAGGTAACGACCCCGGCGACCTGAATGCCAAAATTATAGTCGTCAACCCTGACAACATCCCGAAAGAAGGCTACCCCATTATCGCTGGCAACCATCCCCTCGGCGGTCCCGATGGCCTTGCCGTTATGGCCGCCGTTGGCAGATACCGTCAAGACATCAAATTCCCCGTCAACGACTTCCTCCTCTACCTCCCCGGCCCCGCGCCCCTCTTTGTCCCCATCGACAAAGTAAACCGCAACACAGCCAACGTCAACGCCCTTGAAAACGCTTTCGCAGGCCAGAACTGCCTTCTCTACTTCCCCGCCGGCATCTGCTCTCGCAAACAAAAGAACGGCCAGATTCGCGACCTCGAATGGAAACCCACCTTCATCAAAAAAGCTGTCCGCTACCAGCGCGACATCGTACCCTTCTTCTTCGACGCCCGCAACCGTAAACGTTTCTACAACATCGCCCGTCTCCGCGAACGCCTCGGCTTCAAATTCAACTTCGAGATGGCACTCCTCCCTGCCGAAATGTTCGCCCAACGCGGCAAAACCATGCGCCTCATCGTCGGTCACCCCATCCCCTACTCCACATTCGACAACCGCCACAGTGCCAAAGAATGGGCTCAACTTGTCAAAGACTACTGCTACACCCTCCGGCAAGACAATAACGCCCGTTTCTCCGACTTCATTTAATTTCATCCCCTAAAAAAAACTCTTCACCATGGAAATCGATACCTCCTACATCATCCCACGTGTACCCCGCGAACTCATCAAAGCCGAACTTAAACACAAAAATTTCCTCCGCAAAACCAATAGCGGCAACAAAGAAATCTACATCACCACTGCCCACCTCTCCCCCAACATCATGCGCGAAATTGGCCGCCTTCGCGAACTGAGCTACACCCTCGACGGTGGTGGCACAGGAAAAGACTGCGACATCGACCAATTCGACACTCTTCCCGAACCCCACTGTTTCAAACAGCTCTTTGTCTGGAGTCCCGAAGACGAAGAAATTGTTGGCGGCTATCGCTTCATCCATGGCAGCAACATGCTGCGCCAGAACGACGGTACCATCGCCACCCCTACCTCTGAGCTCTTCCACTACTCCGACCAGTTCATCGAAAACTACCTTCCTTACACCGTCGAACTCGGTCGCGCCTTCGTCCAGCCCGAATTCCAACCCGGCAACAACCTCCGCAAAGGCCTATACTCCCTCGACAACCTCTGGGACGGCCTCGGTGCCATCGCCCTCGAAATACCCGAAACCCTCTACTTCTTTGGCAAAATCACCATGTATCCCCAAATGAACCGCCGTGCCAAAGACCTCATCCTCTACTTCTACCAAAAACACTTCCCCGACCCCGAAGGCCTCGTTTGGCCCTACAACCCCCTCAACATACAATCCGACTTTAACGAACTCCACAGCCTCTTCAACGGCCGCAACTACAAAGAAGACTACCAAATTCTCGTCCGCAACGTCCGCAGTCTCGGTTCCACCGTCCCTGCCATGATCAACGCCTACATGAACCTCTCTCCCACCATGCGCTCCTTCGGCACTGCCATGAACCCCGAATTCGGCAACACCGACGAAACCGGCATCCTCGTCAACCTCCGCGACATCGTACCCGAAAAACGCAAACGCTACATCGAATCCTACGACACCAAGAACCATGTTCTCGACCGCCTGCGCCTCTTCCGCATCAACATGAAACAACTCCCCTGGTGGAAACAAACCAACGACAACGAACGCCTTGAGCTCAAACGACTTAAACGGCTCAAAGAATCAGCCGACCGTCTCAAGAAAAACCGTCCTCATAAAGACCACACTGACAAGAACTAACCCTTCCCGTCCATTCCTTTCCCATACCCACACTCCAGCCGTCCCATGGAAATTAAGAAAGCAACCTTCATCGTCAGCAACAGCGACTATCGCAAATGCCCCGACACCAAACTCCCCGAATACGCCTTTATCGGACGTAGCAACGTTGGCAAATCCTCCCTCATCAACATGCTCACCCGCAACAAAAGCCTTGCCAAAACCAGCGTCAAACCCGGCAAGACCCAACTCATAAACCACTTCCTCATCAACGACCAGTGGTACCTCGTCGACCTCCCGGGCTACGGCTACGCCCGCACCTCCAAAAACTCCCGCCAACTATTCCAGAAAATGATTACCGACTATATACTCCACCGCGAAACCCTCATCAACGTCTTCGTACTCATCGACTCCCGCATACCCCCACAAAAAATTGACCTCGACTTCATTAACTTCCTCGGCACCAACGGAATCCCCCTCAACATCATCTTCACCAAAACCGACAAACCAAAACAACGCGAACTCACCCAAAACGTCAACACCTTTCTCTCTACCCTCTCCGAAACTTGGGAATCCCTCCCCCAGCACTTCCTCACCTCCTCCGTCACCTCCTTCGGCCGCGACAACCTTCTGTCCCACATCGACCATATCAACCACTCCTTAGCCAACCAATAGCCCCATATCCCATAATCCGTAATTCGCAACACACATGACATACAAAAGAAAACTCCTCCTCATAGCCCTTCTTACGGCGTCATCCCTTGGCTCTCTGGCTCAAAACACCGACCGCCTGGACTTCGTCGTTCGCCATACCACCATGAAACACGCCATGCGCAACGCCTCCTTTGCCGTTTGCGTTCACAACATCACTACCGACAGCACCATCTATTCCCGCGACGACGACCGCGCCATGATGCCTGCTGCCATCAATAAACTCTTCACTACTGCCGCAGCCTATAGCCGCATGGGACCCAAATTCTACTTCGAAAACTTCCTCTACTACTCTGGAGAAATTGACCGTCAAGGCACCCTCAATGGCGACATCATCGTCGCCAGCTCAGGCGACCCCTTTTTCTGCTCTGACCGTTTCCCCCATACCGATTCCACCTTCATTCGTTTCACCGACGCTATCCGCAAAAAAGGGATCCGACGCATTAACGGCCACATCTATGCCGATACCAGCATCTTCGAAGGCGACATGATTCACCCCTCTTGGCGTTGGGACGACATCGGCAACAGCTCTGGCAGCGGTGCCTGTGGCATTAACTACAACGAAAACTCTGTCGACATCCACTTCCGTGCCGGACGCCGCGTTGGCGACCCCGCCATTGTCACCAGCACCCACCCCAACATCCCCATTACCAACCAAGTCGTCACCGGTCCCCGCGACACCATTTTCTATGTCTCCTTCTTTGGCTCTCCCTATCAAGACTCGCGCATCTGCCGAGGTGTCATTCCACTCGGCACCGCCGACACCCATTTCCGTGCCTCCCTTCCCCAACCTGCCTTCCACATGGCCGACGAATTCACCCGCCACCTCCGTGCCAACGGCATTCAGGTCTCCGGCGAACCCTCCGTCCACTTCACCATGCCAAAGCAATACCGCAAACTCTACATCGACTCCGCCTTTAGCCTCTTCATGACCACCGCCCTCACTACCCAAACCAACAACAACACCGCAGCCGAAAGCCTCTTCAAACTCCTTGGCTATCTCCGCGACGGCCACGGCACCTTCTCCTCTGGCCGTAAATTCATGTACGAATACTTCCAAGAACTTGACCTCGACCCCTCACAAGTCAACATGGTTGACGGCAGCGGCCTCTCCCGCGACAACCGCGTCTCCGCCTACTTCGTCTGCCAATTCCTCGACGCCGTAGCCCGCCAACCCTTCTTCCTCGACTTTGCAGGTGCACTCGGCATCAGTGACAAAATACCCGAATACGACATCATGCCCCGCATCCCCGACCTATGCTCCCTGCGCATCAAAAGCGGCGTCGCTCCTGGCGTCAGAAACTTCGTCGGCTACTTCACCAACGAGAACGAACAAGTATTCAGTTTCTCCATCCTCTGCAACAACTACAACTGCGACGAAGCCACCATCGACCAACTCATCAAAGGCATTATCGAAGAAATCATTCGCCTCTAATGCTGCCCATTATACAACGAGAGGGTGTCCTTCCATTCAAGGACACCCTCTCGCTCTTTTCAACAACCATCTCAACGTTTCACTATTCGTTTGACGGATGTTGTGTTGTTCGTTACGATTCTAACGAAATAGGCACCTGCAGGCAATGTCCTTAGGTCAAGCGTGTTGCGGGTAGAAGTGGCCACCACTCGGCCACTCATTTCCATCAATTCCACTTTCTGCAATCCTTCTGTCTGAACAGTCAGCACATCAACTACAGGATTGGGATAAAGCTTCACAGCACTGGCTTCAGCCTCATGACGCTCTTCAATGCCCACATGCGAGCAAGGCCACTCTATCACATGCGTACCGCCATTGCGGTAGGCATACTCCACCGACACAAGAACCTCGCCATACTGGTTCTTAACCTCGTAATTCACATAGCGGTCGGTACCACCGCCTGTGTGCCATACCGTGTTGACCTTATGCGGTCCCACCAGTACCTCTATTGAGTCCTTTCCCCCTTCCTCAAGTCTTGCTTCACCGTATACATATCCTTTCTCCGACTGTAACGAAAGATAGGCGTTACCCTGCCAACCGTTGTTGCGGGTACTTTCCATCACCACCGTTACCGGACACATCTCCTCAGTACTGAAAGAACCTTGCACTACGCGCGCCACACACCGTTCATTTCCCTGTATAATGGTAACCACAGCCACTCTGTCATCGCCGCTGTTGTTTTCTGCCGCACGTAAATGCAACCAGCCTGCCCGGCTGAAAGTGTCAGCCTGCAACGTAAGCCAGTCGGCACTGCATTCTACTGTCCACGGCTCGCTCTTCGTCTCGTTGACTCCTATCAGCAGCGAATCCTCTCTCCCATCCCGGTCTATATAGAAAATCGTGTCGCTGATGCGTAGCGCATAATCGGGCACAAGTCCAAGCAGAGCCGAGTTGTCCCTATTGAAAGTGTAGGTAACATTTCCACCCACACCTCCTACTCCTGGACTGATAGAATCCACTGGGAAGTAACCATCTCCTATGCCACTCCAGCCAAAGTTGAAGTGCATATAGCCACGGCTGTCATAGCCGTCGCATATAAAACCGTGGCCACCCGCTTCACCCGAGCCTGTATACACGACGGGGCGTCTCGAATCGATTTCAGCAATCAGCAAATCGCGCCAACGGGCGTTCGACATTCCATATCCCTTGAAAACCACTTGCATACTCTCACTATAATGGAAATAGTCTTTCAGCGAATTATCTATGCTTGCCACGCCTGGCTGTCCGGCAAGTCCTGCTGCCGCACTGCCACCCTCGGCAGCCGTTCCATACATCATGTCCAACCCTACACCACAATGGTACATCAACTTGGCAACGGCCATCATCTCCTCATCCGACGAGGTATGGGTTGCCATCACCGGCATGTGAGCCCAATCATAAAGTGTATGTCCGAAATCAGCTTCCTGCACACCATATCGCGCATGGGTATAGCTATGACTTCCCTCACCAAAAGCGGGATACTTCCAATAGTTCATCACCTGGGCCTGAGCCGTCGCGGCACAGCCTGTCACCGTCCCTCGAGGGCAGTAGCCATTGTAAGGAAAGGTCTGGTCCCAAAAAGTGGTAATCAGAGGCTCTACGCCCTCGTCCGAACTGTCCTTGGGCATCAACCCCTGCTCCAAACTATACCATTCGGAGGCATAGTCAGAAGCAGTCTCTGACTTGCGCTCGCGCAGCACAGCAATCTCCTGCTGATATCCGGCAAGCCACTGACGCAATTGTACAGGCATATTCTGCGGGTCGAGCGTTCCCTTGACAGAATAGCCAAGGATAGGACGTGCCGCATCGTCGGCGGCAACAAGCACAAATCCGCAATTCTCCCCAGCAAAAAGGTAAATGCCGTCAAACTGCCACTCGCTGCTACGGTCTGTCAAAGTGCCATTGTTCTTCTCGCCCGACAAGGCAGAGTAGAAGTTCTGTGCCACTGCGGCTGCCCGTTTGGCACTTACAGGATTGGCCACAACAGCACCACACATCAGCACTGCTGCTGCCAAAACTATGGTTGTCTTAATTGTTTTCATCGTTTTAAAATCTTGTGTTGGTCATCGTCTTGCCTTTATTCCATGGCACGGAGAACCTTCTCCACCAGCTTTTGCCAGCTTTTCTTTCCTGTAGCCGTTCTGCTTCCTGGAATAATGGCCTTGGCATTACCCAATTCACGCTGGGTGAAAACAATGCTGTCCACACCAAGCAACTCGGCATCTTCAGTGCCGAGACTCCATGTCAAAGTATTGGCAGCCTTGTCGTAAACGAAGAAGTCTTCATACTGTACTGTGTCACCGGACTCTTCATCATAATACTCTATAGCCAGTTTCACGCTGTCCTTACCGTTGAATGTATATGCAAAAGACATCGTTTGCGAAAAATCCTGCGGGGGGACTGGATAATCTGGAACAATGAGACTCATATCCATAAAGAGCTCTCCGCTCACAGAGTCTATAAAATCAATTGCCATATCTGCTTCTACCAACATCGGAATATTCATTCCTTGAATCGGATAAGTGAATGAGTTCTCCGTATGGTTCTCCCACGAAGTACCGATAAAGATATTTTCCACAGGCTGTTCTCCCGGGGTCTCAGGCACTATCGGTTCAATCTTTTCTTTTTTGCAACCCGCAAAAGTCAAGGTTGCAGCCAGCATCAAGGTGGCAAAGGTTCTCAATGTACTTTTCATTTTGTTGTATGTTTTTTTTATTCATTAATAATCAAAAGGTCTTTTAATCATAATTCTAAATGTTCCTTTTACTCTTATATTATAATAAACGAACAAGCAACCAAAATCTTTCGTCTTTTTAAAAAAATTAACAACTTTTAAGTTTTGTCTCCAACTTTTGGCGCATCGAAGACTCAAGTGGGATATAGTTATACTGATGCCAGAAGGCTTCGTCATACTGCTTGTGGTCGGCACGGCGTTGGGGCACCAGTACGCTTCCTGGTGGCTGAATGGTGTTATTCTTCAAGAAGGATGAGCCTTCCTTGTGTTCGTTGGTCAGCACACACTGGCAATGATTATCTATAGAGATCACACTTGCACCCTTGGGACTCGAGGCATTGCAATAAAAGTCCGTGCCCTCGTCGCGAGTGTAGGAAATCAACGTGTACTTGCCTTCCACCAAGCCATAGTTATACACCACATGCTCTCTCCTTGCCACAGAGTCAACACCTGCCTTTTTGAATACTTTCTTCAACGGAAAGAAAGGACGCATCGCGAAGTAGTTCGTTTCTTCTATACAGGTGATGGCAAGACTTCCTTTTGCTATCACGATGCGCACAGACCCATTTCCACGGAACGGTCCGCCTGAAGAATTATATCTTGAGGTAACGACATAATACTGATGTCCATCGGCATCGGTCATTTCCGTCACATGAAAATTATTGCGTTTCTTTGCCTTCTCCAAGCGTTTCAGCGACAGGCGGGTCGTGGTATTCGGAATCTCCACTGGGTCGTACAGCACTTCATTCTCTTCATAACTGATATAATCGCCTGACACTTCCCTTGACACTTGGCTTGTCACATAAGCCGTGTCGCACAGCAGCAGACGGTCGTGGCGGATGCTGGTGTAGTTGCTTTCAATAGGCCGTTTGTAGCCTAATTCCACCAAGCCGTAGGCCCCCTTTCTGTTATTCAGTTTCTTCAGTGTATGGTGTTTGTCGTAGCCCACGCGCAGGGCATCAAACACCATCTCGTCAAAGAGGAACAGCTCGCCGTTCAGCATCCTCACGTCACGATAGAACCATGTGCCCACCACACTGTCGGTCTGGTAGTTCTGCGGTATGCGGTTCACCGCATCAATCAATAGCTGAGTGGCTGCCTTGGGCGAGTACTCTGTCACCGTCACCTCTTTCAGCCAACGTCCGCCGTCCGAGGCAAGAGCCATGTTGGGCTTTCGCTGTGCCTTGGCAATACTGACGGTGTCGCGCAGGTAGCCCATCAGGGCATACACCACGCTGCCGTCCCGATGCTCGGCTGGCACCTTCAGCACATACTCGCCGTCGTTATTTGTCTGGGTATAAATGGCCTGTCCCGCCACATAGACGGTCACTGAAGGCAACCCCTCGCGGGTGTCTTTGTCGGTGACACATCCGCGAAGGGTCAAATAGTTCTCCTGTGCAAATAATGAACTAAAAACCAAGAGATAAAAGCAAAAAGCCCAAATAAACTTCTTCATATCCTCTTTTCAAATGAATGTTTTTTTATTCTTAATTTTTATTTCTTAATTTAAATCTGCGGTGCTCCCATGCTCTCTGTGGCACCTTGGCGGGCTTTGCTTTCCAGCTCCATCTTGCCCATGCGCCAGGTGAGGCCGAGGCTGACATAGCGTGAATCGTAGCGATGGCTGCCAGTGGTCTGGTAGTTGGGTGCATTGGTGTTCTGCCCCCATTCAGCCATGCCGAAGATGTCTCTGACGTTGAGGTTAACACTCAGCCTGCGGTTGAAGAAGTCGCTGCTCACACCGAAGTCCACGCCCTTGTTGGCGACACTCATACTGTAGAGTCCCAGACGGGGAGAGCTGTAATGGGCGTTGGCGAATACCTCGAGCCAGCCCCACAACTTCGCCCATACGTTGAGTCGGGCACTCCAGCTCACTTTACTGTCGGGATGGCCCTGATAGTTGTAGCCATAGTTAAACACCGAAGCATTGAGACGCACATTGAGGAAGCCTGTGGGGCGGTAGGTGATGTTTGCCTCCAAGCCCTCGGTGTGGCTGCTGCCGATATTCTCCGGCATGGTGTAGTTGACCAGCACCGACCCAAAATACTCTGGAGCATAGCCTGCGTATGCCATAGTGCCAATTTCGTCAGTGTTGGCACGGAAATAAGCATTAACCCCGATATTGCCGAAGCCCATGATATACTTGTTGAAGGCAGCCTCTACATTGTGCGTATAACTGATAAGGAGGTTGGGGTTGCCAGTCTCGTAGCTGTAGTCGTCAAAGCGGCGGAAGGTATTCAACTGTGTCATGCCTGGTGTTGTGTGACGACGGGTGTAACTGAGGCTGTAACTGGTGAAGGTCTTGGTCTGATAACTCAGGTGGATGCTGGGCACAAGTCCAAAGAAGGCTGTGTCCACCTCCTTTGTACCTGTACCGTTCAAGCGGTTCCATTTGCTGTACTTCCATTCCTGTTCGCCACGAAGACCCACCTTGGCGGTGAAGCCGCCCCAGCGTTTCTGCAACGTGACATAGCCGTTGAGACCTGTGCCACGCTCCATGCCTTCGTGCGAACGCATCAACACCTGCTCATAAACAGTTCCATTGAGAGTGTCGAGACATACATACTGTGTGCCGCCACCCAACTCCAACTCTGCACCGGCTTGCAGTTCAAACTGGTTTTTGAACGGATGAGTGTAGTCCAGCGACATACTACCCGAAGGATTGCTGCCCCGGTCATCGGTCCGGCGCATAAGAGTGTCGCGCGTGTGATCGTAGTAGGCAAAAGTCTCGTTGCCAGTACCGCGGTTGCTCCACGTGTTGCCGTTAAAGCTGAAAGAAAGCTTGCGCCCAGTGGTGTCGAAGCGATGTTCCAGCCAGGCACCAGCATAGCCTCCTATTCCGAAGCCGTCGCCGTTGTCCATCGTGTAATGGTAGCCCAAGTCACGCCGCGAAGGCAAATATTCCATATACTGGAGGTTTATGTCGCTATGGTTGCGCCCCCAATAGGGGTACATGCCAAACCATGTAGACAAATTGGTCTTGTCAGAGATATTCCAGTTAAGGTTCAACCCTGTATATCCACCGATATTGTTTGCATCTGTCTTATGCTCCCTGCTTTGGTAGCGGCTGGTGTCGCCGTTGTCGTTGAATAGAGTGCTGGTGCCGTTGTTATCCATCCGATGGTGCGAGTAGTCGGCATTGATGTATAAGTTGAAGTCCACCTTATCATTGGCCCACACATACGATGCCCAGGGCGAGACGCTGGGTGACGTCCTTGCCCGCACACCCACACACAACAGCTCGTTGCGTGTAATCTTCTGGTTGGTCACGATATTAATCACACCCCCCGAAGTGGAGTAGCGCGCCGAGGGATTGGTGATAACCTCGATGCGCTCGATGGCATTGGCGGGCAACTGCTTGATGTATTGTTTCAACGCCTCCTCGTTCATGTGCGACGGGCGGTCGTTGATCCAAATCTCCACACTGCTCACACCTCGCAGGGTGATGTTTCCCTCGGCGTCCACCTCAACGCCTGGCGCATTCTGCAGGGCGTCGCTGGCCGTACCAGTCTGTATGGAAACATCCTCCTTGGTGTTGTACATGTTCTTTTCACCATCCATCACATACAGGGGCTTCTCTGCCACAATCTTCACCTCTCCAAGAACGGTACCCGCACGGAGGCTTATCTCTAATTTATCCACGTTGCCTTTTACCTCTACTATCTCCATGTGTTTTTCATATCCTACAAAGCTGGCTTGCAAAAGGTATTTTCCCGGCTTTACGTCTTTGATATGGAATGTGCCGTCGAAATCGGAGGCGGCACCGCGCACAAACACCGTGTCCGTCACCCGCATCAGTCCCACATTCACCAAGGGCAGTCCTTCGCCTGTCTTAGCGTCGCGCACCGTACCTTTGACGCTCACATTCTGTGCCATTGCAGAGACCGTCATGACAGTCAATGCCAATACCAATAAAACTAATCTTTTCATCTCTTTATGGTTTTGCTTTCATTAATCAGTTCTTCCCAGGTAAACCCCAGCATATTCATTCGCTGCACGAAATAGGGCAGCTCGTCGTCGAGGAATTCCTGCCGGTGCATCTTGCGGATGCGTTCTCCCGCCTTGGGTTCTACAAAGTAGCCCACTCCGCGGCGGTTGTATATTATCTCTGCATTCTGGAGGTAGTCGTAGGTACGCATCACCGTGTTGGGGTTCACGCCCAGCTCGGCAGCCACGTCGCGCACCGACGGCACGCGCTCGTCCACCTGCCATTCTCCAGCCAGGATACGCTCACTGAGCGTGTCGGCTATCTGGAGGTATATCGGTTTTTGTTTCTTGAAGTCCATAACTATATTGTTTATTACATCACTTAACACATTTATTCAACGTCTCAATAAGAACTTCTTCAATGTGCACATCATCATCTTCCCACAATTCATTGCCCAATTGTTCGGGATTCCCTGTCCTAATCTTAAGTGCCGTGCACATTCTTTTTGCTACTATCTTACAGTGTCCATCGCCTATTACACGCTTCTTGCCATTTCTCACTATAGGCAAATCGCTATTGAACGTCATGCAATAACCATCCACATCTATGGTCATTCCGGCATCTTCCGGCACATACAACACTGCAATACATCCACTGCTATTCAATTCTATCTTGTCGGGCAACTGTTTGAATCGGGCTTCCACTGTCGGACTACAGGTCACGCCAACCTCCATCTTACCCAATTCGCACTCGTCCATCTCCACCGAGGACAAGAGTCCTTTCAAATCCAAATCCTGACTCGACACTCCGTTCATCTGCAATGTATGGCTCATTCCGTCAACCACCAACTTATCCAACTTCATCGTACGCGGTACACGGACAAAAAGATGCTTTGCCATTACCGTACCTTTCTCCATCACTGTATTGGGCTTACAAAACAGAATCTTCAGTTCCCCCTCGGGCGACAGACTGTAGTACATCGAATTAAATTCGTTGAGTTCCTTGTCCGAAACCTCGCTTACCACCACATCCGTGCCATCGTAAGCCTCAATAGTGACCGTGTCGTGAATCCAATCAATGCTCAACGCCTTCACCTTATCGCCTCCAATGGTGAGGCCATCCATTGCCAGACGAGCGTCGTCTCCATTGTCGGGCATCCTAAAATCACCGTTCTCATTCATATAACGCATTTCTGTTGCATTCGTTTTTTCTTGATAATCACCCACAGAAAGCTTGCAGCCATTCACTGCCAACAGTCCTATTGCAGCCAAGGCCATTACTATAATTAAATTCTTACTATTCATCTCTCAACAACTTTTTATTAGTTACTTTTCTTGTTTTTTATTTTCAGGTTGCCACTAAGCGAGTTGCACTCAATATTGCAGGCTCCGTTGCCTATCACTCTCTTGCCGCCTTTTTTCCCAACAGGCAGCTCGCTGTAAAAGTCGTCGTTCACACCAGCCATTTCCACAGTCATGCCGGCATCTTTAGGCACATATAGCACCGTTTTGCCACTGATATTGTTCAGCTCAATATCCTCCGGCATACGGCTGAAAGTGGCTTCCACATCGGAACTCACCGAATTTACCTCAATCTCCTTCACCTCACACTCGTTCAAGACAATCCGGTTCGCCACATTGTTCAGTTCAAGATGCTCGCATGGCACGCTGTCCATCCTAAAGGTATGGCCAACACCATTTATGACAATCTCATCCAGTTTGTGCGTACGCGGCACACCGACAATGAGGCGCTTGTGAGGCAGATCCTTTTTATCCAGCTTTATGCCGGGCTTGCCAAACGTGATATTCAGTTCACCGTCGTGACTAAAAGAGTAATACATCATCGTGCTGTCGTTAAGGGGTTTGTCGGCAGTCTCGCTAAACTCAACTCCATTATGGTCGTGGACAACAATGGTCACTGAATCATACATCCAATCAATGGCCAGCTTCTCCACAGGCCATACACTGGTCTGTCCTGAGTTTATGACATAATTGTCCTCATTGTCTTTATTACCCAGATGCACTTGACCGAATTCCTCCATCAACTCATCGACAGTCTTTCCGGTGCTGAGCTTGCAACCGCTCATGGTCATTGCGCCCGTCAGGATCAGACCCAGCGCTACTGAAATACCTATGTTTTTCATGATTTCTTACTTTTCAATTATCAACATTCTTTTCTCAACTGACTAATATTTCATGCGTTTCAGCCTATAAGCCGTCCACCAGAAGAACACCACGGTCAGCAGGATGCCCCATGCTGTTGCGGCCCAATAAGCAATATTGAAACCTCTCACTGGGTCAACGGAGTCGAGAATCCACTTCAACCAGTTGCCGTTGAGCATCAAGGCACCCATGATGGGAGTGCAGACAAGATTAATTGCGAAACTGATAAGCCATGTCCACAACAGGGTCTGCAACACCTTATGCTTCTTAAAGATTGTGTTGGTGAACAAGAACAGTGCCGCGTAGCTCAAATAAGCCACCAGACCATACAGCACCACTTTTCCCGGAGTAACCACCTCGGCAAACAATCTCAATTCTTCCGAATCCAGATCGGGAACATTGCCTGACACCAACATTCTATAATAATCCAAACCCGAGGCCAAATAGTCAGTCTGCCACAGCCATTTGTTGTACGACCCAAAGGGCAACATCGTCAGGAAATAGTCAAGCACAATACTACCACATAAGCAGAGCAGCGGGCATATCACCACCGTGAAAAGCAGCATGCTCAGATACTTCTCCAGCTTCGAAGCCGGCAGCATGGCATAATAGATGCCCTCTTTCTGCAGGTTGCAGGTGCGATACATGCGCGAAGGGGTCACAATGATAGCCAGAAACACCACACAAGCTATAAATCCCCAGCGCACCTCCGGCACTATTGCCGGTAAATCATGCACTCCGCTGAGTGCCCACCAAAACAGCCACACAGCCAAAGGCAACAAGGTAATAATCAGAAGCGATGTACCCGCGTTCTGCCATATATTGCTGAAATCCTTACGGACCAATTTCCCGAAACGGGACCATTCAAATGTCTTATTCATAACGGTTTATTATTATAGGTTTATTCTGAATAATCTGATAACTATGAATACTCCGATACTTTATTTGAAAAGTTCTTTAATCAAATTCTTGTTGCGAAGCACGGCATTGAACAATGCCTCGATGTTCACCTTACTCTCGCTGCCGTCGTTGTTCACACACACGTTCATGCAGCCGCCGGGCATCTGCTCGGAATACAGGGCACCGTCGACAGGTGCAGTGTCATACGAGAAAGTCAACTTGCTGGTCACCTGGTCAATGGTGGCATTCAACAGCACATCGTCGTGCGTCAGGATAATGATGGGGTCAATCAGATTCTCCACATCTTTCACCTGATGGGTGGAGATGATAATCGTGGTGCCCTCGGTGGAGCGCTTGGAAAGCAGCGTTCGGAAATCGGCCTTGCTGGGAATATCCAGCCCGTTGGTGGGTTCGTCCAAAAGCACATAATCCGTGCCTAACGACAAAGTGCAGGCTATCAAAGACTTTTTCTGCTGGCCGTACGACATCTCCCGGAACTTCTTTTCCGGCTCCACTTCCATTTCTTGCATCAAATGAAGAAATGTCCCGTAGGCATAGTTTGGATAAAACGGAGCCAAAGACTTAATATACTTCATCGGAGTCTCATCCTCGGGTACCGTTACCTCGTCGGGCAGAAACACGATGTTCTGCAAAAACTCCGGCTCGCGGGTAAAACTCACGTGGCCATCCACCGTGCAACTCCCCAACTGGGGCTCTTGCAGACCACTTATAATCTTGAGCAAGGTGGTCTTTCCCACTCCGTTCTCGCCCAACAGGCCGTAAATACAGCCCGGCTTAAAAGTAAGATTGATGTTGTGAAACACCGGAGTCTTCTTGTAACTGAAGTCTAAATTTTTTATCTCAATCATAGTGTTTAATATTTTTTGTTGTGATTATTACTTAGTTTATTAATCATTTAATATTCTGTTTTTATGTATCTTATCTGCGTTATTGACATAGTGTATTACTAAACTAATACACTGCAAAGATACTACACTTCTCCATATTAGCAAGAATTCAATAGGATATTTAACATTATTTAACAGAACAAGGTAGCGACTCAAAACATATCTATCTAATTTACAACAAATAACAGCATTTAAACAGAACAACTAAAATCAAACTACCCCATGCGATAACCCTCAACCCAACAAACCTTCAATCGAATTAAATTAATATCACATCACTTCCATGTTTGACCCACACTATTGAAGTTTGAAACTTATGGGGATCAAATGTAGTATAACAGTGTTTTAATATAATTTGAGGTGGAAATAGTTAAAAACTCTACATATCAGAAAAAAAACGTAATTTTGCATCGTCGCTCGATGAAATAAGTTTCATAGACTTCGCAGCACAGTTTTGAAGTCCCTTTTAAAATAAAGAATGAAATGAAAGTCTCAAAATCACCAAAATACCGATTCGGACAGTTAATGTCCAGCCGCCCTGCAAACCAATTGATGATAGTCAGCATTGTTTTGGTCTTAGTTATTGTAATAGCAGCAGTATTTAGTATATGGCATGGTTCGAACAAGAATCTTTGGACATGGTTCGGGTCGTTCTTCTCTCCCGTACCAATGTACAGTAGCGACACCTCATGCGGAGGAATCCGGTTTGCCTATTTCCTGTTCTATCTTTTCGGGACGATTGTTTTATCGGGGGTGATTATAGCCATCTTTACCAACATAATCCGTACGGCGGGCGAAAGATATACCAACGGTACTGCCCATTATAAATTCAAGGGGCATATCCTTTTTCTCGGATATGACGAAATGATGATGGGGACTTTGAAACACGAGTTGGACAAGGAGAAGGACTGCGACGTGGTGGTTGCCGTGCCCAACGATGCCGCCAAAGTACGAAACATAATATATCAGAATATTCCAAACGAACTATCGGGACGAGTAATTGTAATCCAAGCGGTGCGCACCAAGCAGGACGATTTGAAGAATGCAGCATACGTGAAAACTGCCAAACGCATCTATATTATAGGACAAGCCGACGAAGACACCCACGATGCCAACAATCTGAAGAGTCTTGGGCTGGTGATTGAATTGTTTATGGATTCACAGCAAAAGCCCTTGTGCATGTATTATATGCGCAACCACGCCACGTTCTCATTGATGCAGCGCCAGGGGGTAAAAGCAGAATATCTTATAGGCAGCAATGCTTCGTCCGACAATAAGAAAATAGAGGAATATCATGGCAAATATTGCGAACCGTTCAATTTCCATGAATCGGCAGCAAGACGGCTGTTGTTCAATCTGAACGATTATGACAACACGTTGAAGTTAGACTGGCACAACCCAAAGGAGAATATGACAAGCAGTCCCGATCTGCAGCCGCATCTGGTAATTGTTGGCATGACCGAGATGGGCACTGCCCTTGCTAAAGCAGCATTGATGTCGACACACTATCCGAACAAAAAATTGAAGGTTACTTTTGTCGACGACAATGCCTATAACGAGATGCTATTTTTCATTGGTCGCTACGACGCACTGTTTGAGAACTGCAAATATGAATTCAAGAATCTGAATGATCCATCGAAAGACGAGACCCACAATCCAAAGGAAAAGGATTTCCTCGACATTGAGTTCGAGTTTATTCAGAGCAATGTCGCCCACCCGAAGTTAAAAGAGATGATACTGCAATGGGCTCAGGACAAAGACCACGAGTTGCTGACAATAGTAGCATGCATGAACGATGCGCCGAAGAACATGGCGTTTGTCCTTTATCTGACTCGGCCAGTCCTCGACCGAGTACCCGTATGGGTGTATCAGAAAAACAATACCGGCATGGATCCATTCTTAGACCATGAGATTTATAAGCAGGTGCGGGTCTTCTCGTTGCTGGACATGTCCATACCAATTCCCGGCGAAGCAATGGAGTATGAATTGGCAAAGAAGGTGGCTCATACCTACGACGTACTATATGGAAGCGAGAGCGATTGGTCGGAGAAAAGTGCCACCGAAAGATGGTCTTCGCTCTACAATGCACTTTCAATCATCGTTAAATTGAGACTGGCAGGGATTGAGCTCCGCCTGTCGGAGACAAAGAAGCAATTAGAGACCTTTAACATGTTTGACAAGAAACCGGTGGATAGCGTCAGCCTTAACGAGGAGCAAGAAAACTTGTTTGCCTGCACAGAGCACAACCGCTGGAATATAGAAAAACTCATGACCGGGTTTGTCCCCACAACCGAAGAGCAACATCAGAATATATTATCCGGAAATATGTCGGCCAAGGAATTGAAGAAGAACTTTATCCACGACGACATACGACCGTTTGAAGAGTTGAGCAAAGGTGAACAGGAAAAGGACTTCACGCTCACAAGGGCTCTTATTAATATGATTAACAACAACTAAAACAAAGATTACACAAACTAATAACTACAAAACGTAAAAAAGACTATGCCAGACGATAAAACCAAACTGTTTTTTGAAGCGATTGCCGGACCCGTACTCTATGACGAAGTATCGCCATACCGGCTGATGACAAAAAAGTTGAACGATATTGATATCGACTATTTTGAGGGTGCAGTGCCTTTGGGCAAAACCGTTGACAAGGAGATAGAGATAGACATTAAGCACCGGATACTGAACGACTTTGTTACCTATGGAAACGAGTTGTTGACTAACAGAGCCCAAACCATAGAGAAAGTAGTGGTTCAAAATGTAAGGAAACTGGTTGCTGGGTACTCAGACAGATCGGAAGCACTAAGAGACTTGAACACCTCGTTTGGGCAGATGCACCGGTTTGTACGCAAACAGCTATGTTTTGTTCCCATACCGATGTACGACAACACCGAATTGCAAGAGTTGTATGCTGCTGCCAAACGGGTTACCTTATTGGAAAGGGTTACAGGCGGCAACGACAAGGATGTTATCAAATACTACCATGCTTTGATTGAACATTGTGTATGGGCATGCAGAATGCTTTTGCGCCGACGGGCAGGGCAGTTCCTTATGCAAATGGTTGACGTGCTGTCGCGGGAGTTTGATATGCGGTCCTGTTGGGCAACTTCGTACAATGACGAGCCAGAATCGAAACAGAAAAACGACTTGCCCAAAGAACTGCTGCCGATGGTCGAACCGATGGCAAAGCACGTGCACGATGTATGGATGCGGACCCGTATGGAACAAGGCTGGACTTATGGCAAGGAGCGCAACGACAATGAAAAGAAACATCCCTGTCTTGTACCCTACGAGGAGTTGCCGGAGGAGGAGAAAGATTATGACCGCAAGACGAGTATTGAGACGCTACGGTTCATTATCGGTCACGGATTTAGGATTGAAAAGGATTCGTAGAAGCCAATTCCACTTTGCGGAGGATTAAGAACGAGCAACTGACTAAATATAAGGTACGGAACGCGCATTATTTTTTTAGGCGCGGGGCAATATTCATATAAAAACGTCGTTACGTAGTATTATTACAATAATTAACAATAAAAGAATTCCTGATTCTATGGCTAACTTTTCTTTCGGCAATGATTACAACCACAATGCTACGATACAGTTTTTTAGCAAATGGTGGAAACTGCTGTTATGGGTTTTTATCATCGCATTGGTGGCGTCGTTGGCGGTGTCGCTGCTTATTACACCGCGCTACAAGGCCACGGCGACGTTGTTCCCTACTAATTCCAACCGCCTGAGCAAGGCTGTGATGGACTACCACTACAGCTTGGACTTTATGGATTACGGTATTGAGCGCGACTGCGAATACTGCATCCAGATACTGTCGTCAGAGTCGATGGAACGAGACGTGTGCCGCCGTTTCAACCTGTTGGAGCACTACGGAATCAGTGCCGACGACCCCCATAAAATGTTCAAACTACACGAACAATACAGAGGCAATGTCAATGTACGTCGTACGGAGTTCTTGGGAGTAGAAGTGTCAGTACTTGATGTTGACCCGCAGTGGGCAGCAGACATGGCCAATTTCATAGCCGCCAACTACGACACGGTGTGCCACCGCATACATCACGCCCGCGCCTGCAATGCGGCCGACTTGATGCAGGGTGTGTGCAACCGACTGGGGCAGGAGATAAAAGACTTGCAGGACAGCCTGCGCCGCAACCCGCAGTATCAGTTGGGTCTGACACAGATGATCAATGAGAAATGCCACGAACTTGCCGACATAGAGACCCGTGCTGCACAGACACAGGTGGACATGGACGAAAATGTGAGCTATAAATTCCTCTTGGACGAGGCTGTTGCCGCTGACAAGAAGGCTTACCCGAAGCGGATTTTGATTGTGCTGCTCGGTACGCTCGGCGCAGTGGTGATGTGCATACTGGCACTGCTGACAATCGATGCCTTGAAGCCAAAAGAGGATTAAAAACACGAAAATCGAAAACCGAGGAGTTGAAAATAACAGACTGGTATAGGAATAATCGGACCCAGATATTGGCCGTTGCCGCGACGTTGGTGTTTGCCGTGGCCAATGCGATACTGCTGCTCAAAGATTTTTATTACCTTTCGCTTATTCCCTTGGCGGGACTGGTGCTGCTGTTGTTCATTACCCGCTTCGAGACGGGACTGATGTGCATGGCACTGTTCACCCCCTTTGCCATCAACATAGCCTTGATGCCGAAGATGGAGCTGTCGATGCCGGTGGAGCCCATGATGATACTCTTCACGCTAATGTTCTTTTTCAGAGCATTGGCTTCGCGGGGCTACGACACACGGTTGCTCAAGCATCCGGTGAGCCTGCTGATGATTGCTTCGATGGTGTGGATGCTGATTACCGCCTGCACATCGAAGTTGCCTTTGGTGTCGCTCAAATATTGGCTGGCACGGTTGTGGTTTGTGGTACCGTTTTTCTTTGCTGCTGCTCAGATATTCCGCAACCCCAAAAGGATACGAGAGTTTTTCTGGTGCTATGCCATAGGGTTGATAGCCGTTGTCAGCATAGCCACAGCCAAGACCGTGGGGAATTTCAGCGACTTGCAAACACTGCACCGCGTGATGCAACCCTTCTATAACGACCATACGGCATACGGTTGTGTGATTGCCCTTTTCGTGCCGGCAGCATTTTACTTTATTTTCAGCCGAAACAGCAAAGGCTGGGGAAGGTTGCTCTCGCTGGCCATTATGTCACTGTTGTTGGTGGGGCTGTTCTTCTCTTATTGCCGTGCCGCATGGATCAGTGTGCTGGGTGCCATTGGGGTGTATGTACTTATTCGCATGGGGATGAAAGTGAAGTGGATGGTAATGCTGTTTGGCCTGGTGGTTGGCGTGTTCTTTGTATACCAGAGCGATGTGCTGTACAAGCTGGGCAAGAACCATCAGGACAGTTCCTACGACCTTGCAGGACAGATAAAGAGTATATCGAACATCTCGACCGATGCGAGCAACCTGGAGCGACTAAACCGTTGGGCGTCGGCGTTGCGGATGTGGAAAGAGAGCCCTGTGATAGGGTGCGGACCCGGAACATACCAGTTTCTTTATGCCAGTTACCAGCGTAGTTACCAGCTCTCGACCATCAGCACAAATGCTGGCAATCTGGGCAATGCCCACAGCGAATATATAGGCCCCATGACAGAACAGGGGGTGCCGGGCGTGGCATTGGTCATAGCACTGTTTATGACAACATTTGCCACAGGGGTTAGAGTGTACCGCACGGCGGGGAACCGGCAGGTGGCTGACATGGCTCTTGCCTTCACACTCAGCCTGCTTACCTACTATATTCATGGGGTGTTCAACAATTTCTTGGACACAGATAAACTATCGGTACCCGTATGGGCATTTACGGCAGTTATAGTGGCACTTGACGTATACAACAAACCCGAGGCTGCCGAAGCACAGCCAACAGAGAGTCCGACAGGACAAATCACCAACCAAGGATAGCACCCCCCAAAAAACACGAAATATGAAAGGCAGACGAAGTTCCATAGCGATATTGCTGCTGCTGAGTTGCAGCGTAGCACATAGCCAGACCAAGCCTGCCACCACGCCACTGCCGATGATATACTATCAGCCAGGCTGCTGGCACATGGGCCCGACTGCACAGATGCCACAGTACATAGTTATGCCCGAGGAGATGTGTCCCGACTCGGCAGACCTGCTGATAGAAGAGGCGCGCCGACACCTTGGCAAACCCTACCACTATGGCGGCAAGGGGCCAAAAGTGTTTGACTGTGCAGGATTTGCCCGTTATGTGTACATGAAATTTGGTTTTACCCTTCCGGGAGGTTCCGTTCCACAATACCGTCTGGGACGCAACATAAAAGACAGAACGAAGTTGCAAAAGGGCGACTTGGTGTTTTTCCAGGGACGTTCTGGCAAGGGCGGCGTGGGGCACACGGGAATAGTGACCGAGGTGGACACGAACACGGGGGTATTCAGGTTTATCCATGCAGCAGTTTCGACAGGGGTGATTATCTCCTACTCTACCGAGGCATACTATGCCAAAAGATACATCGGAGCGCGCCGCCTGCTGGGCGACCGACAAAAAGCGGAAGACCCGCTACCACGCAAGAATGGAAAAAACAGGAAGTAGCATCTGGGATACATCCCCTATGCCACTAAAATAAATGAAGAGAGGCACTCTGTGAGGATTGCCTCTCTGTTTTCATTATCGTTGGGGAAATACCTGTTTCGTCAATGATATTACAGCCCTAAAATAAAGCCAAACTTGATGGGGTAGACATCGCGATCCATGTTTTTAAACACAGGCATGGTGGGCATCTGCACGAAGACTCCTATATTTGAAAATACAAGTGTAAGGCGGGCATCAAGTTTGTAAGGGTTCATCACACGGGAGACATCCTCGACATTAGTCACCTTGGCATTGTCCGTGAAGGATTTCCCCTTGTGCTTCAGGCCGGTATTGCCACTGGTGTAATTCAGTCCGGGGATGGCGGCAAGGGCAATGCCGAACTTCTTTGAGGTTTTATACATGACAGACAACGGCATTGTGACATAGCGGGCAACAAGCCGGCTCGCCCATTTGGCGTTGGCGTGTTCTATTCGACTAAAAGTATTGACATCGGGGGTTTGTGTAGGCACTACCGATGTATATACGTCGCCAGAAAAGCGGTAGACATCCGACTCATAGCCAATGCCAATGCCGATAACCCAGTGTTTGATGTTAAGCGGGGTATGAATGAGTGCCAGCTGGTAAGAGGAGAAAGTAGTGCCAAGCGAATAGGGAGCGCTCATGCCGTTGAGACCGCTGAGGGGAGCATCGCCCCAGTTGGTGAAGGCCCACGCAAACGAAAGGTGGAAACCGGGTTTGTTGGTGGATTTTTTACTTTTTTCAGGTTTGGGATCAATCGAGGGAAGATGCGACAGGTCTGGAACTCTCAACTTATCGACCTTTCTGTCAACCTTGGCGCGCACATGCTCTGAAAATTCCTCAGCGTCGTTGTACTCATCGGATACCACGCCGTCGTAACCGTCGATAGTCAGCTTGGCAAAATCGGAGACAGACTCGTAGAGGGATGTTCCTCGGAAATAAGAGACATGCAGCATTGCATAATCTTCAGATTTCATTCGAAGAATGTCTCCGGCACAAGGGACTACGACGGAAATCTTGGAAAAGTCTTCTGCATGCAACTCCAAAACACCTGCCCTGAGGGTATCGTTCTCCGAAGTAGGCATCACCGACACCTGGCTGTAGTCGGCAGTACTTATATTCAACAACGAAAGGTCACCACAATGGGACATCGTCACAGCTGAGTAGTCCTCGGTGATGATATCCAGTTTCCCTCTCTGCACGAGATGGATAACCAAGTTGCCTGCTCCTGGCTTGGCGTTGATGCTCAAGCCTCCCTTAGAGCTGAGGGCATAAGTGAACAATTTGTCGACTCCGTGGCCGATAAAATTCTTATCGGATGTCAAATAGGAAATTGTGTCATCCACAATCGACACATTGGCATAGCCGCTGATGGATACTTTCGACACCTGTCCGCCCAGCATGACACGCGAAACTTTGATGGTGTCGTCGTCCACATTTGCCGCTGCCGAAAAGGCTGTCAGCAGGGTGGCAAGAAGAATCATAGTGTGTTTCATGATATTAATGTTTTAATTATTTTTTATTCTATTGTATTTTAATTGGTTTCAACTCTTATAGGGATGCCAGCATGGCACGGGTGTCGCCTTGGGCACGGAGCATTCGAGCCCTGAGACGGTCGTAGAGGCTACGACCCTGCGTCAACAGTTCCTCTACATAAAAAGGGCTATAGGTCGTGTCGACCTCGGCCACCGCAACAGGCTCCTCGGGCACTAACAATATGTCGGTGTAGATAATCACCGTGGTTTCGGTGGCTATAGCCCGCTGCGGTTCAGTGGGCTTGGTTTCGGCCAAAAGAGGCTCTTCCGACAGAGTTTCGTGCTGGGATACAGCAGGAGCAGGCTCCACAACTGCCTTTGCCTTGATGTTTGTCGGAGTGGCGGGCTTGACGACGGGAGTTTTTGATGTATTGATCTCCTCGGATGAGCGTTGGGGACACAACTCCGTCACGACCTTTGTGGGGTTCTCCATGGGCGACATCTCGGCGACAACAGGTTGTTGCGGAGTCCTTTCGGTGAACTGCCATACACCCACCAGCAAAAGAGCGGCCACGCAGGCAACGGCTGCCCACCGCCATATAGGCATGAGGACAGGTTTATACCGCAATAAAGACTCCTTGTCGGGAAAGACCACGGGTGCCGGTTCCAACTTCAAACCTGAGTCGTAGAGCGACAACTCATCGGCAAAGTCGGGATGCTGTTGCAAGAAAGCTTCGACTTCGATGCGTTCCGCTTCGGTCAGCTGTCCTTCGGCATACTGGTAGAAGTAATATTCGTAATTATCTGTTGTTATTGTCATATCCTAATGCAATTAATTGTTTCTTCATAGTTATACGTGCGCGAAAAAGGTAGACGGAGACCTGTGTTTCGCTGATATTCAGAACTTCTGCAATCTCACGGCAGGAATAGCCCTCAACATCTTTCAACATAAGAGCCGAGCGTTGAATCTCTGGCAACTTGGCCGACGCCTTCTGAAGAGCATCGCGCAAATCGAATGACACGTCGGGAGCAACAACCTTCTCCCCTATCAAGTCGGGGGCATTGTCTTCATGGACTTTGTGATGACGGTGCTGACTCATAACCCAGTTATGGACTACCGTGAGGAGGAAGGATTTCACTTTCTCGACATTGACGCTGTCGCGGTGTTCCCATAATGCAGTATATGCTTCTTGTACAGCATCTTTCCCAATATCTTCATCGCAAGAACAATGTATCGCGAACCGATACACGTCGTCTGCCCAGAGGGTTACTGCATTATTATATTCCTTCAATGTCATTTGCCTAATAAACGCGCCAGAAGCAAAAATACTACAGTTGTACGAAAAAAAATTTTACGTGGCTCGGGGAAAAGGCAAAATAGTAATTGAGGGAAAAGGAGTTAAAACGTGTCGGGAGGCGACACCATCTGGAAAATATCCTGCAGTTTGGGGGTAAGAATGATTTCGGTGCGACGGTTTGCCGCCTTGTTGGCAGCGGAGTCGTTTGGTTTTTTAGGGGCATATTCGCCATGACCTGCGGCTTCGACCCGCTCGGGACTGATGGCAGGACCTTCTTTCAACAGCAGTTTGACGATGGCTGTGGCTCGCATGACGCTGAGGTCCCAATTGTCTTTCACAGCCGACGAGCCGCGATAGGCATCGTTGTCGGTGTGACCTTCGACCATAATATTCAAGTCGGTATGCACTTCGAGTTCCTTGGCCAACTTTTTGATGGCTTCGACCCCTTTGCCCGATGGGGTCCAGCTGCCGGGGGCAAAAAGCAGTTTATCTTCCATGGAGACATAAACTTTGCCGTCTTTTACATCGACTTGCAAGCCGTTGTCGGCAAAACCCACCAAGGCTCGCTGGACCGAAGTGCGCAGATTTTCCAGTTCCTGTTCGGCAGCCTGCAAGGCTTGGGAAGTGGCCATACTGCTGTGTTCCAGTTGCTGTTGACGCTCTTCAAGTTCACGCTGCTGGGCAAGCAGATTTTTCTCGCGAACTTGGAATGCCTTTTCTTTCTCATTCAGTTCGCGGGTGCGTTGCTCAAGTAGTTTGTTGACTTTGGTGAGGTCGCGGCTCTTGCCAGTGAGTTGCTGCATGAAATTCTCCACGGTGGTGTCGTAACGGAGCTGAAGGGCGGCATAAGAGCGGTTGATGGATGCCACGGTGGCCTCACATTCCTGACGGGCGGCGGCGAGGTCACTCATAGCGACAGTCATGGACTGTCCTTGGCGGACGAGTTCGGCATTTTCCTCACGAAGTTCTTGGAGCTCTTGTTTTGAAAGGTTCCAACCCTTTACCGCCTGGCTGTATTGAGACTGGAGGGACTCGTATTCTCTCAAGGTGACGCAAGAAGAGAAAAGTAGGGTGACCATAGAGAGCATGAAAATAGAAGAAAGACGGATAGTGGGCGTTAATAAAGCGTGTTTCATCATGTACATTTTTTATGTGGGGAAGAGACCCATGAAGTTGCTATAAAAAGGTAACGACGGAGTAAAGATTTTATTGTATAAGCGAGAGAGACGTTTTATAGTATAGATTCAACCTCGAAGTGCAACACCGTTGTGCAAAGATAGCAAGAATTTTTGTTTTGGATTTTTAGCTGTCCTATAGAATAGGGAAGTATGGCCGCGATTGATGACAGAATTCCCCATTTTTAAGATTATTGTGTTTTGCTGGATGACTTATTTTTTGTATCTTTGCAAATTGTTTTTCGACATGACAAGTTACAAAGAAATATATAAGAAATTATTTACTTGGCGGTTACACCACATTTCAGAACAAAACTATTTGTTGTTGCTGAGTGTGATTGTGGGTGTGCTGAGCGGATTGGCAGCCGTGGTACTGAAGACTGTGGTGCACCTTTCGGGGAGATATGTCATGTCTGTAGGTGGAGCACATTTTGCAACCGGCGGAGGCAATATGCTCATACTTTTCGCCCCTTTGATAGGCATTTTGCTGACCATCGTTTTTGTAAAGTATATAATTAAAGGCCATATAGGCCACGGTATACCGGCAGTGCTACTTGCCATTTCTCGCAAAAAAGGGGCTCTTCCTCCCCGCAATATGTACACCTCGTTGGTGGCCTCGACGCTCACGGTTGCTTTTGGCGGCAGCGTGGGACTCGAAGCGCCCATTGCTTCGACAGGCAGTGCAATTGGGTCGAATGTAGGACGGTTTTTCCACGTAAGTTCGAAGGGGGTGAAATTGCTGTTAGGTTGCGGAGCTGCGGGAGCCATTGCAGGCATATTCAAAGCCCCATTGGCCGGAGTGCTGTTCACGGTGGAAGTGCTGATGTTTGACATGACAATGACCACTGCTGTACCGTTGCTGATTTCGGCATTGTCAGCCTCGACGGTAGCTTATTTTCTAATGGGGCAACAGGTGCAGTTTGTGTTCCATGTGGCAGAGGATTTCACATTGAGCCAGATACCGTTTCTGGTGGTGTTAGGGATATTCTGCGCATTCAGTTCTGTGTACTTTCTGCGTTGCACCGACAAGGTGGAATCGTGGTTTGGTCAAACCCAAAACTGGGTTCTGAAATGGCTCGTGGGCGGAGTGGCGTTGGGTATCATGATATTCCTGTTTCCCCCGCTCTACGGTGAAGGTTACTGGGCATTGACAGAGTTGTTGAACGGAAGCAACGACGACGCGCTTTTTGCCAGCAGCATATTCAACGTATTCAGAGACAATGGGTGGGTGGCACTATCCATACTACTGGTTTTGATCTTACTGAAACCCGTGGCCACCGCAACGACAATAGGCAGCGGGGGCGTAGGCGGTACGTTTGGTCCTTCGTTGGTAGTGGGAGGACTAAGTGGTTATTTCATAGCCGCCTTGGGCAACCAGATAGGACTGCCGACACAGTCAACCGCCAATTTTGCACTGGTGGGAATGGCCGCCGTGATGACAGGCGTAATGCATGCCCCGTTTATGGGGGTGTTCCTTATTGCCGAGATTACAGGCGGATATGCGTTGATGGTTCCCCTTCTTATCACAGCAACAGTTACTTATATTTGTGTGCAACCGTTTGAGAAGCACTCTATCTATGCGCGGAAACTGGCTGTGAAAGGAGACCTGATGACTCACAACAAAGATGCATCGGCATGGCAGCTGATGGACTTGAAGAAGTTGATTGAAACCAATTTTGCCACCTTGTCGTACAACGGTATCCTGCGAGACATAGTGGAGGCTATAAAGAATTCGAAACGCAACCTGTTTCCTGTGCTCGATGACGAAGGCCGCTTTCTTGGATTGATAGTCATGGATGACATCCGGCATCTTATTTTTGAAACTGAGTTATACGACACCACCACAATAAGCGATCTGATGATGACGTTCGATGACAAAGACATTGTCCACCTGTCGGATTCGCCAAGCGAAGTGGTGAAGAAATTCCAACTCAGCAACCGTTACAACCTCATTGTGGTAGACGACACTGGGCATTATGAGGGATTTTTGTCGCGCGCCAACACATTCTCAGCTTACAGACGCTTTATTTCAGAAACCTCAGAAGAGTAGACAACGCAGACGTGAAGTTGCAGGTCGGACGGCACTGGAAAGTGACGGACTGCTTTTTTTGTTGCAATGTCGTGTTTTTTTTGTATCTTTGCTTGATTGCACTGTACGCTAATTGTGCAACAACCATTTTATACTCAATAAAATAAATTATTATATAATAATAAAGATGCGCATAAAAATGAAGAAGATCTTTGCCCTGATGGCTGTTTTGGCCTTTGTTGCCTCCAGTGTAGCCAACGCTCAGGAGGAAGTAACCAAGGACACCCTGCTCCGCGCCAACACCGACACATTGATGAAGCATGTACGCATACTGGCATCATCGCAATACGAGGGACGGATGGCTGGGTCGCAGGCTTTTCTGGAAGCCGCCGACTATTGTGCCGGAGTATTGTCCTCTTATGGCGTGAAGCCGTTCCAGGATGAATGGGGTCAGTACTTTCAGGTGGAATACAACGAAATTGAGAACTGTAATTTTTACACGTATGTAAACGACAACGATGTGCGGGTGCAGTACGTACTGGGACGTGACTACGTGTGCTCAAGCATGACCGGACGAGGATACACAAACGCTCCCGTGGTGTTTTGCGGATGGGGCATCGACCACCATTCGTTTAACGAATATGCCAAAGTCGATGTACGTGGCAAGGTTGTTCTCTGCCTGTCGGGCGTACCCGAGTTTCTGCCTGGCAAAGTGACAGAGCCATACGCCACCATGCGTGGCAAGGCCGAGGTTGCCAAGAAGCACGGCGCAATAGGATTGGTGTGCATCAATATGTCGGAGACTTGCAGGCCATACGAAGTTCAACATCAGGCCTGGTGCGGCGAGGGGGCTCAACAATTGACTTTCCCCGTAGTGCAGCCAACCCGGGATATGGGAGCCGCACTCCTTGCCGACGAACAGATGACACTCGACTCAGTGGTTACTACGTTGACAGAAAGCATGACTCCCCAGTCTTTCCACTTACGCAAAAACTTCGAAATCAACATCAATGCAAGATACCGTTCGAACGCAACCACAGCTAATGTGGTGGGAGTGCTGCCCGGACACGATGACAAAATGAAACATGAATATATTGTTGTGGGTGCCCACCTTGACCATGTAGGTATTCAAGGCAACACCTGCCTTTTCCCCGGTGCCAACGACAACGCCAGCGGAGTGTCCGCTATCTTGGAAGCCGCACGACTGCTGACTGTCAATGCCCCGAAGAACATTGAGTACAACAAGCGTTCAATTATATTTGTCCTGTTCTCGGGTGGAGAGTTGCAGAATCTCGGAGCCGAGATTTTTGTGTCGAATTTCCCGAAATTGCACAATGTGGAATGCTTCATCAATGCCGAGTGCATCGGCCAAGGGGACAGCATACAGGTTCTTGGCAACAAACGGTTCCCGCAACTGTGGAAAATTGCCGAGCGCAATGATTCGATTTCGACCAAATCGTTGGTTAAAGGAACGCGTACCATGCCCCGAGGCGATGCCGCCGCTTTTGCGCAAATCGGCATTCCCTCATTGGTGTTCACTGGTTCGATGGGCAGTTTGAACGACCATGTTCCCAGCGACATATCCGAAAATATTGACCGCGACCTGCTAACCAAGAACGCAAGTTTGATGGCCGAAGTTATTTACGAGCTCTCATTGGGCGACTACCAAGGCCGTTCCATACGCTCAAAACGTTTCAAATTTGACGAATAAAACAGGTTACGAGGGGTAGAGGCAACAACTGCGGGACTTCCGTAGCAATTGACCAGTAAACCCTCGATATTCAACTAACATACCTATGCTCCCTTTACTGAAAAAAGAACTTGCCGGATTTTTTTCTTCCCTGATAGGCTATCTGACCATCGCCGTATTCTTGGTACTGACGGGGCTGATGCTTTGGGTGTTTAAATCGGATTTCAACATTCTCGACTACGGCTATGCCGGAATGGATGGACTGTTTGTCATCGGACCTTTCCTGTATCTTTTCCTTATCCCCGCCATCACAATGCGAATGCTGGCAGAAGAGAGAAGAAATGGAACAATGGAGTTGCTGCTGACAAAACCCATAAGTGAGATGAACCTGATATGGGCTAAATTCCTTGCAGGTGTAATTCTGGTGTTTATCTCGTTGCTGCCCACACTGGTGGGTTATTTCAGCGTGGTGGCTCTGGGCGACCCTGTGGGCAATGTCGACTCTGGCAGTGTAGCTGGCTCGTACATTGGCTTGTTGCTATTAGGAGCCGCATTTGTGGCCATTGGCATATTCGCCAGTTCTATCACCAACAACCAGATTGTTGCCTTTATTCTTGCCGCCCTGATGTGTGCCTTCATGCATCTGGGATTTGAGTCCATTTGCCGCATGGGATTTCTCGGCAATGCCGAACTCACCATCCGCCAACTGGGCATGAGCTACCACTACGATTCTATAAGCCGTGGCGTGATCGACAGCCGCGATGTGATATACTTTGTTAGTGTGGCTGTCGCGTTCCTGCTGGCCACAAGAATGGTGTTGCAAAGCCGCAAATGGCATGGCTGGCACAATCGGAAAGACTTGCGTCGCGGACACCTCATCGAGTTTGGTGCAGGACTTCTCATCCTGATATTTGTAAATGTGATTAGTTTCTATGTGTTCGGACGATTAGACCTGACCTCTGAGAAACGTTACACTCTCTCGAAGTCAACCAAGGAGATGTTGAAGAAAGTCGACGAGCCTTTGTTGTACCGCGTGTATCTGGAAGGCGATTTCCCTGCCGATTTCAAACGGCTGCAGAGGGAAACCAAGGAAATGCTCAACCAGTTCAGAGCCTATAACCGGAACATCCAGTACGAGTTTGTGAACCCCAACAGTTTCGACGATCCGAAAGAAAGACAGGTTTTCTACCAAAAACTGGCACAAAAGGGAATACAACCCACACAGATACAGGTAAGCACAGCCACCGGATATACGCAGCAAGTGCTGATACCCGCAGCAGATGTAATCTACAAAGGCTCCGAAACTTCAATTCAACTACTTCAGAGCCAGAAATATGTAGACCAGACACAACTGCTTAACAACTCCATTCAAAGTCTTGAGTATGTACTGAGCAATGCTGTCAGGGCGTTGTCGTCAGGCAATAAGCCTACAGTTGCATTTATGCGTGGTCACGGCGAGTTGGAACTTCCTTACCTCTCCGACATGATTGGTTCTCTTTATGAATATTACACCCTTGACACTGCCCGCATGGACGGCAATATCAACTCCCTCACTTCCCGCACCCGCAATCCCAAAGACTCCACCTATCAATTCCATAATAAATACGACTTGATTATCGTCGCCAAGCCCACGCGACCCTTCGACGACCGCGACCAGTATATCCTTGACCAATACATCATGTACGGTGGCAAAGTGCTGTGGCTGGTTGACGCCCTCGATGCAGACCTTGACAGCCTGGAATTCGCCGGTCAAGCCGTGGCTACACGTCTCCCGCTCAACCTCGACGAGATGTTTTTCACCTACGGCGTACGCGTCAATCCCGACTTGATAATGGATGTCCGCTGCCGGCCTATCCCAATGAAAGTAGGCATGGTAGGAGAACAGGCACAGATTCAATTCCAACCCTGGATGTATTTCCCCGAGATTGTCCCGCTTTCTCCCCATCCCATTGTGCGTAATCTTGATCTGATTAAGACAGATTTTATCAGCAGTATGGATTTAATCGACAACGGCATAGACAAAACTGTGCTGCTGGCAACATCCGAGTTCTCCCGCGTCAAAAATGCCCCAGCCATCTACGACCTGAACGAAGCCAAGGTTGAACCCGACCGCCGTCTTTTCAACCGCAAGAATATTCCTATCGCTGTCCTGCTCCAAGGTCATTTCAAATCATTGTTCCGCAACAGACTCACACCCGATTTTGCCCACATGGCCGAAATGGGATTCCGCGAGGAAGGCGACAGCACGGCAATGATTGTCATTTCCGACGGCGACATTATCAAAAACCGATTCAACTTCAAAGAGAGTACAGGTTACCCCCTCGGCTACGACTTCTATACTGAAACCCTCTATGCCAACAAAGAGTTACTGCTAAACTGCATCGACTACCTGGCCGGCGAAGGCGGCTCCATTTCCAGCCGTTCCCGCGACATCAAAATCCGAAAACTGAACGTAATGAAAGTCAAGGAGGAACGCACACGCTACCAACTCCTCAACGTCATGCTTCCCGTACTACTCATTGCCGTAGCAGGCGTTGTAATTGTCATCCTTCGACGTAAAAAGTACCAAACAAAAAAATGAATAAAAAGAAGAAAAATCTAATTATCATAGGTGCAGTTATCATCTTGGGTATCGCCACATGGATAATTGCCAACTCGGGAGCCAAAAAAGCCACCTTCGAGCAAGATTTCCATATCAAAGACATCGAATCTGTCTGCAAAGTTTTTATTGCCGACAAACAAAACCAACAGGTTCTTCTTGAAAGAACTATCGATAGCCTTGGCGACACCTCTTGGACGGTGGACGGCAAATACGCTGCCAGCCAGCCTCTTGTCGACCTTCTGTTGGAAACCCTGCACGACATGCGCATCCGCCAGCAAGTAAATAAAAACGCTGTTCCTCAAGCCATCAAACTGCTCTCATCCCGCGCCATCAAAGTCGAAGTCTACCAGCACAAATATTTCATCAACTGGTTTGGAGGCAAACTCCGTCTGTTCCCGCACGATAAGCTCACTGCCACCTATTTCGTAGGCCACGAGACTCAGGACATGATGGCTTGCCACATGTTCCGAAAAGGGGACAAGGTTCCATATATTATTCACATTCCCGGTTTCCGTGGATACCTTACTCCACGCTTCATGTCCGACCCCCTCGCATGGCGCAGCCACAACATCGTCCATTGGGACATCCGTCAGTTGCAAAGCGTCGAACTGGACATCCCCGCCCAACCTCAGGAATCTTTCGCCGTGCGCCGTCAAGGTGACGGGTTCATTTTTGAACTGACTCAAAGCCACACCACTGTCGACCACTTCGACACTGCCCGCGTGGCTCAGATGCTTTCTTCTTTTGCCAACCTAAATTTCGACGAATTCGCCAGCAGCGTCCCCAACAGCAAAATGGATTCTTCCTTCAACTCCGCTCCAAGAACCATCCTGCGCATCACCAACACCGACGGCGTCACCCGCGAACTTAAAACCTATCTCAAATATGCCAACCCCAACGACACGTTGGCCATGCCCGACACCTCCATGTATCAAATGTTCGACATCAACCGTCTCTACGCCCTTATCGACAACAAGGACAGTGTCTTGATTCAATACTTCATTTTCGACAACATCCTACAACCTGCCTCCTTCTTCTTGGGAAAGAACAAATTGAATCTCAACTGGACAGAAGGGCAACAACGTTAACAACAAATACTCTCATCTGCTCAAGTCAAAACAAGTCCATTGCCTAATTCCTAATAATATTACTGTTCCAACATACAAGCCCAACCTTATGACCCCAAAAAGCCCTCTGATTCTTATCACAAACGATGATGGATACCAATCTCGCGGACTGGAGCAGTTGGTTCATATTGCTCAGGAATTTGGTGACACCGTAGTCATGGCTCCCGACCGCAACTCCTCGGGACTGAGCTCCTCCATCACTTGCACCCGACCGCTGCGAGTACGCGCTGTGCCTGAGAAAGGCGACAACTACTTCTCTTGCGACGGAACCCCTGCCGACTGCGTCAAAATGGGTCTTGAACATTTTTGCCCCCGCCCTCCTGACTTAGTCCTTTCTGGCATCAATTACGGAAGCAATGCCTCTATCAACATACTTTACAGTGGCACCATGGGTGCCGTCCTCGAAGCCTGCCTCGACGGATTCCCCGCTATTGGATTCTCCGTTCTCAGCCACAGCCCAGAAACCGATTTCTCAGCCTGCGCTCCATCCGTGCGCCACATCATATCCAAAACACTGGAACAACCCTTGCCACAAGGCACTGCCCTCAACGTCAATATCCCTCGGCTCCCTGCCGACCAAATCAAAGGCATTCATATCTGCCATCAGGCTCATGCCTCCTGGGTCGACAGTCTTGAAAAACGCACAGATCCCATCGGCCGACCCTATTGGTGGATGACAGGCAAATTCGTCTGTCCCAACCCTAATGAGCAATCCGACGAATATGCGCTTGCCCACGGCTACGTCTCTGTAGTCCCCGTGCGACCCGATTTCACCGACTACGCCGCCATAGATAAAATCCAACACCTCTCACTATGAAAAAACTCCTCGACAAAAACAGCCTCCCACTGGGTGCCATCGCCACATTGCTCTCCGAACTGCTCTGCGCCCTCTTACTATGGCTCATCCTCCTCGTGGCCGGCATACCTGTAACCGAACACCTTCGCTGGTTCGCAGTAGCCTTTGTGCCTCCCGCACTTCTGCTGCGCTACTACGCTCACCGCAAAGATTTTCCCGACACTCTCAAAGCCGTCATCGTCACCCTGTTCATCACCGTGGTGCTATTCATGTGGTGGATGCTCAAATACAAACATCTAACCATCTAAGCCCATGAAATATTACATCATAGCAGGCGAAGCCTCTGGCGACCTCCACGGTGCCAACCTCATGCGAGCCCTCCTTAAACAAGACCCTCAAGCCCAGATCCGTTTCTGGGGAGGCGATGCTATGGCTCAGGTCGGTGGCCAACCAGTTAAACATATACGCGACCTCGCCATCATGGGTTTCGTCGAAGTGGTAAGGAATCTCCGCACCGTAAACGCCAATCTGCAACTCTGCAAAAACGACATACTTCAATTCCAGCCCGATGCCATTATCTACATCGACTATCCCGGATTCAACCTCCGCATCGCGCACTTCGCCCGTCAGCACGGATTTCTCAACATCCATTATATCTCCCCTCAATTATGGGCTTGGAAAAAAGGACGTCTGCGTTCCATGCGCAAAGACCTCGACTGCCTTTGCTACATCCTCCCCTTCGAACAGGACTTCTATGCCCGTAACCACTTCCCTCAGGCTGTTTATGTAGGCCATCCCCTTCTCGATGCCGTTGAGCAATACAAATCCCATCAATCCTCCGCCAACCTCTCCCATTCCTCCTCCCGACCGCTCATTGCCCTGCTCCCCGGAAGCCGCAAACAAGAACTCAAGCGTTCCCTGCCTCCAATGCTTTACGTTGCAAAACGACATCCCGAATACGACTTCGTCATTGCAGGAATGACCCTCCTCGGAGACCAATTCTACCAACCATTCATCCAATCCCTCCCCAACGTCTCTGTTGTCTACGACCAAACCTACCCCCTCCTCTCCTCTGCATACGCCGCACTCGTCTGCTCCGGCACAGCCACCCTCGAAACGGCACTGTTCAACGTGCCCCAGGTGGTCTGCTACCGTGCCAACGCCGTCTCAGCCGCCATAGCACGTGTACTCATCGCCGGCCGCATCAAATACATCTCCCTTCCCAACCTCATCACCGACTCCCCGGTTGTCGTCGAACTCATCCAGCAAGACTTCACACCCCAACGCCTCGAACAAGAATTCCTCCTCATCGCACAAAACAGCGACCGTCGCAACTCCATTCTCGAAGGCTATTCCAACCTTCACAAAATCCTGGGCAACGCCGGTGCCTCCGACCGCACCGCCACACAAATCATCAACCTTATCCGCAACAAGTGAAGAATACCCTCGCCATACTCTGCCTTCTCCTGCCCCTACTCGCCCAGGCCGACCGTGTCAAAGTCCGCCTCTTCTCCAACAATACTGTCGAATTCATCAACATCTCTTTCGACCTTGGCTACTATAACATCTATGCCAACGACACCATTCTCCTCGAACCCGAAGTTGGCAACGACAAGTCCGTCGAGCTCACACCCAACGGCCACAACATCCACATCTCCATCAACGGCTACGACTATGGCAACCACCCACGCATCTCTTTCATAGCCACCGACACCGCCTGCATTCTCTGCCTCAACCCTCGCAACCTCAAACAGCGCACCTACGAAGGCAACCTCCTCGTCTCTGTCAACAAAAACGGCAAACTCCTCCTCATTAACGATGTTGAATTCGAGACCTACATCGCAGGTGTCGTCCAGTCCGAAATTTACGGCTCCCAAACCGACATCTTCCGTGTCCAGGCCATCATCTCCCGCACCTGGGCAATGAAAAACATCAATAAACATATCAACGAAGGCTACAATTTCTGCGACCAAGTCCATTGCCAGGCTTACCTCAACCGCTGCATCCGCCCCGACATCATGCTCGGCACCATGCTAAGCAGTGGCATGACCATTGTCGACAGCACTGGTTCCCTCATTGAAACACCCTTTCATGCCAACAGCGGCGGCCAAACCGCCAACTCCGAAGATGTTTGGCGTGCGGCCGTGCCCTACCTCCGCTCCGTCCCCGATACTTTTTCATACCACATGCGGCAAAGCGAATGGGTAAAAGTCGTCAACGAAGACAAATGGCTCAAATATTTCTCTCAAAAACACCATCTCGACACCGACAACGACAGCATCCGCAACCTCCTCCTCACCTTCAGCCAGTCCACACGCCAAGCACGTCTTTGCGGCATCCCCCTCACCCGCATCCGCTCCGACTTCCAGCTTCGCTCCACTTTCTTTTCAGTCCTCTACGATAGCACCACCCACCGCATCACCCTCTCCGGCCATGGCTTCGGCCACGGTGTCGGTCTCAGTCAGGAAGGAACCATCCGCATGGTCGGACTCGGCATCGCCTACGATAGCATTATCCGACACTACTACACCGGTGCCGCCATCCACTACGACGAAATGCACCCTCATTCCTATGTCGAAAATTACATCCAAAAAATAGCCAAAATCATCGAGGAGGACAACTCCGTCGCCACCCGCTCTGTATCAAAAAAAGACGACTGGCTTGGCCGTCTCTTCCGTCTCCGCGACCGCGAGGAGCGTGAGGAGGTCTACGACCCCAACACCGACGACCTCGACAACGACTGGCTCTACGACTGGTAATCCAAAAACATCATTCACTCGAATCAAAAAACATTGTTCAACATATCAAAATAGCAAACTATGACAAAACGAATACTCATTCTTTCAATCCTTTGCAGCCTGTTCTACACCCAAATCCACGCCCAGCAAATCGAATGGAAAACTATCGAACAAGCCGCCAAAACCGATAGCAAAAGCAACGCCAAACTCTATTTTGTCGACTTCTACACCACATGGTGCGGATGGTGCAAACGCATGGACCGCGAAACTTTCAACGACCCCGTCGTCGCCAAAATCCTCAATACCTACTACCTCCCCGTCAAATTCAACGCCGAAGGCAGTTCCGAGTTCTCATGGCTTGGTACCAAATATTCCAACATCGCCACTGCTCCTGGCGCCCGCCCCGCCACTCACAGCTTCGCCAAAGCCGTCCTCGGTGTCCAAATCGGTTTCCCTTCCTTCGTCATCTTCAACTCCGACCAAACCAAGCTCACCATCATCCAAGGCTACCAACCAGCCGACGAACTCATCATGGCCCTCTGGTACTTCGCTTCGGGCGACAACAAACGCTACTCCTACGACTCCTACCGGAAAATCTTCAACAAAGAAATCCGCCCTACCATGAACAAAAAACTGGGTCTTAAAACCAACAACTCTCAGGACTAACCCTCTCTCTCCCAAGGTCACTCCCTCGCCAATAAAACCAATATCCAACCTTTAATCAATAATCACTATGGGACTATTCAGTAAAAAAGAAAAGAAACAAACACTCGACCAAGGACTCACCAAAACCAAAGAGAGTTTCTTTGCCAAACTCACCAAAAGCATTTTGGGCAAATCCACCGTCGACGACGCCGTCCTCGACAACCTCGAGGAAACCCTCATCTCCTCCGATGTAGGGGTTGAAACCACGCTCAAAATCATCGAAAAACTACAGGAGCGCATCAAGCGCGACAAATACATCAGCACCAACGAACTCAATTCTATCCTCAGGGCCGAAATCACCACCCTCCTCAACCAGCACCGCAGCGACTTCCCCGAAGATTTCGACTCCCCGCTCCCCGCTCATCCCTATGTCATTCTTGTAGTAGGGGTTAACGGTGTTGGCAAAACAACCACCATTGCCAAACTCGCCCACCAATACAAACAAGCCGGCAAAAGCGTCATGCTTGGTGCTGCTGATACCTTCCGCGCCGCCGCCGTCGAACAGCTTCAACTTTGGGCCGACCGCGTGGGTGTCCCCATCGTCCAGCAAGGCATGAACGCCGACCCCGCCTCCGTGGCCTACGACACCCTCCAATCCGCCATCTCCAAACAAGCCGATGTCGTCATCATCGACACCGCTGGCCGCCTCCACAACAAAGTCGGACTCATGAACGAACTGGGCAAAATCAAGAAGGTCATGCAAAAACTCATGCCCGACGCCCCCCACGAAGTGCTCCTCGTCCTTGATGCCAGCACCGGCCAAAACGCCATCGAACAAGCGCGACAATTCACCGCTGCTACCGACGTCAACGCTCTCGCCCTCACCAAACTCGACGGCACTGCCAAAGGCGGCGTCATCATCGGCATTAGCGACCAATTCCAAATCCCCGTCCGTTACATCGGCTTAGGCGAAAAAATGACCGACATCCAAGTCTTCAATGCCGACGAATTCGTCGACAGTCTCTTCGACAAGCAATAACTCTTTCTAATCTCTCCGCCTTGAAAATCAACATCATCACACTCGGCTGCAGCAAAAACACCGTCGACTCCGAAAACATAGGCGGGCATCTCATATCCGCCGGTCAAACCGTCTTCTTCGACCGTCCCCATAACGACTGCGACATCGTCATCCTCAACACCTGCGGCTTCATCGGCGATGCCAAGGAAGAATCCGTCAACACCCTCCTCGAACAAATCCGCCAAGCCGAAAATTTCAACCGTCGCCATTCCAACGACAACCGCCACCGTACACTCATTGCCTCCGGCTGTCTCGTTGAACGCTATCTCGATGACCTCCGCACCGAACTCCCGCAGGTCGACTACTGGTTCGGTGTCCACCAGTGGCAGCAACTCATCTCCACTGTCCTGTCTATCGCCGCTCAACCCGCTTCGCAAAAACCTTTTACTGCCGAACGCACGCTCTCCACTCCCAATCACTACGCCTACCTCAAAATATCCGAAGGCTGCAACCGCAGCTGCTCCTACTGCGCCATCCCCCTCATCCGAGGCAAACACGTCTCCCGCCCCATCGAAGACATCCTCCTCGAAGCGCAGCAACTGGTCGACAACGGCACCAAAGAACTCATCCTCATCGCTCAAGACACCACCTACTACGGCCTCGACCTCTACGGCCGCCGCCGACTCGGCGACCTTCTCAACCTCCTCGCCACCCAAAGCGGTGCTCCATGGATTCGCCTCCACTACACCTACCCTTCCTCTTTCCCCATCGACGCCATTCAGTCCATCGCTCAGCATCCGAACATCTGCAACTATATCGACATCCCCCTCCAGCACATCAACTCCCGCCTGCTCAACTCCATGAATCGTGGCATCAACCGCGAAGAGACCCTGCAACTCTTGCAACAATTCCGCAACCTCATCCCCGACGTCAGCATCCGCACCACCCTTATTGTCGGCTATCCTGGCGAAACCGAAACCGAATTTCAGGAACTGAAACAGTTCCTCCTCCAAGCCCGCTTCGACCGCATGGGATGTTTCGCCTATTCCCCCGAGGAAAACACACCGGCTCATTCCCTCGGCGACCCTGTCCCCGAAGAGGAAAAACAACGCCGTGTAAGTGAACTCATGGAGCTCCAACAAGCCATCTCGCTCGAGAAAAACGAACAAAAAGTAGGCAAAATCTTTCAGGTCATCGTCGACCGACGCGAAGGCGACTATTATATCGCACGCACTCAATACGACAGCCCCGAAGTCGACGACGAAGTTCTCATCCCCGCCACACGTCGCATCGCTTTAGGCTCTTTCCATCAGGTTCGCATCACGCAAGCCCTCGAACACGACCTCATGGCCGAACTCGTCCCCTCCCGGTAACTACCGGCGAATCTACTCCCCTTTGCAACATTCACGACTATTGCACGTACTGTTCTCAGTCTCCATCTCTATGGTACTGTGACTAATTCCCATACCCTCAAGCCGTTCCTTCAGCAGCCGGCAACATTCATCCATCTTCCTGCAGTCTTCTATCACCACATGCGCCGTCAACGCCGTCTCTGTCGTACTGATTGGCCATATATGCACATGGTGAACCTCCACCACGCCTTCGCTTTTCATCATCTCCTCCACTACACCGTCAGGGTCTACGTCCTCAGGCACTGCATCCACGCTCATCCGCAAACTCTCTGCCAACAATTCCCATGTCGATACCAGTATCACGCCTGCTATCACAAGTCCAATTATCGGGTCTATCACCGTCCATCCCGTATGCGTTATCACAATTCCCGACACTACCACTCCCGCCGAAACCAACGTGTCCGCCAGCATGTGCAAAAACGCTCCCCGCGCGTTTATATCATGTTGCCTCCCATGCAGCATCCACGCCGTGAATCCATTCACCACTATGGCCACTGCCGCTGTCCACGTCACCAATATTCCGTTCACCTCGGCAGGATGATAGAATTTCCTGATACTTTCAACGACGATTCCGCCTACAGCCACTAATAGTATAATGGCATTCAGCAATGAAATCAGCACCGAACTCTTCCTGTACCCGTATGTGAACCGTTTCGTGGCCTTCGTCTGCGACAATCTCAACGCCACCATCGCCAATAGCAGGCAAAACACGTCACTCATATTATGTCCTGCATCCGATAGCAACCCCATCGAGTGCCCTACAAATCCCGCTACCGCTTCGATTACTACAAACAACAAATTCAGCACAACAGCCACTACATAAACCGTTCCCATGTCCTTGGCATCAACATGGTGGTCGTGGTGATGATGGTGATGGTGGTGGCCTTCACCGTTATGGGAATGTTCCTTGCAAGAATGCTGCCCGCATTCAATATCGTTTTGATTATGAAAATGATGCATAATTATTACTTTTTAAATTGTCTCTGCAAAAATACCACATTCCACCCAACCCGACAATCCCTAATTCTAACGATTTTTCTCACCCCCGCCCCTGCATTCTCATAGCCGCATCACCCTAAGCATCCAACACGCTTCCAGCAATGAACCTGCAAGCAAGCAACAAAAACGTAACAAAATATTAACCGAAATGCAACTGCAAACATCCACAATTATAGTATTTTTGCACCATTCAACAAAGAAAGAGCCAACACCTCTATCCGCTTGATAATGCAATACCTACCCATTATAATTAAATCTTGAATCCATGTCATTCTCCGAAATTCTGATTATCATCATCAATTTTGCCGGGGCACTTGCCGTGTTCCTCTTCGGCATGAAACTTATGAGTGAAGGCCTCCAGAAAATTGCCGGCAACCGCATGCGCTCCATCATGGGAAAAGTTACCGGCAACCCCCTGCGCGGCATCCTCACCGGCACAGCTGTCACCACTGTCATCCAGTCCTCTTCGGCCACAACCGTCATGGTTGTCTCTTTCGTCAACGCCGGTCTCCTCTCCCTGGCCGGTGCCATCGCCGTCATCATGGGTGCCAACATCGGCACTACCGTCACCGCATGGATTATCTCCCTCTTTGGCTTGGGCGAGAGCAGCAGTGCCTTCAGCCTCCCCATGTTCCTCGGTGCCGTCGCGCTCATCTTCATGTTCACCAAAAGCGACAAACTCCGCTTCATTGGCGAATTCGTCATCGGTCTGGCCCTGCTCCTGTTCGGCATGGGTTTCCTCCAGCAGGCCATGCCCAACCTCGAAGAATATCCTCAAGCCCTTGAAACCCTCGCCCGCCTTTCCGGCTATGGTTTCTGGTCCATCATCCTCTTCATTGCGGTAGGCGCACTGCTCACCTGCCTTGTCCAGGCCTCCGCTGCCATGATGGCCATCACCCTCGTTATGTGTTATAACGGATGGATAGGACTCGATGCCGCCGTCGCTCTCGTCATGGGACAAAACATCGGTACCACCATCACGGCCAACATAGCCGCCATGGTCGCCAACACCAACGGTAAACGCGCCGCTCGCGCTCACTTGGTCTTCAACGTTGTCGGTGTCATCATCACCCTCATCGTCTTCCGTCCCCTCATGTCTCTCATCGCCAACATCACCGGCGGCATGGTCGGCAGCGACCCCTACACTGCTGTTGGCGCCGCAGGCTACAACCCCAACGCCATCCCCATGGCACTCTCCCTCTTCCATACCTTCTTCAACGTCTTCAACACCTTCATCCTCGCATGGTTCATCCCCGTCATTATCCGCATCGTCAACTGGCTGGTCAAAGACAAACCCGAGGACGAGGAGTACACCTACAAACTCAAATATATCGGCAGCTGGATGAACACCGCCGAAATCAACATGCAGGCCGCCGAACGCGAAATCACCGAATTCTCCAAACGTGTCCTTCGCATGTACACCTTCCTGCCTCCCCTCCGCACTGCCAAGGACGACGATGAATTCAACCGCACTTTCGAGCGCATCGAGAAATATGAGGAAATCACCGACCGCATGGAGATGGAAATCTCCCAGTTCCTGACTCGCATCTCCGAAGGCGACCTCTCTCACCAAGGCTCCCAGCGTATCAGTGCAATGCTCTGCGTCGTCGACAACCTCGAAAGCATTGGCGACACCATCTACCAAATCGCTGCCACCCGCAAAAACAAACGACAAACCGCCGTCCATTTCGACCAGCACCTCAACGACAACCTCGCACAAATGACCCAACTCGTCGCGCATGCACTCGACATCATGGACGCCAACCTCGACTCCGACTACGACCATGCCGATCTCGAACAAGCCGAACTCGCCGAGGATGAAATCAACAAATACCGCGACCACCTCCGCGACGAACATCTCAATGCCCTCAAAAGCGGCACCTACGATTTCGCCATCGGTAATGCCTACAGCAGTCTCTACGCGCTCTACGAGAAACTCGGCGACTATGTCATCAACATTACCGAAGCCATAGCTGTCAAATTCAAATGAAAACGTTCCTCCTCTTCGCCATCCTGGCAGCAGGCCTCTCCACCTGCTCTTCCAGTCTGAACAACGGCCCGGTCCAAAACGCTACCGCCCGCCAGCACCCGGCAAACCTCGAATTCCCTCGAGCCGTCGACACCAATGCCTGTTCCAACAGTCAAATCATCCACTACAACGGCTTCACCGTCTCCTACAACCATTCCACCCTTATCCCTGACTGGGTGGCTTACGAACTCACCGCCGACGAACTGCAAGTCTCCTATTCTTCAAAAAGTTCTAACTTCAGCCGCGACCCCAACCTCAAAGGGCTGCAGGCCTCTCGCGAAGACTACGCCCACTCTGGCTGGGACAAAGGCCACATGGCTCCTAAAGCCGACCTGCGATGGAGCGAACAAAGTTACTGGCAAAGTCACTATTTCACCAACGTCTGCCCCCAAGACCACAATCTCAACGGAGGCGAATGGAACCGTCTGGAACAAGCCGTCCGCCGCTGGGCTAAAAACTACGGCCGCGTGTGGATAGTCTGTGGACCGCTCTTCAACCCCTCCCGCAGCCACAACACCATCGGCAGAGCCCGTGTCCACATCCCCGACGCCTTCTTCAAAGCACTCCTCATCCCCGTCGGCAACAGCTATGCTTCCATAGCCTACATCATGCCTAACGGCACCCGCTCTACCTATACCATGCCCCCTACTGCCGCCAGCAGCCAGCCACGCCCCAACGTCCTAATGCCCAATTATGCGCTTTCCGTCGACGAACTCGAAAAGTTACTCAACTTCGACCTCTTCTCTGCTCTCGACGACAATATCGAGAACACTGTTGAAGCCTCCACGTCTGAATTATTCCGCTAAAAAAGCTTTCCATCCCAACCGCTCACAACACCTTGCAAAAACGTCCTCTCGATACTACCGTCCTCCCGAATCCTCTGTGGCTCCGGTTTTAGCACGGCTCTCCAATTCCATTTTTCCAAACCGCAATGTCACACCGAATGTAATATATCGGCTGTTCCACTTATACACACTCGTCGAACTGTTGTAATAGTTGGTAGACGTACTGCCCCAGTTGTTCCAATTGAATATATCAGAGATATTGAGATACAACGACAACTTCCGGTTCCAAAAATCGGCGCTCGCTCCCAAATCAATCCCCTTGCGGGATTCATTCACCTCCATCAACGACCATGGACTATGTCCACGACTCGAATAATTACCCGATGCAAACACCTCAACCTTATTCCATAACTTAGTCCACAACCGGACACGGATACTCCACGATGCCATCTCGTCCTCCACCCACTCGCCCGGGCGCACCTGCAAACGATACCAACTATCCGACACTCCACACGTCAACCTCACATTAAACAACCCCGACGGTCGGTACATCACATTCACATTTAAATCCCCTCTGCGTGTGTCACCCAAATTGTAAGGCTTACTGAACGATACCACTCGTCCAAAGTACTCAACATATCTGGCATCGCTCAGCGCCCCTCTTTTATCCTGGTCCGCTTTAAACGAACCCGACACTCCCACCGAACCAAAGCTCATAAAATACTTATTCCACGATGCTTCAACATTGTGCTGATACGATGGCCCTAAGGCTGGATTCCCTGTAGAATAGCTCTCAACACCGTATTCCTCATAACGCGACAGCAACTCGGCACCGGGATACGACTTACCCATTCGATAACTCAAACTGAAATTATGCATATCCTTCGTGCTATAACTCAAATGAATCGAGGGTATGAATACAACATCACTCGCCGATGTGTCGAAACGTTCATCGTATAGATGGCGCGATGTGCTGTAATCATACCGCACCCTTGCTCCCAGTTTTAATGTAAATCCACCCCATTTTCGCCGCCATGTCACATACGCCGATGCGTCCGAATTGGTACTCCTGCTACTATCAGAGCGCAACACATCAATAATATAATTACGCTCGGCATCCATCGTGTCCCGCAGCGAATAGCTATAATCTGTCCCCCTGCTTATATCCACACCCGTTTCTATCTCGCCGTTTTCACTATATGGCACCGAATAATCAAAGCCCAACGACCCGTTCCCGTTCAACGATCTCGACCCCGTGCGTTCATCGTATGTCATTCGGGGCTGGGCATTATAATGTTGCCACGATGTGGCTTTTGAACCATACCCCCACCAGTTACCGTTAAGCGAAACAGAATACTGATGCCCTTTATTGTCAAACTTATGCGTGAACCACACCCCTCCAAATCCGCCATGATTGTAGCTCGTGTCCCTCCAGCCTGCCATATAGCCATAATCCTCCGGTACGAAACCAAGGGGTACAAATTCTGTTCGTTCAGTAACTCCGTCCGTTTTCGAACGCGACATACCGGGATATGCCCCTAACCAACCCGATATGCTATTCATTGAGTCAAACTGATAGTCGGCATTCAGATTTATCCACGAATTATGGTGTCTTCTCGTTGATTGCGACACACTCTTCCATTCTCGGCTTAGATGCAAACTGTCATATCGCATTTGCCCCGTCGTTGTATCACTGCTTACATTGTTCGACCCATTGTAACTAACGTATGCACTGATATGGAACTTGTCATTGCCATACACATACGACACCCACGGCGAAAGCGACGGCCTCGACGAGCCGTTGGCTCCAAAACTTACAAACGAGTTCTGTAGCATCCGCTGACTCGTGACTATATTCACCACAGGCCCGTTCGAACCATACCGCGCCGAAGGATTCTTTATAACCTCTATGCGGTCAATGCTGTTAGCTGGCAACGTCTTGATATACTGTTTCAATGCTTCTCCTTCCAGATGCGATGGTCGGTCGTTAATCCATACTGTCACCGAGGAGCCGTTTAGCGTCACATTCCCCTCCACATCAACCTCTACTCCAGGGGCATTCTGCAACGCATCGCTCGCATTCCCCGTCTGTATCGTTGCATCCTCTCCTACGTTATACAAATCCTTTTCACCGTCAACGGTATACAATGGACGCTTCTCCACCACCCTCACCTGCTCAAGCAACATCGCCCCCTCCTTCATCTTCGTAACGCCCATGTCTATCTTGCCCAATCCCGTGGGTCCGCCATATCGGGTTGCCGGCACAGCAACAAACTCTGTCTCGTATCCTATCCCCGATATTCTAAGCATCGTCTCTACAGTATCATTCTCTATAGTATACACTCCCTTGTCATCGGTAACGGTTCCTCGCAAAAAAGTACTGTCCGACGCTCGCAACATCGACACGTTGACATACATTACCGGCTGACCGTCCTTCTCTCTTATCAATTTGCCTGTCACCAACTGCTGCGCTACGGCTGACGTCATCCCAAGCCCGAGCACTATCAATACAAACAATCTTTTCATATTCCCAACTTTATATATTATTCATCTGTTTCTTTCTATCTGCAAAAATACATTTTTTTTCTCATTCTTTATCTGTCAACCATAAAAAAAACTCCACACTATCAACATACAGTACTTTATCAAAGTACTACAGGCAACTTCTAACTTCTCATTGCATGGTACGGAAAATGCTCTTTTTAAAGCCCAAATTATCATTCATAGTCGTGAATTCTTGATAATCTCACGTGTCTCTTTTCTCCACATATCTCGCGTATCTCAAGTATCATTTTTATACGTGTAATACGTGTGATACGTGGAGACTTTTGTGTATTACATGGCAATTCATGTTTAATATTCATTGATTATCATGAATACCACTTTCTGTGGCTGTTTTTAGAGATTCCCATAAATTAATGAGCATTACACAATAATTCGTGTTGAATCCCCTTGTCACTCCTTCACCAATTTCAGGGTGGACATGCCCTGTACCGTCTCCACTTTCACTATGTAGATTCCGCTTGGCAACGGCCTTACATCCAACTCGGTGCGCAGCTCTTGGCCGTTGCATCTCTTTCCGGCAACACGCCGCCCTGCCATATCCGTCACCTCCACACTGCGTATGCCGACCTCCGACTGCACTGCCACTCGCTCT
>ONIP01000019.1 GCA_900317955.1 uncultured Bacteroidales bacterium
CCACTTGTAAATCTATCTTCACCTTCGAGATAGTACATGCTTTTCCACTTAACACATTGTAGAATAATGTGAATGGTCAATCACGACAGCATGACCATTATGGATTGGGCAAATATGGGGTTGAAAGGCAGCATTTTTCTCAGAAAAGGTGTCTGCAAGTTTATTTTCGAAATATGCAAGTTTTTTTATAGCAATTATTTGCAGCACTTTCAGAGTATAAAAAAAGGGGTCTGGAATAGATGAATTCCGACCTCTTTTCTTATTAAGGAGTGAGCGATAGACGGGACTTGTCACACTGCTGACAGCCAGTAAAATGCAGACTATCCTGTCCAGATTATTGTCCTCCTGAGAGCGACAGACGGGGTTCGAACCCGCGACCTGCGGCTTGGGAAGCCGCCGCTCTGCCAACTGAGCTACTGTCGCATTGGGGTGTCTGATGGGTGTTTCATTACCAACAGACACCCAGATAACTCGCCTTTTACTTTTTTATTGTATACGGACGAAAAATTTTTCAAATAAAATTAGCGCCTGCGGCCGCCGCCATTGCTGTCACTGCGACGACGCTCACCACCTTCACGATGGGCAGGACCACGGTCACCACCCTCGCGACGCGGCCCACGCTCGCCTTCGCGACGGGGTCCACGCACCGGTTTCTCTTCTGTATAGCCTTCGGGTTTGGGAAGTAACGCCTTGCGGCTCAGCTTCAGTTTCCCGTTTTTCTCATCAACGGCGATAATCTTCACCTGGATAACGTCACCCTCTTCCAGTAGACCTTCCAGCGTATCGGTACGTTTCCAGTCATACTCACTAATGTGCATCAAGCCTTCTTTTCCAGGCAGAAACTCCAAGAAAGCGCCGAAATCAACTATGCTGACCACTTTCGCGTCGTACACCTGTCCCACTTCGGGCACCGTGCATATATCCTTAATCCACTTGATAGCGGCATTGATGTCATCCTTATTCTGCGAAGCGACATCCACAACGCCGAATTCGCCGACCTCTTCAATATTGATAATAGTATTGGTCTCGGACTGAATCTTCTGGATAACCTCGCCACCCTTGCCGATAACTGCACCGATAAAATCTTTCGGAATCTGAATCTGCTCAATGCGGGGAACGAACGGCTTGTAATCCTCACGGGGTTCGGCTATAGTGCTCTGGATGTGGTCCAAAATGTGCAGGCGTCCTTGGCGAGCCTGTTCCAATGCCTTGGCAAGAACATCATAACTCAAACCGTCGACTTTGATATCCATCTGGCAGGCGGTGATACCGTCGCGGGTACCGCAGACCTTGAAGTCCATGTCGCCCAAGTGATCCTCATCGCCCAAAATATCGCTCAGCACAGCCCATTTGTCGCCCTTGCTGATAAGACCCATTGCAATACCGGCAACCGGCTTACGAATCTTAACACCTGCATCCATCAATGCAAGACATCCGGCGCACACCGTTGCCATCGAACTGGAACCATTAGACTCAAGAATATCGGAAACCACACGAATGGTATAAGGGCACTCCGACTCGGCGGGAAGAACTTCTTTCAAGGCACGCCAAGCCAAATGTCCGTGACCAACCTCGCGGCGGCTAAGGCCACGGTTGCCCTTCACCTCGCCAGTGGCAAATCCCGGGAAGTTATAATGCAACAAGAACCGGCGGGTACCTTCAATAACGGCACCGTCTATAATCTGCTCGTCCAACTTCGTTCCAAGGGTCACCGTACTCAGAGACTGAGTCTCGCCACGGGTGAAAATAGCACTGCCGTGGGCGGAAGGCAGATAATTGACCTCACTCCACAACGGACGAATCTCGTCCAACTTACGGCCGTCCAAACGGCTGCGTTCTGCCAAAACCATATCGCGCATGGCCTCACGCTCGGTGTCGTGATAATAGCGGTCAATCATAAACTTAATCTCGTCGGTAAGGGTCTCCTCGGTGTAGTTGGCATCGATAAACTCTTGCTTGATTGCCTCAAAACCCTCTTCACGCTGATGCTTGTTGGCAATTCCCTGCTTGCTGAAATCGTAGCACTTCTGGTACACGGCATCGTGCAGACGCTGGCGCAGTTCTTCGTCGTTCACCTCGTGGCAATACTCGCGTTTCTCGGTCTTGCCGGCCTCAACAGTCAATTCGGCAATAGCACGGCACTGAATCTTGATGGCCTCGTGTGCGGCCTTCAAAGCGTTCAGCATCACCTCTTCGCTCACCTCTTTCATCTCGCCTTCAACCATCATAATATTCTCTTCGGTGGCGGCAACAATCAAATCAAGGTCAGCGCGCTCTATATCCTGCATGGGAGTGTTAATGACATACTGTCCGTCGAGATAAGACACACGCACCTCGGACACGGGACCGTTGAACGGTATGTCTGACACTGCCAGGGCAGATGCAGCTGCCAAAGCAGCCAATTGGTCGGGCATCGTATTCTTGTCGCCCGAAATAAGGGTTATTTGCACTTGAACCTCGGCGTGGAAATTGTCGGGGAACAACGGGCGCAACGCACGGTCAACCAAACGGGCAATCAATATCTCATGCTCCGAAGGACGAGCCTCACGTTTGAAAAAGCCACCGGGGAAACGTCCCATGGCGGCATACTTCTCTTGATAATCTACAGTAAGAGGCATAAAGTCTACATTCTCTCCCACCTCTTTCTTTGAGCAAACTGTTGCCAGCAGCATCGTATCGTTCATTCTTACTACCGCCGAACCGTCTGCCTGTTTGGCAAGTTTGCCAGTTTCAATCTCGATCATGCGGCCATCGCCCAGATCGAATTTCTTTGTGATAATGTTCATTTTTTCCTTTATTATTTCTCTGTTTCCGCTACGTGACGCACCGTGCGTCACGCAATAACGCCATGCGCTTGCAAGGGTCACCCCCTTGCCGGCAAGGCTATATCAGATTAAATTGTTTTGCCTTTTTCAAAAAAGCCTCCCCAGAGAACCCAGGGAGGCCAACCATAACCAAATAAATATGAAAAACTATTACTTCCTTAAGTTCAGTTTCTTGATGATGGCACGGTAACGCTCGATGTCGACATCTTTCAAATAGTCGAGCTGACGACGGCGTTTACCAACCAATGTTACGAGAGCACGCTCACTCACCTGATCTTTCTTGCTTTTTTTCATCAACTCAGTCAAGTGCTGAATTCTATAAGTGAACAGAGCAATCTGAGCCTCTACAGAACCAGTGTCCTTCGCTCCCTTGCCATACTCGGCAAATATCTCTTCTTTCTTTTCTTTTGTCAGATACATGTTGTTGTTTTACTTTTATTTTTTACCTCTTTTGTTCGTTTGAAATCGGTTGCAAAATTACAACTTTTTTTTCAATTGGCAACATTTTCTTCAAAAAAAACCTCAATTTAACTTTTATTAGGAAAGTCCGTACCCCGAAACAAAAAATTAACAATCTTTTTTTCAGCAATATAAAAAAAATATAGTACCTTTGCAAAAATAATCAAGAACAGGCTCCGAACAATGAATTTTTGGGACATTCTACTGATAATTATCAAATTTGCGGGTGCCTTGGTAGTCTTTATCTACGGCATGAAACTCATGAGCGAGGGCCTGCAAAAGGTCGCTGGCAACAAAATGCGCAGCATTATGAGCCGTATGACCAACAATCCCTTTCGTGGAATCGTCACCGGAGCCACCGTCACCGCCGCCGTACAATCCTCCACCGCCACCACCGTCATGGTCGTCAGTTTCGTCAACTCCGGCCTGCTGACACTCGCCGCTGCCATCGCAGTAGTCATGGGCGCCAACATCGGCACCACCATCACCTCATGGATTATTCTCCTCGGCCTCGATGCCTACTCACCACAATTCCTCTTCCCACTCATCATCTTCGCCATCGCCGCCCCCTTCATGTTTTTCCGCGGCGACAAAGCCAAATCCATCAGCGAATTCATCATCGGCTTTGGCATCCTGATGGTCGGCCTCCAATTCCTGCAGTACACTATGCCTGGCCTCGTCCAGCATCCCGCACTGCTCAACATGATTCACTACGGCTCCACACTGGGCTTCGGCTCCATACTCCTCTTCATCTTCGTCGGCGCGCTCCTTGCCGTACTCTTCCAAGCTTCATCAGCCGTCATGGCCGTAACCCTCATCATGACAGCCAACGGTTGGATAACCTTCGACATTGCTGCCGCCATCGTCATGGGTCAAAACATCGGAACCACCCTCACCGCCAACATCGCCGCCACCGAAGGCAATACCGCCGGCAAAAAAGCCGCCCGAGCCCACTTCGTATTCAACATCGTCGGCACACTCCTCACTCTCCTCATTCTCTACCCCGCGCTAAACCTTGTCGCCTACCTCGCCGAACTCCTTTCCTCCCATACCCCCACCTTCGACCATCAGTCCCTACCAGCCCATCTCGTCCCGCTCGCCATCACCATTTTCCACACCTTCTTTAACCTCATCACCACCTTCATCCTCTCCTTCTTCATACCCCAATTCATCCGGCTCGTAAACCTCATGGTCAAAACATCGCCCGAAGAATCAGAAGACGAATTCCGGCTGCGATTCATCACCGGAGGCTTTACCAACACCGCCGAACTCAACCTTCAGGCTGCACAAAACGAAATACAAAACTTCTCCAAACGAACCCTCCGAATGTTCACCATCCTCCCCGGCCTGCGCACCGCCAAGGACGACGACGAATTCGACAAAACCCTCCAACGCATCGAAAAATACGAGAACATCTCCGACCGCATGGAAATGGAGATAGCCAAATTCCTTACCAAAACCGCCGCATCCGACCTTTCGTCAGAAGGCTCCCAACGCGTATCCTCCATGCTCCGCATAGTCGACAACCTCGAAAGCATCTCCGACATCATCTACCAAATAGCCATGACCCGCAAAAACAAACGCGATGCCGCCGTTCACTTCGACCAAGGACTCAACGACAACCTCGACCACATGACACAACTTGTCCAAAACGCCCTCGACATCATGGACAACAACATAAATACCGACTACCACCACATACGCCTCGACGCCGCCTACAACGCCGAACAAGAAATAAACCACTATCGCGACCTGCTGCGCTCACGCCACCTCGATGCTCTCAAACTCGGTGTCTACGACTTCGCCATCGGCAACGCCTACAGTTCACTCTACGCCCTTTACGAAAAACTTGGAGACTACATCATCAACGTCTCCGAAGCCATCGACAACAGCATAAAATCCGCCGCTGTGCTCGGCACCGAACAATAATAACATTATTTAAACAGAAACAAATCAAAAACCAACGATACCATCACCTATGGACACATTAAAATACAACCTCCGCGGAGTCTCCGCCTCAAAAGAAGACGTTCACAACGCAATCAAAAACATCGACAAAGGCCTTTTCCCTAAAGCCTTTTGCAAAATTATACCCGACTACCTCGGCGGCGACGACTATTACTGCAACATCATGCATGCCGACGGAGCCGGAACCAAATCATCCCTCGCCTACCTCTATTGGAAAGAAACCGGCGACATGTCCGTTTGGAAAGGCATTGCCATCGACGCCGTAGTCATGAACCTTGACGACCTACTCTGTGTTGGAGCCGTCGACAACATACTTCTCTCCTCCACCATCGGCCGCAACAAGAACCTCATACCCGGCGAAGTCATCAGCGCAGTCATCAACGGCACCGAAGAATTCCTGCAACAGATGCGCGACCTCGGCATAGGCATCTACCTTACCGGGGGCGAAACAGCCGACGTAGGCGACCTGGTCCGCACCATCATCATCGACTCCACCGTAACCGCCCGCATGCGCCGCACCGACGTCATCGACAACGCCCACATCCACGCTGGAAACGTCATCGTAGGCCTTGCCTCCTACGGCCAAGCCACCTACGAAGACCAATACAACGGCGGCATGGGCAGCAACGGACTCACCTCCGCCCGCCACGACGTATTTTCCAAACACTACGCCCAGCACTACCCCATGAGCTACGATCACAATTTGCCCGACGATGTAGTATACTGCGGCAACCGCCGTCTCACCGACCCCACCGAAGTACCCGGAGTAGACGCCGGCAAAATGGTACTCTCCCCCACCCGCACCTATGCCCCAGTCATCCGACGCGTACTCGACCAATACCGTCCCCACATCAGTGGCATGATTCACTGCAGCGGCGGAGCACAAACCAAAGTACTCCACTTCATCGACAACCTGCACGTAATCAAAAACAACCTCTTCCCCATCCCCCCACTCTTCAAAATGATTCACGATGAGAGCGCAACCGACTGGAAAGAGATGTACAAAGTATTCAACATGGGTCACCGTATGGAAATCTACACCGACGAAGCCTCCGCACAAGGCATCATCGACATAGCCAAGAGCTTCAACATCGACGCACAAATCATCGGCCACGTAGAAGCAAGCGATAAAGCCCAAGTCACCGTAACCACCGAAAACGGCACCTTCATTTACAACAACTAAAAAACATACAACACCATGGCATCAATATTCTCAAAAATCGTAGCCGGAGAAATACCCTGCTACAAAGTCGCTGAAACCGACTCATGTCTTGCCTTTCTCGACGTCAACCCCGTAGTGAAAGGTCACGTTCTCTGCATCCCCAAAAAGGAAGTCGACTACATCTTCGACCTTGACGAAGACCTCTACTGCGAACTGCAACGCTTCGCTCACCGCGTGGCCAAAGGCCTCAAAAAAGCCTGTCCCTGCGTCAAAGTCGGCGTAGCCGTATTAGGCCTTGAAGTGCCCCACGCTCACATCCACCTCGTCCCCATGCAGACCGAGGCCGACCTCAACTTTCATCACCACATCAAAATGGAACCTGCCGAAATGCAGGAACTCGCCAAAAAGATTGCCGACGCAATTCAGTAACCCAAAACAAGCACAAAACAAATAGGAGGGAAACAACAAAGTTTTCCTCCTATTTCATTTCTCACCCACCAGAACAGGTACAAATATAGAGTAAGCACCATCTACTTCCGAAAGGACTTCAATAGGTGAACAGTTGTTCCAGAGTAGTATTAAAGGTAATATATGTGGAACAAAAGTCATACAATAGCCATACGACAATCGACTTAGCGAAGCTGGATAGGAATAGGAATTCGCCCCTGTAGACGCGAAAAAAGGGGAAATGCTCTATGTATAGGCGACATGAAAGGAAAAGCCCTGTAGGGCACTATAACGAGCTCTGGATGCCCATGGTATTTGATGGTTGTCGGGTATCAGAATAATTTGACTTATTAAGACATACTTAGGGGTTAGACCAAACACAAAAGGGAGAGTACCTTAATGAAGTACCCTCCCTCTTTCTTCATTGGAGAAATGCTTGGTTCCCGATACGATTGATTGTGTTGGGAAAGATTATTAACGTTCTACCGTAAGTATTTCAAATTGCATGGTGCCTGCAGGAACCACAACATCAACTTTGTCGCCAGCACGTTTACCAAGAAAGGCCTGTGCAAAGGGAGACGTAACAGAAATTTTGCCTTCTTTAAGACTCGCCTCGCTCTCAGGGACGATGGTATAGACCTGTTTGGCGTTGTTTTTTATGTTGCGTATGGTGATTTTCGAGAGAAGAAGAACTTTGGAGATGTCGATTTTCGACTCGTCGAGAAGACGAGCATTGGCAACAAGGTCCTGAAGTTTGGAGATTCGGGCTTCAAGATGGCCTTGTGCTTCTTTAGCTGCATCGTATTCGGCGTTCTCGGAAAGGTCACCCTTGTCACGGGCTTCGGCAATTGCAGCTGCGGCGGCAGGACGCTCAAATGCAATAAGGTGGTGCAACTCGTCTTTCAGTTTCTGAAGACCTTCTTCGCTGTAATATTTGATTTCTGACATGATTGTTGATAGAGATTAGTTTGGTGTCAAAAATTAGGAAAGGCTTTTCAGAGCCTTTCCTAATTAAGTTTTATGTGTACCTAATCTTAGAATTTGAATGTACCACCGATGGCGTGAGTGGCTCTGAGGTTGGAGCCTGCACGGTAGGAATAATCAATCGTAAGAGAGGTTTTCTTTTCGCTTCCTTTCTTGCTGAGGGGAACATCAACAGAGGCACCTGCACAAAGACCTGAGAAGGCAGTTGTACGAGCATTCTCGTTGAAGATGTCGGTCTGGTAGACATAGCCGCAACGGATGTTGAAGATGTCGAGAAGACCATACTCAAGACCCAGAGCGAAGTTGTCCTTTAAGAAAGCGTTGGAGGTGAAGGCACCTGCAACAGTGACATGCTGGCTAAGGGTGGGGATGAGGAAGTCGTAGGAAATACCAATGTTGAGGCTGGTGGGAAGTTCCATCTCGCCGGAACGGTACTCGGCAGTCATGGTGTTCTCAGCTTCGTTCACGAACTGGAAAGAAAGACCAGTGCCTTCATAACTGTAGGCAGGACCCCAGTTCTTAAGGCTGATACCGAATTTGAGTTCGTCGTTGGCACCGGTTACATACTGAATACCGGCATCGATGGCGAAAGCACTACCGGATACGTTATTGGTAGATTCGTTGATGACTTTGATGTTGACACCGCCCTTGATGGCCAAGGTGAAGGAATGGGCATAAGCCACATTGATGTTCATCAAAGTGGGTGAGAATGTACCATTGATGGATTCGGGGCTTTCGACTGTGGTGATGTCGATATCACCTACACCGAGAGACATGATACTCAAGCCAAAGACGCCACGGTCGAAAAGGCGGACAGCAAGACCGAAGGCATTGATGCTGGCACCGCTATTGAGTCCGCTTGTACCACCAAAGAGCATGGTGTTGGTATAAGTGAACTCGGCACGTTCGACAGTGCTAAGACCGGCGATATTTGAATAGAAGGCATCGAGACCACGGACATTGGCCACGTTGGCGCTACCCCAACCATTGCTTCTGGCCCACGGGTTGATGAGCAACTCCGTGGAACCAGAAGTACCTCTACGCTTGTCGTTACCTGCCCAGACGGCTTCGGTCGACATGAGCAGCATAATGGCAGCTACTGCAAATATTCTGAATATATTTTTCATTTCTGACATTTTTAAAGATTAACAACAATGCTTAGAAGACATAAGAGTTCAAGTCGACAGGACGCATGGTGCCAAACCATTTGACAACACGTTCGCCAATGCCGGGAACTTTAAAGTGGATGAGGTACATGCCACCGGCAATGGGAAGACCTGTATGGTTGTGAAGATCCCAATCGAGAGTGGTGGCAGAGCCTGAGGTGGGTCCGAGACGACGAACCATGGTGCCGTCGATGGTATAGATGGAAACCACGGTGCCTTCGGGTACGTTAATGAAACGAACCTTGGTTTCAAGCTGGCTCGAAGTTTCGTAGGTGGAGTAGCTGTAGTAGGGATTCGGGACAACGTTGATAAGGCTGAGTACAGAATCCTTGTAAGACTTAACAGCATCGGGACGGGTGGCTTGACCGGTGAGGGTAGAAATGTCGTTGGTCAGTTCGAACATATACATGGGGTAGTTGTCGTTCTGAACATTGGCATCGGGGAAGAGACGGACAGCAGAACCGTTGGTTGAGAGATAACGACCATAGGGGGAGTTAACATCAATGTTGAAAGTGATGTCGCAGGGGATATCCATGGGGTTCTTGAACTGGAAGCGCGGGGAGACGAGCGGCATGTTAACCCAGGCAACAGAAGCGAAGAGCAGTGATGCAGAGTCACGCTGCGGGATAAGAGTGGTACTTTCACCATCCAATACACCACGGTTGACACGGAGACGGTCGACATCGGTGGAGGGGATGAACTTCATAAGACGGTCGAGAGAACGGAGCATGGTGACTGCCCAGCGACCAGCATCATAAGAAGGAGTTTTGTAGTTTACCACAACAGAGTTCCGATTGTTGATAATATCGAAGAAGGGCTGCTCGGTGGCGTTGAGCACATAGATGAAGTGACGACCGCCGAAGACATAATTCTGGGTACCCTCTTGGTCAACATCGGTGGGGTTCCACATCATATCGGCACCGTTGTGCTGAATGAAACGTGAGTCTTCACCGAACATGATATTGAGACGTTCACCAGTGACTACGTTAATAGCATAACCGGGGAACCAACCCATACCAGTTTCGCTAATATAAGCGGGGTTGCTGGGATCGTCAACATCGGGAGTGAGACCAGCCTGTTCAACAGTGCGGCCTAACTTATCGACAGAACCATGGCGACGCATTTGGAAACGACGGGCATTACCTTCGGATTGGGTATGGTCGTCGCACATCTCGAGAACTGGGCAACGGGTCCACTTGGAAGTATCGGAGGTAAGAACAATACGGACACTGGGCAACTTGGAAATATCGTTAAAGTTGAGCGATTTGTTGCGGAAGTTATCGAGAGTCTTTCGTGCGATAGTCCATTTATTGAAATTGGCCTGATAGGAAGAACTGATGCGGCCAAGGCTATCGAGGATAGCATCATCGGAAATGAAGTAGCGATAGCTGAAACCGGGGTGGAAAGAGCGAGTAGAAACAAGTCCATAAGGAGCCCATGAACCTGAAACACCTTCGAAAACTTGGAAACGGTCTACACCGGTGTTAGCCACATTGGAGTTCATAGTGCCCAAATAGCTCTTGAAGTAGTCTTCGTCGAGGTAGGCTTCACTTTCGTTGATTTCGCCAGTAGTGGAGGTGAAAGCATTGCGAGTGCCAGCAGCGAACTGGGTGCCTGAACGAATCCAGTTGTAAGCAAGGTAACTATCATCATCTTGAATAGAGATGAGCCAAGGCTTGGTGCTGTCGGAGTAGACAATGGTGGAGGAAAGCAGAGCGTTGTCGTTGACAAAACCACCCCAGTAACGGGAAGCGTAGTTCTCGCTATTCTGAGTTGCGATTTGGAGCGGAGTAGCCACAGACTGCGGATTGCTGATGGCAATGGCTATACCGAGATCAAGGAAGAGTTGCTCGTTATAACGACCAAGAGTGAAGTCGGATTTAACGCTGAGAACATCGTCATAGAGATAAGGATTCTCGGCATAGGTGGGATCTTCAGGAGATTTAGAGACAACATAGCCACAATTGTTGATGTCAGGATTGTGGTCAAACTTGATGAGATATTTACCAGGTTTGGTGTTCAGGGGGTCAATGACCTCAACATGGACAGGACCATAGTTCTGCTCGTAGCGGGGGTTGAGGAGCTGGCAGGGATTGAGAGCCATGCCATTGCCATCGTTTCTCATTTTACCAGCAGGTTTGCCAGGAACTCCAGGAGCACCCATGAGTTCCTCAATAGACTCGGAGGAGAGGCGGAGGGCAGAGCCACCGTTACCGTAACCTTCGATACGAGTGATGTTGGGGCACATACCGAACTCGGCATTTACGACGGTACCACCATGTTCAGAAATAGGATTGTGAGGGATGACAACGATAGGGGTAATAGTTCTTCCGAACTCATCTTTACGGCCGGCAAGGTAAGGCTCTTTTTGACCGTCGAGTTTATCGGCCTCAATGGCGAACTCTTTATAACGGTTCTGGGCATAAGCGATGCAGACGTAGTAATACTCTTTATTGTTAACAAGGGCAGTGTTACGACCAGTGGCAAAAGCATCACTCTTGATACGGAAGACATGTTGGATGCCTTGGTTAGAGCCTTCAACCATAATATTGGGAGACATAAGACCGGTGGCACTGTTGCGGGTGTAGTTAACGAGAGTGGAGATGGGAAGACTGGGGTTCTCGTTGAAGACAGTGTCGTAAACTTCATTGATTGAATCATAAGTAATGCTTTCGATTTCATCGTAGAAGTTGCGGAGGTCGCACTGAGCAACGAGGGCAGCTTTAGTGACGTCACGAATGTCAGCAATAGATACGTTAGCATCTCTCAACTGATAAATCTGGTAGCCTTCAAATTTGTAACTACGCTGATCGTCAGAATAGAAAACTGAGTTGCCGTTGGCGTCGGTGTAGGAACGGACGATAGCAGGATCAACTTCGGAGTATTTCTCACCATAGTTGTTACTGTTGGGGTTGTCATACTTAACATAGAGGATAACTTCATTGTTAAGTTCCTGAGCAACCAATGTGGGAGCATCGGGACCATCAAGAACTTTGAAGCAGTTTTCGAAGAGTGCCTGGCAAACATCATCGATTTCGCGAAGCAGCTCAACTGAAGAGAATGCTTTTCCAGAAGGAGCCTGAGCAAAAGGAATACCAACGGTGATATAGTTAAGTGCACCAGGTTTCAAGGTGAAAGGACCAGCGGATTGCATGAAACGACGGTCGGCAGGGCTATTGCCAGCAGAAACCTCAGTCCAGTTGTCAACGGCGTTACCGTCAGTACCCCAGTACAACGGGTCGGAGTCACCTGGGAACATAAAGTCGCAGTCGTAGTCGGTAGTACCGGTGCTGATACCGTTTCCACCATATTTCATGCGCTGTCCGTTTTTCCAATAACCACGGAGGTAGTTATAGTAGTCAGTTGCCTTTTGGGGTTCGCCAGAGATAGCATTGAGACTGTTGTCATAGTAAACGAAACGGCGCATACCGAAACGTTCGTCGTCAACGATGTTATTACCGAAGTTTACACCATTGATTGCGCAGTTACCGATAATATCACCAGGAACAAAGTACCAGGCATTGGGGTAGTAGAGGTCAGCGTCGTCAGTAAGGCTGATGGTATCGTATGTGCCATCAGGGAGACGATAGTGCTCGAGTTGGTTGGGATAATAGGCACGCATTTTTGCAATGTCAACTTTGGGGTTGTCCTTACCATCAGGATCCATGTAAGGACCTTGGAAGAAGTCGATACCAACTGCTGGAGGTATGCCTGAGTAGGAACCAGATCCCGGACCATCGCTCTCGTCACCGTTGTAGCAGTAACCAAGACCACGCTTGACATCACAACCTACATAGTCATCATGGGCATAACCAAGGTCAGCATCAACCCACTGGCTGAAATAGGTATCTTTCAACTCATAGGATGAGCGGTTGATAATCTCATAGGTATAGAATGTCATGTTGTTGATTTCGTCGTTGGTGGAGAAAGCGAAAGCCTGGGCACGGATTTCCATACCAATAGGCTGACCCATTGACTCTGTATGGACGTTACCCATATCGTTGAAGACCCACCAGATGGTCTGGTCACCTTTCAGAACTTGGTCGGAGAGAAGGCCGCCAGTAACGATGCCAGCCTCAGTTTCGAGAGTGGTGGCAACATGAGAGGTGTAGTCTCTACCCCACTGTGCCTTGAGGGTACGGGGGCAAAGAACGTTGTTAAAGTCGTAGTAAGGATAGTCACCTTCTTCCCAGCGATAGACACCATCGTGGTTGGCATCATAGAAAGGAGCAAGATAAGGAGACTGGGTGGAACTGATACCTGAAGCGGGCCAGTTTTTAATAGTAGCGGAAATTTGGTCGGGTGAGAAAAGTTCGTTAGGAGTTGCACCATTCTCGTCATAGTCGAACATGGCGGTGAACTCAAGAACTTCTTTCTTGGTGATGATGTAGTGTCTGTCGAACTGGTTACAGACAGGGAGGTCAACAGAAGCAGTGGTGAGTTCCAGAGGACCTGGCCAGAAGTCATCACCTTCGGAACCGAAACGGAGAGCAGCGATACGGAGCTGTTCGTTAACGTCGGTACCACCAATCCAGAGAGCCGCACAGAAAAGCGGGCAGGTGTTACTGTTTTTGGGGAGGTGGTACTGTGCTACACTACCGTCATACCACATGTTGCCGTAGCCATTGATAAGCGCACGGACATTGTTGACATTCAGCTCAGCGGTACTTTGTGCACGTTTGCACACGGCAGCTTTGGCCTGCATAGCAATCCTGTTGGAGGAAGCTCTTTTGCATTCTTTGCAGTCTTCAGCAAAAGCGTTTCTCGGCAAGATGGACAGGAGTAAAGCCACCAAGACTAATTTGCTAAATATATTCTTCATATTTCAATATTTTTTATCATTAGGAATTAGAAAGCATAGACTGCGGTCAACATGAACCGACGGGGAGTGGTGTATCTCCAGTAGTTGTTACGCAGGGAGATTGCATAGAGGTCTCTGAATGATTGAGAATCGAGATAGTTCTCAATAATGGTCTGGGTTTCGGGGTCGGTGAGATAGCCATCGTCCTCGGGGTTACCCGTGACAGGGAATACAGAACCGGTATTGCGAACATCGAAGAGGTTAGTGACAGTGAGAGCGAAAGTGAGCATAGACTCACGTTTTCCGACCTTGATGGGGAAGCTCTTGTCGACGATAATGTCGAAGAAGAAGCACCAAGGGAGACGGGCACCATAATAACCACCAACGATAGTAGATTGCATGTTGCTAAGAGCTTTGGTATAAGGACGGCCAGACTGTGCAACTGCGGTGAAGTTGACACCGAAGTTCTCAAGGATGTTAACAACACGGCTGCGATCTTCACCAGTCTCTTTATCTTTTACTACACGGGTGATTTGAGGACCGTTGTACTTCTTACCTCCACCATAACGGAAGTCGAGGTTGACCTTGAACTCATGACGACGGTCATCGGAAATAGGATTGAGCATCTTAAGGGTGGTGTAACCTTCCTTAATGAGTTCTTGCATGGTGGCGCCGGAAAGACCGGTACCTTCAGCATACTGAAGGGTGTAGTTAGCGTTGACACGAATGTTCTTGGACTGACGGAGGTCATAGCTTACAGTAAGACCCTTTACAGTTTTAAAGTCGATATTGTCATAGGAGTAGTAGTTCTGGTTAGGATCGGCACCTGCATACTGGACAAGCTGAATAAGGTCACGAGTTTCCTTATAGTAAGCACTAATACTGATTGCATTGTTGTCGTTAAGAGCCTGCTGGAAGTCAAGTTCGTAGTTGGTAATACGCTCAGGTTTCAGGTTGGGATTGCTGATTGAGGTAATCTGTGACATATAGAGATAGCTGAAGTAGTCAGCACGCCAACTGCTGGACGGGCGACGAGCGATAATGTCGTAACTGGCTTTGAACTGGGATTTTTCACCAACAGGGAAGGAGAAAGCGATACGGGGCATGACAACAACTTGAGGAGTATAGTCTTCAAAAGCCTCGGTACCAACAGTGTTATTGGTCATTGCCTTCTGACCTTTAGGAGTGCGGTAAGGAGTAGGTTTACCTGATTTACCAACAATGTCACTGGGTGTGCTCAACTCGACACCATTGACATCGTACCATGTAGAACCACTACGATAACCATAGATGGTGGGGGTTTCAGCATCAGCAGCGTCGACATAAACTGTCCAATCATCGCCGGCACCAACATAGATGTCGCCCTGATAGGGAGCTTTATTAGCCTTAAGATCCTTGACTGTCCAGGATTCGTAAAGCAGATAGGGGTCTTTCAGAACACTCTGGTTGGCGTCGAAGATGTCGACACGAACACCAACATTGAAGATAAGGTCTGAGAAGTAGAACTGGTCTTGGATATATCCTGCGATGTAGGTGGGAGTGTAAGCAGGAGCCAGACGGTATTTAGGATTGCTGGGGCTGAAGAAGTCTTCAAGGCTCCAGTTGCTGCTGTTATATTTATTACCGGCATGGTCATAACCATAATAGCCGACCAGAGGAGAACCGTTGTTGAAGAGTTCATCGGAAGAGAACATGTTAACACCACCGGCTGCAACATACTGTTCAGGAGTGTAACGGTCGACATCGAGATATTTAACCTCGAGCTTGTCGTTGCCTGACCATCCTAAGTAATCACGCATAGCTCTGTCGAAATAGGACTGGCCTTCTTTGTTAAGTTTGCGGTCAAAGTCGACATAAAGAGTAGATCCTTCCCAACGATAGATGGGGTTGGCCAAATCCATCTGAGAAATGTGACGGTTTGCATTCTGACGCATGATTGTCCAAAGAGAAGATGCAGCCAAAGAGTAGGAAGACTGATCAACACGGTCGAATTGGAAACCGATTTCAATCTGATGTTTTTCCAAAATATTGGCGTTGGCCTTAGCAGCAATATAGATGTATTGGTTCTGGGCATAACCGAAGGAGGTTCCCTGAATACCTACGTTGTTAAGAAGACCGTAGATGTTACCAGGAGTTTCGCCATTGGGAAGACCCTTGAAGCGACGGAGGTTGTCTAAGTTGGTGAGGTAAGGAGCAATATCGGGGATGCCGAGAAGCTGAAGGTTATAGTTGGCAAGCACTTGGTTTCCTGCATAGGGCTCATAAGTACTCCAGTCAATAATATCATTCCAGCTGTTCTGAACGTAAGCGGCACGGCTGATACCATTGTAATTGAATGAAGGAATCAACTCATAAGAAGGCTGCTGGTTTGTCTCAAGACGGCCATTGTAACCATATTTGAAGACATCGTCAATAGAACCACCAAACACTTCATTATAGGTCTTGCTTGAGTAGCGCTGGAACATACCTTGGATTTGGTATTTGACATTGGAAAGCACACGCGAGCTGCTGCTGGTGCCCTCTGTGTTGTCAGCCGTTGCCTTAGGCTCGTCGGGGAAACGCTGCGAGAAGTCGACCATGACATTCCAGTTGACGGTACGAGAAACGTTGTTTGCCGAACGGGTCATATTGAGAGGCATCAGCGAGGTGTTGGGGCTGTATGCATACTCAAATTCACCAGTGATGGAGAGGCGGGTGTAATCGGAGAAGCTGAAGGCAAGCTCGAGGTTGGTGGCCAGTGAATATGACTGGGTATTCGGTACACGGCTTGCGTCTCCACCGAAATCTTTTTTAGTAAGGTTCTTTATCTCGACAAAGTCATCTCTGTAAAGACCTCTTTCAGCAGCATAGTCAACAGTACCAGTGACAGGGTCGTAGCTGATGGGTGCTTGTTCGAACTGGCGAACCAATGCGTCGTTGACAACCAAGTAACGACGGCTGCGGGGACGGTAGAAACCGTTGTTGGAATAAGCACCGACAGCGGTGAAACGGAATCCGAGGAAAGGACGCTCACCGACAACAACACCGTTCTCATCCTTAAGTTTGGCAGTGATGATTGGACCCGTGAGGTAGGCAGTAAGTCTGTTCCACATGCTGTAGTTAAGAAGAGACTCATAGCGGAAAGAACCGGTGAAGCGGCTCGTTGGCGGTTTCAGTGTGATAATCTGGGTACCACCGATAGCTTCACCAATGCTGGCAGGTGTACCACCAAGGATGACCTGAATCTCAGCGATAGCTTCCTTAGGCACCGAGACACCGGTACGCTTGCGGACGCCACCCACGTTTGTCACCATGCCTTCCTCACCACGGGCAGTACTGGTACCACCATCGCTATAACCCACACCACCGACCGTAGCAACGATATTCTCAATAGAAGTAGCCGGCATGTGAGCAATGTCATCCGGGTTTAGTCGTTGACCGGATTCAGCGGATCCGATATCGATGATAGGCTCCTTCTGAACTTTAATTGTAACCTGCTCCAATTGTTTGGACGTGGTAGTGAGTTCGATGTTACAGACTGAAATACCGGAAGCCTTCACATTGAAGTCCTCACGGATTACCTTGGCGTATCCCACACAAGAAACCTCAATGTCGTATTTACCAACATTGATGTTGCTGATGGTGAATTCACCTTCAAAGTTCGTCTGCGTACCCTTGATTTGTTTTCCGTCTTGCTTAGCAACAACGGCGGCAAAAGGCACTGGCTCTTTTGTCTTTGGATCGGTCACCGTACCTTTGATAGTACCCTGCGCAAGGACGAAATTCGCCATCAGCAGCAGACCGATTGTCATTAGTACTTTTTTAAACATACTCTTTTAGGTATTATTACTATAAAAAGATTAATTAATTATCATAAACGCACGAATCAGGGACGTATTTGGCCCTGAGTATCGTATCTAGAATTACCGCTTGGCGAAGGTTGAAATCAACTTGAGGTTCCTGCACTTCTGCCACGGGCATTTTTTGTGAGTTCTGGGACTGGGCAGGCCGAGCTGGAGCATCCATTGTCTCATAAGTGAAATAACCTGCCGACCGTTCCTCATCAGCAAAACTCTTTTTTTCGGGTTTGGCCGTTTTAAATAATGACTCAAACGCCGGCTGAGGAGTTTCTGTAGAATTCTCCAGGTCGGAGAGTTCCTGCCGGAAAGCCTTGATAGACTTTGCCGACTTCCCACCGACCAGGAGAATTAATACTACTATGATGAGGAAATATTCCATCGTCTTTTAATTCAATATTATTAAGCTTCTACTGCTTTTTGCTCACGACGTGAAATCTCGAAAACGATGGAGCAAGCAATGCACACTGAGGAGAAGACACCGCAAACGACACCAACCAAAATTGCGAAGATGAAACCACGAATTACCTCACCACCAAAGATGAACATCATCAGCAGGGTGAAGAACGTGGTGCCACTCGTATTTATAGTACGAGCCAACGTAGAGTTGACGGCATCGTTCATGTGAGATTTGAGCGAACGTTTGGGATAGAGCTTACGGTACTCACGGACACGGTCGAAAATAACCACGGTAGCATTGATTGAGTAACCGATAACAGTCAGTACTGCTGCAATAAATGACTGGTCGACATCCAAATTGAAGGGAAGCAGACCATGCAGCAAGGCGAATACACCGATAACCAAGATGGTATCGTGAGCCAGAGCAACAACACTACCCACACCGAAACGCCAGCTGCGGAAACGCAGACCAATGTAAACAAACATTACAAGCAGACCACCTATGACAGCTAAGAATGCATTACGAACTAAATCATTTGCAATCGAGGCGCCCACCTGCTCGGACTGAATAATACCAAGCGGGTTGGTCTCAGTGCTGCGGAACTCATCTTCAGAGATTGCACCTGCAAAGAAATCTTTCGTACCGGCATAGAGAAGTGAGGCAATCTCATTGTTCACAGCCTCGCCATCCTCGTTGAATTTGTATTTGGTGGTAATCTTCAACTGGGTGCTGGGACCGTATGTCTTTACTTCAGGAGCCTCGCCAAATTGGTTGTTCAATGCTGCGCGGACATCGACAGCATTGACAGGCTGGTCAAAACGGACAACATAAGTGCGACCACCGGTGAAATCAATACCACGGCTTAAGCCACGGGCGAAAATACCAATCAAGCAGATGGCCACTGCACAGACAGCGATAATATAGAACAATTTGCGTTTGCCAATGAAATCATATTTGGCATTACGCATGAAGTTCTCAGAGAATGGGAACGAGAAATTAATCTTCTTTTTGTGGTTAAGCATCCAATCGATGCAGAGACGGGTAATGAAGATAGAGGTAAACAGTGAAGTGACAATACCAATACAGAGAGTGACGGCAAAGCCTTGTACAGGGCCTGAACCGAACATGATAAGAACAACACCCAGCAGGAAGGTTGTCACCTGACCGTCAATGATGGCCGAATATGCATTGCTGAAACCAGCTGACACCGCATTGGCCATGCTGGCACCTGAACGCAGTTCCTCTTTGATACGCTCATATATAATAACGTTACCGTCCACTGCCATTGCCAAGGTAAGAACTATACCGGCAATACCAGGCATTGTGAGTACTGCATTGACAGAGGCAAGCACACCAAACAGCAAGAAGATATTCGTCACAAGGGCGATAGCGGAAACCCAACCACCGCGATTGTAGAACACCACCATATAAATAAGAACAATGATGAAAGCAAGGATGAATGAAATCAAACCCTTGTTAATAGACTCCTGACCAAGAGAAGGTCCGACAACAGCTTCCTGAACAATAACGGCAGGAGCAGGAAGTTTACCTGACTTAAGAATATTAGCCAAGTCTTTTGCCTCCTCAAGAGTGAAGTTACCCGTAATGGAGGAGCGACCACCTGCAATCTCACCATTAACTGTGGGTGCGGAATAAACCAGGTCGTCAAGAACAATGGCAATGCATTTGTGTACATTCTCACCGGTGATGCGTTTCCAGTCGCGAGCGCCTTCACTATTCATCGTCATGGAAATCTCGTTGCCACCGGCATTGGTGAAGTCCTGATGAGCATCGGTAATTACGCTACCGTCAAGCAGAGCGGTGCCACCACGTGAGGTGATACGAATAGCATAAAGTGCATAAACATCAGTTCCTTCTTTCCAAGGCTTGGCGTCCCAAAGAAACTTAACAGTACGGCTGTCGATGATGCGCTTTTCAAAAGCCATTGCAATCATCTGGTTGATAGCCTCACGGTCTTTGGCACGAGCGTGTCCGACTACGGGTCCGGGCAAAATGCCATAATTCGGGTCAATGCTCGGAATCAACATCTCGGGAGAGAGTAATGGATGTTCCTTGGAAAGATCACCGTTTGACTTTTCATTCTTATTATTGTCACCGGCCAAGGCACTCAAGAGGGAATCTCCTTCGGCATTGGCCTGCTGAGCCATCGTGTCAACCACATTTTCTGTTCCCTCGGCAACAACATCGGCACCACCGATAGAAGCAATATACTCATCAATCTTCTCCAGCATCGGCAAAGCTTCACTGTTGTCATAGGTCAGCCAGAATTCAAGTTGTGCGGTACCTTGGAGGAGTTTGCGTACACGCTGAGGATCCTTTACACCGGGAAGCTCAACAAGAATACGTTCGGATGCACGCAGCTGTTGGATATTAGGCTGAGCCACACCAAACTTGTCAATACGCTGACGAAGAATTTCATAAGTACGGTCGTATGCGCTAGCGGCCTCTTCCTTGACTACTTTGATAACAGCATCATTATCATCGTTCAGTTTAATGCGGTCGCGCAACTGGGTATTGAAATAAGATGCCAACTGAACATCGGGGTTCACCTCGCGGATAGCGTCATAGAAAAGCGACACAAAATCTCTGTTTGTGGTCTTTTTCTGTGTTGCCACAGCCATGTCGATGGCTTTATTGAAAACGGAATCTTCGGTATGGTCTGCCAGGGCACGAACCACATCAACGGTCGAAACCTCAAGCATTACATTCATACCGCCCTTCAGGTCAAGGCCAAGGTTTATCTCTCGAGATTGGCACTGACGATAGGTGTAACCGAGATAGACTTTTTCGGTAGCCATTGAATCGAGGTACTGAGCCTCACGGGCTATCAAAAGTGAGTCTTTGAGTGTTTGAGCATACAGTGCGTCACCATGAGATTTGGTGGCAATTAAATTTTGCGCTGTCGTACCCTCAACATAGGCCTTTGCCGCTTTTTCTGCGTTCTTCTCAACCCTGCTTGTAACAAAAGTGAACGACAATTGATACAAACATACTAAGACAAATGCCCATGTAAGAAATCTAATAAGTCCTTTATTCTGCATATCTTACGTGTTAAAGTTTTAATTAGTTATTACACATTTTGAATATGCAAAGATAACAAATTTTATCGACACAACAAGCATTTTTCCAAAAAAAGCCGTATTTTTGCAAAAAAAAAATCCGATGAACTACATTAACGACCTCGACAGCTCTAAAAGCATACCCATCACTCAATGGGCAGAAGAAGACCGACCACGCGAAAAGATGCTCGCTCACGGCAAAAAAAGTCTAACCGACAGTGAACTTATCGCCATACTCCTGCGCACCGGCATCAAAGGTGCTAGCGCCATCGACCTTGCTAAAAAAATCCTGCAGCAATCAAACAACCGCCTCTCCGACCTCGCACGTATGGAAATAACTGATTTACAGAAATACAACAAAGGTCTAGGAATGGCAAAATCCGTCACCATTCTCGCCGCCCTCGAACTAGGCAACAGAATGCTGAAAGAAGTGAACGAAAATCAGGAGCATATCATCAAAAATAGCGATGACCTCTTCCACTACATCGCCCCCACAATCATGGATCTCCCCACCGAAGAGTTTTGGGCGGTATATCTAAACCAACGCAACAAAGTTATCTGGAAACAACGTATCGGCATGGGCGGAATCACTCAAACCACTGTCGACCTTCGGGTAATCTTCCGTGCAGCATTGGAACACAATGCTGTAGCCGTTGCTGTAGCTCACAACCATCCCTCTGGAAACCTCCGCCCGAGCCAGGCCGACAAAGAACTCACCCAACGCATCTCAGATGCTGGCAAAATATTGTCCGTCAAATTAATCGAACATCTTGTTGTGGGAATACTGCCCGAAGGGAAACCTGGATATTACAGTTTCACTGAGTCCGGTCTTTTGTAATCTCTACCGACACCGACTCCAACTGTCCCCCCAACGGAGGATTGAGTTTGCAAACTTTTACCCACACACGCTCTATTGCTGGAAAACTGTCCAGCAAAGCTTCGCACACGCGCTCCCCCACATGCTCCAACAAATGCGACGGCCTTTCTACCTGCCGCTTCACTTCTTGATAAACATCCAAATAGCTAACCGTATCTTCTATGTTATCAGACAATTGAGCCTTGCTCGTATCCGTCTCAAACGACACATCCAAACAGAAATGGGTACCGATTGCCTGTTCTTCGGCAAAGCATCCGTGGAAAGCATAAAAATGCATCCCGTTAAGTGTAATTTTGCTCATAATTGCTAACTATTGCTAACTAGGCACTTTCGTCATAACTTGCCAATTGGTTCACCCTTCCCTCAAGACCTCCCAAGGGTGCCATCCAAGAGCTCCAAACCATGAGCCACACATACGGCACCCTCGCAAATCACAACTTGTCCACAACAGAAAACACAGCTCGTCACACAATCGTGTCAAACTGCTTCAGGAAACGAAGATCGTTCTCGAAATACAGACGCAGATCGCGCACCTGATACTTCAGCATAGCCATGCGTTCAACTCCCATACCAAAAGCGAAGCCAGTGTATTCATTCGGATCTATACCACTTGCTTTCAACACATTGGGATCAACCATGCCACATCCAAGAATCTCCAGCCAGCCAGTACCCTTGCAGATATTACAGCCTTTTCCGCCACATATTCCGCAGGAAATATCCATCTCTGCAGAAGGCTCTGTAAACGGGAAATACGAAGGTCTGAGACGTATCTGAGTTTGCTCGCCGAACATCTCCTTTGCAAAATACAGCAAGGTCTGCTTCAAATCAGCAAAAGAAACTTTCTTGTCGACATACAATCCCTCCACTTGATGGAATATGCAATGGGCGCGGGCACTGATGGCCTCGTTGCGGAACACACGTCCCGGCATAATAACACGGATGGGCGGTTTCTGGCGTTCCATCACCCTGACCTGCACTCCCGAGGTATGGGTGCGGAGCAGTACATCCGTCGGCTTGTTAACCTCTGGATCCTTCTCTACGAAGAAAGTGTCCTGCATATCTCGTGCGGGGTGGTCGAGGGCAAAATTCAAAGCCGAGAAAACATGATAGTCATCCTCAATCTCAGGACCATCTGCCACAGTAAACCCGATGCGGGCAAAAATGTCAACAATCTCATTCATCACCACCGACAACACATGTCGGCTTCCCAACTCTGAGAAATCGGTAGGCATAGTCAAATCGTTCGTACTTTCCTGCTCTCTGTGCTCCTCTACAAACGACTTAAACTCCTCAATCTTACCCACGGCAGCCGTTTTCAACATATTGAGAGCCTTGCCGATATCCTTTTTTTCTTCGTTGGGTATCGACTTAAACTGCTCGAAGAGCTCACTTATCACACCTTTCTTGCCCAGATACTTCACGCGGAACATCTCTACATCCGCGGCTTTGTTCTGGAAATTTTCAATGCTGGTGGCCTGAATATCATCAATATAGGCCTGAATTTTGTCTTTTAGTGTATTCATTTCTCAATTATAGTCATCTTCATTTTCACATCTTCCAATGGACGATTCATCGGCCCGCATGCCACGGCAGCGATCTTGTCCACAACTTCAAGTCCTTCTACCACTTCGCCGAATACCGTATAGTCACCGTCCAAAAATGGTGTCCCACCCAATGTGGCGTACACTTCTGCCTGTTCTTTGGTGAAACTCTTGCCCATGCCGGTCTCCACACGTTTCAGTTTCTCTGCATCCCATTTTTCACCTTGAACTATATAAAACTGGCACGATGACGAACGCTTCTCGGGATTCACCTGGTCTGCCTGACGTGCTGCAGCCAAAGCACCTTTCTTGTGATACAGCGATGGTACAAACTCAGCCGGCAACGTGTACCCTAATTCGCCGTTCCCGAGCATCTCCCCCTTCTTAGCGTTACGTGAATTCGGGTCACCACCCTGTATCATAAAGTTCTGGATAACCCTGTGGAAAAGCACTCCGTCATACGTACCTTCTTTTACCAATTTTAAAAAATTATCACGGTGTTTAGGGGTCTCGTTATACAATTTCACGACAATATCCCCATACGCCGTCTCAATTTTTACATAATATACTTTATCTGTGTTTCCTCCCTGTTTGTCAATCTTTTGCGCATTCGCACCAAAAAGAAACGACAAGAAAACTACTATAAAACAAATTTTTTTTGTTATCATACCGTGTTTTTTTACTATCTTTGCAGATGCAAAATTAGTCAAAAAAATTCATATAATCACAAAATAAAAGAAAATTTTATGAAGAAAAAAGTTCTGCCGTTTATCGGCCTTCTGTTAATCAGCGTATTATCCGCTACTGTTCTAAGTTCATGCGATAAAGACACCTGGTGCTATCTTGAAGTCACTGTATTAGATTCCAAGAAGGACAACATGCCTGCTCCAGGTGCATGGATTAGGGTTCGGTATATTAAAAACAACCCGGATAACCCAGACAACCCTGTATTTGGCACTATTGATACTATCACACAATGCGATGCCTCCGGTGTTGCCCGCACCAAACTCGCCGCTCCTGCCATCTTCACCATCCTTGCCCGCATTGACGAACCCGACACAGTTAACCACAAATACTACTACCGCCAAGGCGAACGCTCCGTCCGCCTCAAACCCGGTGAAGTGGTAGCCACCTCCGTCAAAGTTACTGGCGACAAAACCCTTGGACGAGCCGACTTCCAAGAACTTTAACACAAATCAACCTCCATCATGAACACCAAGTTTTCAAATGCCGACCTCAAACAAATTGCCGACCTCGGCCTGACCCAAGAGGCTGTAGCTGCCCAAATTGAGAACTTCCGCAAAGGTTTCCCCAAAACAGAACTTATTGATGCCGCCACTGTCGAAAATGGCGGCATCATGCGTATGGATGACAACGCCATCAACCACTACGTTTCTTCCTATAAGCAAGCATCCGCCGGAAAGAAAATCCTCAAATTTGTACCAGCCTCCGGTGCAGCCACCCGCATGTTTAAGGATCTCTACTCCTTTACCGCCACCTACTTCGGCCTCGACTACAACATCGAGAAGGAGCACCCTTCCGTTAAACAATTCATCGAGAAAATCCGTACCTTCGCCTTCTTCGACGATCTCGTCGCTTGCATGGAAAAGCACCATGCAGATTTCGGCGACTACATGGACCGCGGAGACTTCTCCTCTGTCATCAACTTTCTTCTGAAAGAACAATACCTTGGCTACGGCAACCTCCCCAAAGGTCTACTCAAATTCCATCGCTACGGCCATCTTCAGCGCACCCCTCTCGAAGAACACATCGTTGAAGGAGCCGAATACGCTCGCATGTCCGACGGCACAGTCAACCTCCACTTCACTGTCTCTCCCGAACACCGCGCACTCTTCCGCAAGAAAATCAGCGAAGTAAAACGTTATTACGAAGACGCCTTCCACGTCAAGCTCAATATCTCCTTCTCCGAACAGAAGCACTACACCGACATCATCGCCGTCGACGAACAGAACAACCCCGTCCGCGATGAACAAGGTCGCCTCATCTTCCGTCCTGGCGGCCACGGTGCTCTTATCGAGAACCTAAACGAACAACGCGCCGATCTCATCTTTATCAAAAACATCGACAACGTTGTGCCCGACTGGATGAAGCACACCACCATCGTATACAAAAAAGTCCTCGCAGGCCTACTGCTCGAGCTCCAGGATCAGTGCTTTAAATACCTCAACCTCCTCGACCACAAGGCTACGCCTCGTCAACTCAAAGAAATCGAGCATTACCTCCAAAACACACTCCACACCCAACTGCCCGACAACTACAACACCCTCGATACCAATCAGCAAGTCCAGACACTACACCGCTTGCTCGACCGTCCAATCCGCGTTTGCGGCATGGTAAAAAACCAAGGAGAACCCGGTGGTGGTCCCTTCTACACTCGCAACACTCAAGGCGTCACAAGCCTGCAAATAGTCGAAACGGCTCAAATCAACCGTTCCAATCCCCAGCAGGAAGCCATTCTTGCAAGTGCCACCCATTTCAATCCTGTCGACCTCGTCTGCGCTACCAAGAACTACAAAGGACGCTACTTCAACCTCCGCCAGTTCATCGACCCTGCCACTGGCTTCATCAGCAAAAAGAGCAAAGGTGCCACTGTCCTCAAATCTCAGGAGCTGCCTGGTCTTTGGAACGGTGCCATGGCAAACTGGATTACTCTCTTCGTCGAAGTACCCCTCGCCACCTTCAATCCTGTCAAAACTGTCAACGACTTGCTTCGCAAAGAGCACCTCGAAGCCTGACCAACGACAATACTCTGTCACCTATAACAATGTGGCCGCGGCAACTTTCGTTGCGGCCACATTTCTTTTCTCTAAATAACTATACGCAACCAACTCGGCAAAACAAACATTGTTCTGCCGCTGGCAACAAAAAAAATCTAAACTGAATCAGAAACGGCCGTGAGCTCCGCCACCACCAAAACTGCCGCCGCCGAACCCCCCAAAACCACCTGAGCTGCCGCCAAAGCCGCCGCCCCACGAGGAGCCACCACCACGCGGGAAAACAAAACCTCCCCAATAGGGACCCGAACCGCGGTTCGACCCACCCGAAAAATGATCGCCGTTATTGTCATGTGGATGCTTCTTGTTGTAGCGGTGAGCCAGCACAAGCAGAACCACTGCCAGCAGCATGAAACCAAGAAAGAACCACAATGCCTGAAGTTCCTCCTCCTTATAGTCGGCATAACTGTACTCGCCTCTGCAAACAGGCTCTATCACATCCAATGCATCCGTCAGAGCCTTATAATAATCACCGTTGCCCAGCGGCTCTATCATCTGGTCATCAATAATATGCTTGCAAAACGCATCTGGCAATGCACCCTCGAGGCCGTATCCGGGCACCAAAGCCACATCGCCGTAAGGTTCCTCTTCCGTCTTCGACTTGATAAGTATTACCAAGCCGTTCTTCAAATCCTTCTGCCCTACGCCCCAAGTCGTTCCGATACGGGTGCCCAGTTCCATAATCTCGCAACCATGCAACGTCGGTGTAATGATAACAAGAATCTGGTTCGACGTACTGTCATCGAAAGTCACAAGACGCTGTTCCAACGACTCGCGCTCCTCCTCCGACAGCATACCTGAATAATCATTCACCAACCTATTGGTTGGTTCCGGACACCATAAATCCTGTGCCGGCAATATCAATGCCGGCAACAGGAGTATCAAAAAAATCAATCTCTTCATTAGAAATCAAATTTCACCTCTACAGGCTCTTCGCTGCCCTCCGGGGCGGTGAAATACCCCTTCTTCTCAAATCCGCAAATCCCTGCAATAATATTGTTCGGGAAACGGCGTAACATCTTGTTATAGGCATTCACAGCCTCGTTGAATCGACCGCGCTCCGTTGCAATGCGGTTCTCGGTACCCTCAAGCTGCACCTGCAAATCACGGAAACCTTGGGTTGCCGTCAATTCAGGATAACGCTCTACAACTACATTGATGCCACGAGCCAAGGCTCCCGACAGAGCATCCTGTGCTTTTTGGAACTGGGCAACATTGGCTTCAGTCAAATTATTGGCGTCCACCTGAACTGAAGAGGCTTTAGCACGGGCCTCAATTACTTCGGTCAGCGTACCTTTCTCATAATTGGCAGCACCCTGAACGGTGGCAACCAACTGCGGTATAAGGTCGGCACGACGCTTGTATGCGTTCTCAACCTGACCCCATGCCGACGATACATTCTCTTCGGTATTCACAAGTTTGTTGTTAATGCCTACACCCCAAAGGAAGCAGACTACCAATAGGCCTACCACGGCCAAGATTACAATCGCTGATTTTTTCATATTCTTAATAAATTATTTTACATTCTAATACTGCTGTTCAGCACTATTTTTCAAATTGCAAAGATAACCATTTTTTCCCAATTAGCAAGAGTTCAAACGAAAAAAAACACCTCTTGTCACAAAATAAAGTTGCGTATATCAAAATATCTTCGTAATTTTGCAGAATCTTTTACGGATGCAAGACATTGCCTTACATCCATTCAATCAAGAAGTTAAACAATAAAAATTAATAATATTATGGGTATCAACGCCAATAAAAAAGTAAAAAGAAGCAAGGTTAGAATCAATGGCAACAAAAACTCCACCAACAACTGGGGCATCAACGCTGCTGGCTGGAACGCCGTCCACAAAGCCGTCATCAACGCCGAATAATTGATTCTCGCCAAGGTCTCCTCTCACTGTCTCCGAGGTCAGGCCTAACTTAAACAATAAAAGAGCTGCGCAAGCGGCTCTTTTTTGTTTTCACTTGCACAATTGCGTGTCATTCTGGGAAGAGAGCATTCCCACACTCAAAATATCGCACGAGATCACAAGAAGAATGCAATATTTATTTGGAGACCGCGTTATTACAGGCATGAAAAAGATTTTTCTTATCACAGTGGCAGCCTTTCTGGTGGCGGGATGCAATAACAATCTTAAAGATGAAGCCACTATTCAAGTAACTGATACAACTACCGACGTGCTCTGCAAAGAGTCGATGTCCCTGACAGGATGCTATAAATTAAGTTCAAATGCCGCCTTAAAACTATTCGAAGGTAATGGCCACTGCCTGCTGGAAATGGATTATGGCGATGAGATGCAAGAACTTATCGCAACTGGCAACACTCATTATATCCGTAATGACCAAGACCAGATACATCTGGATACAGTCCATCTGGACAAGGATTACACTGTCTATTTCATTAAAACTGCCGACAACTCCTCCACCTATGGAGCTGAGATCTGGTATATCACATACCCCTATGATGCAGCAATGCAGGACGGTCCATGGTGCCTCTACAAACTTCCCTTCGACCTCCTTGAACTAAAGGATACCGACGGCGATGGATACCCCGAAATCCTGTCTTACAACAACATCAACCGCACCGAAATCCACACCTACCGCTTCCTCGACGGAATCCTTACTCAAACCAAATAACCGGCAACAACAGAATTGCAAAACAATAACTAAGCCATAATTCATTAATAACCTTATACAAAACAACTAATACTATGAAAGGAAAGAGCATCCCGTTCAAAAAGAACATGATTCAAGGCGGTGCCATAGTTCTGGCAGCCGTGGTTTTAGGTATTTCCCTGATTTTCACAGTCAAGACGCTGAAATCCTACGACGACACCGTGAAAGTCCGCGGCCTCTGCGAGAAGGAAGTCCCTGCCGACCGAGTGGTTTGGCGCATCAGCTATTCCGAGAAAGACAACTCCCTCGCCGACCTCCGCACCATCGTACGCCGAAACAACGACATCATTGTCAGCAAGCTGACCGAAGCTGGCTTCAAATCCGACGAAATCAAGGTTGCCAACGCCAGTTACGACGACCGCTACATGTATTCCAACAACGTCTCTCAAGTCAGTTATCGCTATGTCGCCAACCAGACCGTCACCGTGTTCACCAAAAATCTTGACTTGGTGCGCAAACTGCAACAGACTCTGGAAACCGACCTCGTAAACCAGAACATCCTGGCCAACAGCTGGGCCGATTATCAGTATCTGGGTCTCAACGACATCAAACCTGCCATGATCGCCGAAAGTCTTGAGAACGCCCGCGCTGCTGCCGACGAGTTTGCCAAGAACAGCCATAGCCGTATCGGCAAAATGCGCACCGCCTCCCAAGGTTATTTCGAGGTTGAAGACCTCGACGAGAACACCCCTCAGGTCAAGAAAGTCAGAGTAGTCACAACGGTTGAATACTACCTGAAATAATCCTTTTTATGGCAAGAAAAATCATTGTGGGCATCCTGCTGTCATCCTTATTGTTGACGGCAGGATGTTCTTTGATTGTCAAGACTGCTTTCGGCATCAACGAGATTAAAGAATATCGCGACACCGAAGTGCAGTCTTTTCTTGTCGAAAGTCAGCGCAAAGTCTCTTGCCGTCAAATTGTTGCTTCCATCGGGCAACAGGATAGTCTCATCCGACTCGACCTCGACAGCACCATGATGCAGCATCGTGGACAACCAGTTCAGATACTATATTTCGACGGCGACTCGCTTCTGTTTTACCACATCAACTGCTACACTCAATCGGGACTCTTTCAATTCAATTGGAACAACTACCACTCTTTCGACCACTTTCCCCCATCCCCTACCGTGGTCGTGCCTCACAACAAGGAATCCATGACACTCAGCAACTACACCCGCATACTCCCTTCCCTCAAGTCTTTTCGTCGCTACACCGTCCTGATTCTTTGGAGCAACGTAACACGCAAAGTGTCTGCAAAAGCTGTCGATGCCGTGGCCACGAACATCCAAGGACGAAACGACTGCTCCCTATGGCTGGTCAACACCGACCAATGGTGGGCAAACTACCTCAATAAATAATCCCCCATGCCTCAGACATTCAACATATCTCCCTTAGGATTGGAGCATCTGGATCAATTACTTGCCATCGAGCAGGAAGCCATCGCGTCTCTCGAACGCCCCGACCTGCTGCGACGTAACACCCCATCTATGTGGCGTCAATGCCTTCTGCCTCCTCATCTTTGCCTCGGAGCTTGGGACGATAAGGAACTTGCAGGTTTCGCCGTTCTTTACCGCTCCGCCCCTGACGACGGCGAGAGTCTCGCCCCACTGCTCTCCTCCATTGACGCCTCTCCATACTGTTCCGCCAACTTCAAAATCTGTATCGTCCGTCCCCAATGGCGGGGACAGCACCTCCAAGTTCTTTTGGGTCAGCACATCATTCAGGAATCCCGGAAACTCGGCATTAGTCTTCTCTGCGCCACAGCATCACCCCACAACCACGCCAGCGTCAAAAACCTTCTTCATCTGGGTTTTCAACCCGACCATACTCTGACAAAATACGGGGCAGAACGTCTCCTTTTTTACCTATTCAATTAATTTTTTGTATCTTTGCAAATCAAGGAATAATTTCTGGGATAGTCGGAAATAGATGCAATCCATTCGTTATGAAGCAACTGCTTGCAAAAATACTGGTATCTCTGGCTTGTGCAATCATTTTGTTGCATGCCTTTGTGCCGCACCACCACCACGATTGTGAAGGGCAGGGGTTGATTTACGAATGCGAAGTAGCCTGCCATTGTGATTGCAGCCATCACGATTTTCCCCACGAGCAGAACCACCATTCCCATCATCCCTATTCTACATGCAAATTGGCAGAAATGTTGTCCCATTTGGTGCTCAGCACTAAAGACGACAACAACCATCTGCAATGGGTACCTGCATCCCCCTATGGCGGCAACAACGTGGTCTATGCTCTGTCGCTCTTCATCATCCCTGTTACCGTCACGCCCCAGCAACCCATTCCTGTCCCTGTCGTCCCACTTGTCTACGAAAGGGAATTGTTCTTTGGCCAGCCTCCTTTTCTGGCCTCTACTGCACTCCGTGCGCCTCCTTCCGACGCTCCCGCCTGTTGTTGACATCCGGCGGATTCCACTCATTATATTTCTTCTGTATCAAGACAATCATTAGGGTCTATGCAGACTTAGCCGTAGGCAAAGCCCATGGCAATTAACCAGTAAATACATTAAATCTCCCGTCAGGGAATATTACAATTATGAAAAAAATAGCAATCCCCATATCCATTATCCTGTCATTAGGACTTATCATCTCATGTCACTCCGAAGTGCATGACCATGACCACGAACATGCCCAAGTGCACAGTCATGACCATGAACACAATCATGAGCATGACCATGCACACAATCACGACCATGACCTCGACCACCACCAGCACAATCATGGTGAAAATGTCGTCATATTCTCTTCCGAACAAGCAAAAAAAATAGGTCTCCAACTTGAAACCCTCTCCCCTGCTCCGCTTGGTCAGATTATCAAGACCACCGCGCAGGTGCTCCCCTCTCAGGGCGACGAACGGCAGGCTGCAGCAACGGCATCGGGAATAATCCGTTATGTCAATTCCTCGCTCGTGGAAGGTGACGCTGTCAAGGCCGGTCAGTCCCTCTTCGAAATCGAAAGCAGCGGCATGGCAGAAGCCAATATCAGCGTCAAAGTCAAAGAGGCCGAAGCACAGTACCGCGCTGCCAAGTCGGCCTACGAACGCAAATGCAAACTTGCCGAAGACCATATTGTCTCCCAAGCCGATTTAGAGCAGGCCCGCGCCACCTACGAATCCGCCAAGGCTGCCTACGACAACCTCAAGGGCAATTTCTCCGCCAAAGGTGCCATTGTCCGGGCTCCCATCAGTGGCTATGTCCGTAGCATCGATGTCGCCAATGGTGCCTATGTCGAGGCTGGCCATTCTGTCGTTACCGTCTCCCAAAACCGTGACCTCCAACTCCGTGCCGAAGTCCAACCCCGCTACTATCCTTGGCTTAAAAACATCACCGGAGTGAATGTCCGAATCCCCGGCATTGACACTGCGGTCTCCCTTGGCTCTTCCGGCACCAACTGGGTCTCCTACGGCAAATCAACCGATGCTGCCTGCCCCTTGATTCCCGTCACCTTCCGCATCCGCAACACCCACCAGCTCATCTCTGGAACCTTCGTAACCGCCTACATCGTCACCCGTTCTTCCCAACCTGTCATTTCTGTCCCTAACGAATCTCTGGTCGAAGAAATGGGCAGCTTCTTCGTTTTCGTAAAAATCCACGGTGACGAATACGACAAACGTCTTGTCTCCATCGGTGCCACCGACGGCATCCGTACCGAAATCCGCTCAGGTCTTTCCAAAGGCGAGACCGTCGTCACCCACGGTGCCGCCATGGTGCGTCTGGCTCAAAATTCCGCCGCGCTCGACCCTCATGCAGGCCATGTCCATTAATCATTAATACCCGATACTGATATGATAAGCTTTAACCATAATTCATCACCGTCACTGGTGTGTAGTGGCAACCGTATCGCCCATAACGTCGCAGACAACTGCCGTCTTCGTCCTTCCGGCCTCCTCCTGCTCATAGTGCTCCTCCTCTCCTCCCAGTCGGCTTTTGCCCAGGTGCATTTCGCTTCCGTGCTGAAAGATGTCGAAGAAAACAACCCCTTGCTCCTTGCCGCAAGAAAGAAGTCCGAGGCATCGCAACTCCAAGCCCATGTCGGTGCTTTGCTGCCTGACCCAACTGTCTCTGCCGCATTTTTCAAAGGCGACCCCACCTCCATCGGCAACCGTTGGGATCTCAGCGTCAGCCAGTCTTTTGAAATGCCATCAGTCCTCGTTCGTCGCGCCCGCCTGCGCGACCTCACCGAGAAGGCTGCCACACTCAGCTACCTCGAACTGCGCCAGGCTACACTACTCGAGGCTCAACTATGCTGTGCTGATATTATATACTACAACGCTGTAAGCGAGATAAACGAACGCCGAAATAAGGCCGCCATCCGCATCGCCCAAATCTATCAAAAACGTTATGAACAAGGCGATTGCACTTTGATTGAGTACAATACCTCCCAAATTAACCTCGCCCAAACACAGTCCATCACATCCGAAGTCAACATGCAGCGAGACCACTACTACCGCCACCTCGGCATCCTTACCGGCATAGAAAACTACCAGTTCTTTGTCGACACGTTCCCAGACATCAACGTATTTTCCTTCTTCGAACAATGGTATGAACCCTTGGAAATGAACGACCCCGAACTTCAACAGCTAAATAATCAAGTACTCTCCACCCGCCAGCAACTCGACCTCAGCCGATCCCTATGGCTCCCTTCCGTCTCTCTGGGCTATGCCTCTGAAAATCTTGCCAACGAAGCATTTCGTGGCATCAAAGTAGGGGTGTCAATCCCCATCTGGAGCCAACAGCGTTCTGTCAAAGCCGCCAATCTTGCCTACCAAGCCGCCCGTGACGAATTTGAGTCAGAGCGCATCCGCCGCTTCACCGAGCTTCGCTGCATGTTCCACCGTCAAGAAGGCCTTTGGCGCAATGTCAACAACCTCCGCCGCTCCCTTTTGCAGAACATCGGGCTCCACGAAACCGACCCCGCTCCGCAAAAGTTCCGTGGCACCACCTCAGTCGACGGCACTTCACAGATTCCCCAGATTGTCCTGCTCGACAAAGCACTCGAAGCAGGAGAAATCTCTCTTGAACAGTATCTAGTTCAAGTCGACTACTATTATTCTGTCGAGTTGCGCATCATCTCCATTGCCTACGAGTTGGAGCAACTTCACTTGCAGCTCGCTGCCATAGAACTATAAAATTGTAATTACGTTATGCTCAACAAAATAATAAAATTCAGCCTTGACCACAAGCTCTTCATCCTTCTGGCCGCAATCCTTCTTATTGTCGCCGGACTGTGGTCAGCCAACCGCACCGACATCGACGTCTTCCCCGACCTCACTGCCCCCCAGGTAGTGGTCATGACCGATGCTGTCGGCATGGCCCCCGAAGAGGTCGAACGCCTCGTCACCTTCCCTATAGAAACTGCCGTCAACGGTGCCACCAATGTGCGTCGCGTCCGTTCCACCTCTCTTCAAGGATGCAGTTTCGTCTTTGTCGAATTCGATTGGGGTATGGACGTCTTCCGTGCCCGCCAAATAGTCAGCGAGAAACTCACTACTCTCACCGAACAACTACCTGAAGGTATCACCCCTGTCCTTGCCCCCCAGAGCAGTGTCATGGGTGAAATCCTCTTCGTCAGTCTACAACTCGACACCGCAGCCACCAACCCCGTCACATCAATGATGGAACTCCGCACCCTTGCCGAATGGGTTGTCAAACCCGCCATCCTCGGCACCGGCGGCGTGTCCCAAGTCACTATCATCGGCGGCGACTACAAGCAGTACCAAATCCTTGCCAATCCTATCAAAATGCAGGCCTACGGCATTTCCATGGCCGACATCGAATCTCTGGGCAAGGACATCAGTGCCAATTCCACAGGTGGTGTTATCCGCGACTATGGCAACGAGTATGCTCTCCGCGGCATAGCCCGCAGTAGTGATGTCGATGAACTTGGCCGCACCCTCGTCGCCATGCACAACGGCAATCCCGTCCGCCTCTCCGATGTGGCAGAAGTCCGCGTAGGCTCCTCCCCACGACTCGGCTATGCCTCCTGCAACGCCTCCCCCGCCATTATCCTCTCTATCTCCAAACAACCCAACATCAACACGCTCAAGGTGACTGAGAAAATTGAAGCCAACCTTCAAAACATCCAGAAAACCCTACCTCCCGACGTCATGATGAACACCCACATCTTCCGTCAGGCTGACTTCATCCAGTCTTCTGTCGGCAATGTGGGCAAAGCCCTCCTCGAAGGTGCCTTCTTCGTAATCATCATTCTGTTCCTCTTTCTCGGCAGTTTCCGCACCACCCTCATCTCCCTCATTTCCATCCCCCTCTCGTTGTTGGGCACAGTTCTCTGCCTTTATCTCATGGGATTGGAAATTAATACCATGACCCTCGGTGGCATGTGCATCGCAATTGGTTCGCTTGTCGACGATGCCATCATCGATGTCGAAAACGTCTACAAACGACTGCGTCAAAACCATAGTCTACCTCCCAATCAGCGCGACACCGCCTACAACGTCGTCTTCCGCGGCTCTTCCGAGATTAGAAGTTCCATCATCCATGCCACGCTTATCATCATGATAACCTTCGTGCCCCTCTTCTTCCTCGACGGTCTTGAGGGTCGCATGCTAAAACCCCTTGGCATTGCCTATCTCGTCTCCCTCTTCATGTCGCTCCTCGTGGCCATGACACTCACCCCCCTGCTCTGCAAACTGCTGCTCTCGCACGAAACCTACCTCAACCGTCGCCAGAAAGACAGCTGGATTTCCTCTTGGCTTGCCAAGGGCTACCGTCGCGCCTTGCAGTGGACCTTCGCCCATCGCATCCCCGTGGTCGTCTCCACACTCGTCCTGCTGGTTGCCGCTATTGCCGTCCTCTTTACCCTCGGACGCGACTTCCTCCCCTCATTCAACGAAGGCTCTCTCACCATTGCCGCAGTTGCCAAACCCGGCATTTCTCTTGAAGAAAGCAACAAACTTGGCAATCTGATTGAACAGGAACTGCTTGCCATACCCGAGGTAACCGCCACCTCCCGTCGCACTGGCCGTGGAGAACTCGACGAACATTCGCAAGCCACCAACGGCGCCGAAATCGATGTCAACTTCCAACTCGACAAGCGCGACAAAGAAGCCTTCCTTGCCGACGTACGTGCCCGCCTAGCTGCCATCCCCGGCGTTGTCACCAGCGTTGGACAGCCTTTAGGCCACCGCATCGACCACATGGTCAGCGGAACCCAAGCCACCATCGCCATCAAAGTATTCGGCACCGACCTCAGTCGGCTCTACTCCATCGGCAGTCAAATTAAATCTGCCGTAGACGGCATCGAAGGCCTTGTCGACGTGAATGTCGAACAGCAAACCGAGACCCCTCAGCTCCAAGTCCGTGCCAACCGCGACATGCTTGCCCAATACGGCATCACCATGCAGCAGTTCAACCGCTTTGTCGAGTCGGCGTTCAACGGCTATAAAATCGGTGAAGTATATGAGGGTCAACGTAGTTTCGACCTCGTATTGAAACAACAATTCGCCAACGACACCCTCACTGTCAACGATGTCAAGGACGCCCTCATCGACACCTACAACGGTACCAAAGTCCCCCTCGGGGTGGTTGCTGACATAGTCTCGGTAGGCGGTCCCAACACCATCTCGCGCGAGAACGTTCAGCGCAAACTCGTCGTTTCGGCCAACGTCAGCGGCCGTGATGCCATTGGTGTCGTCAACGACATCAAACGTGCCGTCGACTCCAAAATCAAACTACCCGAAGGCTACCGCATCGAATATGGCGGTCAATTCGAAAGTGCCCGCACCGCAACCCGAACCCTCGTCCTCGTCTTCATCCTTGCCCTTGCCATCATCTACCTCCTGCTCTACACCGAATTCCGCAGCCTTTCCCTCTCCCTCATCGTACTTCTCAACCTTCCCCTCGCCCTCATCGGCGGCGTTCTCGCCGTCTGGCTCGGCCCCGGCAGCCTCAGTATCCCTGCCATCATCGGCTTCATCACCCTCTTCGGTATTGCCACCCGCAACGGCATACTCCTCATTGCAAAATATCAAGTCTACTGCCAGCCTGACGCACAACGGATGCAAGACAGCGATTCCGCTACCATTGACAAGTCCCTGCTTCGCCAGCGCATCGTTCAAGGTTCAATCGACAGATTCAATCCCATCATCATGACCGCCCTCACTACCGCCCTATCGCTCGTACCCATGATTCTCGCCGCCGACCATCCCGGCAACGAAATCCAAGCCCCCATGGCCGTAGTAGTCCTTGGCGGACTCATCACCTCTACCCTACTCAACATCTTCGTCATACCCATCGTCTACGAATGGTATGCCAACCGCACCCACAAATCAACCCCCTTAACAACACTCCCCAATGAAACAAACAACACTTTGCTATCTTGAGCGCGACAACCAATACCTCATGCTTCACCGCATAAAAAAAGAGCAGGATGCCTCCCACGGCAAATGGATTGGCGTGGGGGGTAAATGCGAAGGCGATGAAAGCCCTGACGAATGTATGCTGCGCGAAGTAAAAGAGGAAACCGGTCTACAGATTCTTCGATGGCAATACCGCGGCATTGTGACCTTTGTCAGCGACATCTGGCCCTGCGAATACATGCACCTCTTCACTGCCACCGAATGGACCGGCACTCAAACCGACTGCAACGAGGGACAACTGGCATGGGTCGACAAACAGCGCCTCTTTGACCTCAACCTCTGGGAAGGCGACAAAATCTTCCTCCGCCTCCTCATGAACCCCAACCAACCCTTTTTCTCCCTAAAACTGGTCTATCAAGGCGACTCCTTAGTCCAAATCAAGCTCGATGGAGTTTCTCTCCCGCTTCGCTAACATCAATCACTAAACACCCATTTCCAGGCCGACAGAACCTCTGCCGGCCTTTTTCTTCGCCCATCACCGGAACCTAAACGTCAATAAGAATCCCTAATCCTGCCCAGCACCTCGTTCCTAAACCTAACCCTGTCCGTCGCCGTCCAGCCAAACGGTATATATTGAAAACGCACACGCCCGTTGCGGTCAGGTACAAATTCCAACCTGTCGTTTTTCCCATCCACTCCATCAAATATCACACGAACCCTTCCCCGCTCAGACATACGAAACAACCCATCCCCTTCCACGCATTGTATTACTGGAAGAACATCCCACATATATTGTCCCGAATCCACAGTGAAATTTTTGTAAACTTGATAGATAGGATTTCTATGATCAGCGATGTCATGCAGCACACTATCGTTCTCATATCTGCCAATATACTTCCCTACTTGACTTGGTGAAAACTCGACTTCTATCGTTTCTGGAAGCAACCGGAAAACCGTGTCTACAAAAAGGGAATTTGGATTCCCCAAGTTATACCCAATCTTTCCATTAAGACTCACCGCTGTTAACTTCGAACCCATGACATAAATCTTTTTCACCTTTCGTTCAACCAACTCGACCCCGGAAAGAGAGGAAATTGTATCCGGTTTGGAATTCATCAAATGACTTAGCGTCGTCATAAATCCCAAACAAACTATATCAACACTGTTATCAGGAGCCTGAGACAACAGCCTACGATACAAAACCCATCCATCAGGACGCTCCTCTGGAATAGAAGTAACTTTATAACCCATAGCCTGATAATGCATTAGTATAGAACTATCACCCACCTCTGTACAATAATCAATGAAACAATTTGCCTTGGGGGAGTTTCTCTCAACACCTACAGGTACTTCCGGGTGCCCATAATAATTAAGCATCAAGTCTGCCATCATCCCGTTGTTCTCACCAACTCGGTCACATATTACTCCAAGAATCTTACATTTAGACTCATCCGCATATCTACAGAGCATTTGCAGCGCAAACAAATCGTCAGTGGACGACCCCAAGTCAATATCCAGAATAACCAATGGGACATCCCTTTGCAGATACTCTGTCTGGCTTATTGACAAACTGTTAGCAAACAAATCCGAGAACCTTTCCGTTCCAAATCCCTGCTTTGATGCTAAGCCAACCACAGGCAACAACATCAATAATATAAAACCAAACCTTTTCATATTTACTGTTACTAATTATTAATGAATACATAAACCATTCACTATCAATTAAACGTCCAAGCATCCTATCTGCACAACCTTTACTACTCAACCGGGCCGTCGGAGAAGATAATCTCCACATACCGCTCATTACCATCTTGGACGACGAATCTATCATCCAAATTGCCAACAAGTAACATACGACATTCACTTATAAATCATACCTTTTTCTTACTGCAAATATACAACTTTTTTTTAAAGCCAAGGCAGTTCTCAATTTTTCACAGTTTAAATTAGCATCCCTATTTCAACGATATACAATAAAACAAGATGGGGAGCACACTTTCGGGCTCCCCATCTTGTTTATCTATTTGTTTATTAATGCCTTTAGAACAAGCCTTCAAGAATCTTGTCGTCCACAAGGTTGGGCATGGTCACCTTGAGTTCCGGGCAAATGTCCATAGCACGCTTGATGGCGAACATGGCACCCTCGTTGCGAGCCCAGCTGCGGCGGCTGATACCATTGTTTACGTCCCAATGCAGCATCATGCGTAGACGACGGTCGCAAGCCTCGCTGCCGTCAAGCACCATACCGAAGCCTCCGTTCATCACTTCACCCCAGCCAACTCCGCCACCATTGTGGATGGAAACCCACGTAGCACCGCGGAAACTGTCGCCAATAACATTCTGTACAGCCATGTCGGCACAACGGTTGGAACCGTCATAGATGTTTGAAGTCTCGCGGAAGGGGCTGTCGGTACCACTCACGTCGTGGTGGTCGCGACCCAGAACAATGGGGGCTGAAATCTCGCCCTTCTTGATAGCCTCGTTAAAACGGGCGGCAATCTTGGTGCGGCCTTCGCAGTCGGCATAGAGGATACGGGCTTGGCTGCCAACAACAAGATGATTCTCTTTGGCACCCTTAATCCATTGGATATTGTCGTGCATCTGCTGCTGAATCTCGGCAGGGGCTGTAGCGGCAATCTCGCCCAGCACTTCCATAGCAATATGGTCGCTCTTGTCGAGGTCCTCGGGCTTTCCACTGGTGCACACCCAACGGAAGGGACCGAAACCATAGTCGAAGCACATGGGACCCATAATATCCTGCACGTATGAGGGATAACGGAAAGCGGTATGGTCGGCATTCCAAATGTCGGCTCCTGCACGACTGCTTTCCAAAAGGAAAGCATTACCATAGTCAAAGAAATACATGCCCTTGGCGGTGAGTTTGTTCACGGCAGCCACATGACGGCGCAGGCTCTCCTGAACCTTCTCTTTGAAAAGTTCCGGCTGCTCTGCCATCATCACCTTGGCGTCCTCAAAACTGATACCCACGGGGTAGTAGCCACCAGCCCAAGGATTATGCAACGAAGTCTGGTCGGAACCGAGGTCTACCTTGATGCCCTTTTCGGCGCAGTATTCCCAGAGGTCGACCACATTGCCTTGGTAGGCAAAACTGCGCGCCTTCTTGGCAGCGATAGCCTTGTTCACCTCAACAAACAACTCATCGAGATCGGCATGCACTTCGTCCACCCAGCCTTGCTCGAAACGCTTCTGGGTAGCGGCAGGATTGATTTCAGCAGTGATGGAAACCACACCGGCAATATCGCCAGCCTTGGGCTGTGCGCCGCTCATGCCACCGAGGCCGGCGGTGATAAACAACTTGCCTGCTGTGCCGCCGCCCAACTTACGGGCTGCATTCAACACCGTGATAGTAGTACCATGCACAATGCCCTGCGGGCCGATGTACATGTACGAACCTGCTGTCATCTGGCCATATTGGGTCACACCGAGGGCGTTGTAACGCTCCCAGTCGTCGGGTTTGCTGTAATTGGGAATCATCATACCGTTGGTAACCACCACGCGGGGAGCATCCTTGTGCGAAGGATAAAGTCCCATCGGGTGGCCGCTGTACATCACCAATGTCTGCTCGTCAGTCATCTCGCTGAGATACTTCATCACCAAGCGGTACTGCGCCCAGTTCTGGAACACGGCGCCATTGCCACCGTAAGTTATCAACTCGTGCGGATGCTGTGCTACAGCGGGATCCAGATTGTTCTGAATCATCAGCATGATGGCGGCAGCCTGACGGCACTTTGCGGGATACTCGTCAATGGGGCGGGCATACATCTTGTATGTGGGACGCAGACGGTACATATAAATACGGCCATATTTCTTCAACTCCTCGGCAAACTCAGGAGCCAGCATAGCGTGGTCCTTCGGGTCAAAATAGCGGAGGGCGTTGCGGATAGCCAGCTTCTTCTCAGCAGGGGTGAGGATGTCCTTGCGCTTAGGCGCATGATTCACAGTAGGGTCATACGGCTGTGGTTCGGGCAGGGGATTGGGAATACCCTGACGTAATTCATTCTGGAATTCTTCAAGTGTCATATTACTAATTTGTTTATTTATTATCGAGAGCAACTATTTCACATATCCAATTTAAAATGCAAAAATACGAATAATTATTGGAACAGCCAAAATTTTCTTCTCATCCTCCGTTAGCGGAGATGGCGCTCCCCACCGCCGCACTATACGGAAATGTCCTTTCCGCCGAGAATGCCTCCACTATGGAGGCTCGCCGCCAACGCCTCATCCACCCCCGTCCATCAGTTGCAGAAAACCGTTCAGTTGTTCCAACCTATCGGTCAGCTGTTCACTCACGTGTTCAACCTCCCTGCGTACCTCTCGCGCTATCTCCATGTAAGAGTCCAAATCTCTAATAAATGATTTATTAAAGTGTGACAAAAAACACACAAGACCTTGAAAAACCTTGTGCATACATTCAGTTCAACATTTAAAAATCCACCTGTAAAATTACACCTTTCCAAAAAACAATCAAAGAATAGTTATCAACACCCTACATCCTCAAAAGCATTAAAACACTGGCAACCCACATATTACCGCTGTTAATTACCTATTCTCAACCATTCTCTGCTCCCTTTCCCGAAAATCCATCTTTCCCATTCCCAAAAATTGGGTGTAATGGACAAAATTAATGGTTTTTTAGCGGACATGCTCTCTAATGGACAAAATTAATGGTCGAATTTCATCCGAAATTTTGCCATATGGAAAATA
>ONIP01000004.1 GCA_900317955.1 uncultured Bacteroidales bacterium
ATAGTAGGCATATCCAATTACCTCCTTCGGTGATACTATTTCCTATTATTATACGCTATTTCTCATCAAAAATCAACCATTTGTTGTGACATAGCCTTTTCAATTACATATCATCCATGTTGCAACCGTCTGAATACCTTTTATACCGCCTCAATAACATTTATGATTTGTTAAGATAAACGGTTTTGCCATTCTTCACTATTCTGCTATTTGCCAATACTGTTTTTTGAGAAAAAATTTTTACGGCAATGACAGAGCACTACCCAACCAAATGACAGGGGGGGGGTGGGGGCTTACATCATCTACAGTTTGCCAACTTTGTGATTGGGGTGTTTCTTGTTATATTCCTCGATCATGGTATTTATTTTATTCTTTCCGGCTGGGCTGTTAAACCATTGACCAAATTCATCATCATTATAACAGCTTAAATTGTGGGTGTCTTTAATAAAATCAAGAATTGCAATTCCTATTATATCCTCATGCACATTGTATTTGATGCTATTATCTTTGATAATTCTATGCATTCTTTCGCTTTCGTCTCCCAAATCCTCATTTTGTGGATTGGAGATTTCTTTTTGTCCACAGTAGTCTGTAACTTTAAGATTATTATTTGCTATATTTTTTTTATTATCTTTTATATTGCAATCCACATTTTGCGGATTGGGAAATCCACATTTTGCGGATTGGGAAATCCTCATTTTGCCTATTCCCGAATACGGATAATGTGTATTTGCATCTTGCTCAACTGCTTTTCCCAATCCACATTTTGCGGATTGGGAAATCGTTTTATTATTGCCCGTTGGCAGACTAAATTTCATGCCCCTTTGCCCTCTTCTTATCTCCAAAAAACCTTTACTTACCAGCTCATCGATTGCCCGCCTTACGGTTTCCTCGCTCACACAAAATATCTCTGCAATTTTTTTGTTCCCACCATATACAGCCATATTTTTTTTGAGAAATCCATATATGTAACTAAACACACATGCAGTTAAGGGCTTACAATAGGCGAATAGGTCGTGTGACACCTTAATATAACTGCCACTTTCCATTACATCTTCGATAAATTCTCTATCCATAACTCAAAACGTTGTATTCTCATACCATTTTACAAATTCATTGAAACTTCGGGCAACATAATACAACCCCCCAGCCCGTTCAATGTCGGATTGGTACTTTTTTTGTTTCTTGCTTTGTTTGTCTGTCCCTATCTTCACTTCGATTTTCACACTTCGCCCTTGAATGGTTGCAGAAATATCAGCTGTTCCGACCGTCATGTGTGATTTTCCCCACTTGACACGCCCGCAAACTTCGGTCGGTCTACCCATTACCGTTATACGCTCCGCTTGCCCACCATGCAGCTTAATATAATCAATAATGCATCGAGTAAGACTGTTTGCTGTGGTGTCATCACGGCTCGGCATCGGGATATATGACTGTGTCGGGAAAGGCGTTTCTGCTGCATGTTGCACCAATGCCGGATGTGCATCGCACATCTGCCCCCATAAGTCCATTTCAAACTGTTTAATTGCTTTATTCTTCTTCATGATGGCAAAACGTCAAATATTGTTAGTTGCCTTTGCTGCGGTTGGCATTCTTCAAGCCAATACACCTTATAACGGTCTCCAAACTGGTTTACTCTCCATTCCTTTTGTATGTTGTACCCCATACCCAAAAGCCGTTTAATGGTGGTTCTTGCATCTGTTATGGTGTGTCCCCCAGCCCGTACTATTCCATTTGCGGTCTTAACGTCCATATAGTATTGCTCTGCCAATTTTTCTATTTGTGCGTTTGATAGGGGTGTGTCTGCATCCCGTAAAATCTGCAACACGATACGCATTACATAACCTTGCATCGTGGGGGCTTGTGGCTGCTGTTCGTGCATTGTCATTTTACACCTCCTTTCCGTGGGTGGTTCAACACATAGGCTGCTGCCTGTTCCTGTACTTCCTCGTTTGTCATTACTCTGTGATTAAGTAGCCAACTGCACAAATCGGTCTTGGAAAAATACGTCTGTTTCCCTCCCTTGCTTTTGTAGTGTGGTATTCTTTTTTGGCAAACCAGCCTGTAAAGGTATGATTTTGACAAACCCGTGTACGCTGCTGCATCATCCATTGTTAGGGCATCTTTGGCACCCAATAGCGTTAATTGCTCGATACGTTCTAAACGTTGTTCGATTGACATTGTTTTTGATTATATAATTGCGGGGCTGTTAAACGGCTCCCCAATCCCGTAACTTTCGATGCTGGTTCGCTCCCTCGCTCTCGATCGAAAGACGGTGCAAAAGTACAATAAAGTGCTATAAAAACGGGGAAATTCCCCGCGAAATTCCCCGTAATAAATACTGAAAATCAAACGATTATATAATATTATTTTTCAATTGCTTTGTTTATTATCCCCGTTATTTCACTTAATCCTCTCACACTCGCCCCCTCATCATCTATCTTGTAGGCTGTTTTCGCCAACCCTGTGGCAATCCCAAAATAAGTTTCAAACGGCTCGTATTCATATTTTCCGTTTGTAGGTTGCCACAATCCCTGTGTTCTTTCCTCAATCAACCGAACAGCCTCTACACACAATCTCCTTTTTTTTCCTTCCCTCCACTCATCACAATAGCCTGCTTGCTCCAACGCATCTAATATCTTCTTCACATTCCCCTGCGTCAGTCGTTCATCAATCGGCTTTTCTTTTTTCTTCTGTTGCTTTGTGGTATCTTCAATCCTCTCCAACTCTGAAAGTACTATTTTTCTATACTCATTAATCGAAAGGTATGCGGGCAATAATCTCGCTCTATTCAATCCTTTCTGTATCTCATTTAACACCCGTTCCAGCCAATCTTTATAACTCCCATTACGGTCACATGCTGCCTGTTGCATACACCAATTATAATGTTCCTCTCTCTTTTGCATTATCCATGCATCCACTTCGGGGAACACCTCCCTAACATCACCGGGGGTTGTATTGGGGCTTACTTCCACCCAATTGCCGTTATAATTCACTTTCATCCTCTTGCCCTCCATTACAGATTATTCAACAGGTTTACCGCATCCACTTTCTTTTTATCCACTATCTTTGCATATATCTGTGTTGTGGCAACCTCGGAATGTCCCAACAGCTTACTAACGGTGTAGAGGTCTGCCCCTTTTGTCAATAGGGTTGTGGCGTATGTGTGGCGGGCTGTGTGTAGTGTCAAATTCTTGCTTATCCCTGCCCGTTCTGCCCACGCTTTCAACGTGCGGTTCATTGCTGGCTCTGTCGGTATGTCGGCAAATACAAGCCCGCTGGCGGGGTTTTCTCCCTGCTGCGGTAGAAACTCCCGTGCCTTGCTCGATAGGGGCAAATAGAGGGGTGTTTGCGTTTTCTGCTGGCGTATGGTGATAGTCCATTGTTCGCCCTGCTGGTTTATGTCAGCCCACCGCAACGCTTTAACGTCCGATATACGCAAACCGCAATAACACATAAAGAGGTACGCCCGCCTTGTTTCCTCGCTGGCTGTCGGGGTGTTCTCTAACAACTTCAACTCATCAATGGTAAGATACGCCCTTGTGCTTTCGGGTACTTTGATTTTGTCCGCATCTGCCAACATATCACACGGGTTTTTGTTTATCACGCCCTCCCTCACAGCCTCGGACAATGCAAACCTCAAACATTGGTAACGCTTTTGTGCTGTGCTGGCTGCTAAATGCTGCCCCGTGTTCTGCACAGTACGCCCGATAACGTAACCCGTACGCAAATACTCTATAAAGCCCTTGCAAAATTCAGTGTCCACGTCCGACACTCTCACACGCTCACCAGCGTATTGCCTCAACAGGTCGGCTGTGTTCTCTATCGTACGCCCCCACGTGTGGCGGTTGGCTGCGGTGCTGGCTCTCTGCTCTGCCTGTTCGGCACAATGCATCATCCAATCCGACAACAGTATTTTCGACTGCCAAACACGCTTTAATCCCGCCTCTTCGGCTATGATTGCCCGTGTACGCTCTGCCTTGATAGCGTTTGCAGCGTTCAGCACCTCCAAGTTATGCAGCTTGTCAAAGGGTGTTTTTTCGGGTATTAGATAGAGTTTCAAAAATTCATATTCCCTTTGCCCGTCTTTGTAATAGTCCAAATACAACGACACATTCCCGTTTGACAGTCTTTTTTCCCTCAAACGTACCGTTTCTTTCGCCTTGCTGGCAACTTTCTTTCTTGGCATACTCGATAAGATTTAATTTTGTTTCCGATTGCAAAGATACAAACTTTTTTTCATTCGAGTAACAAACGAGTAACAAAAATGTACCTTATAACATCAAAACAAGGTAAAATAACCCCCAAAACCGCAACGGCTGTATTTCAGTATATTAGCAATGAAAATCAACACTTTAGGGCATTAAAAAAGCCCCTATTTTAGGGGCTTTGTGTGGTCTGTGGCAGATTCGAACTGTCGACCTCTTCCGTGTGAAGGAAGCGCTCTGAACCAACTGAGCTAACAGACCTTCTCTTCTTGACATGACAAGCGGAGGCATTAGTACCTCCGTCTTTCATTGGTGATCTGTAACAGATTTGAACTGTTGACCTCTTGCCTGTCAAGCAAGCGCTCTAAACCAACTGAGCTAACAGATCATTTACTTCTCTCCATTCTCTTTCGAAAAGCGGTTGCAAAAGTACGACTTTTTTTCGAATTGACAAAATATTTTTTAGAAAAACATTGCAACACACTGATTCTAAAGATTTCAAAATATTCCATAACACATCATAAACACCCAAAAAAATTACCTATTTAACAATTATAATTCCCCATTTTCCAACTATTTCACCCTTCCAAAAACCAAATCAATCATAACACACTATACTTCAATAAACTATATTAAATCAAAGCCAACAGCAACAACCTTGCAAACAGGAAGTAGAACTACTTGAAACATCGTATCCAAAGGCACTTTTCACAGTTTGAATTATTTTTCGTATCTTTGCATTTGCAATTTATTTATATACGACCTTCATGAACAGGAATATCCTTCTGGCATTCACCCTATTGGCAACCATGTCGGTTGCGCTGTCAGGAATCGCACAAAATCAAGTTGTCTCAGACTCGAACTGGTCGGCACTCGTGAAAACAGTAACGTTGCAGCGCGGTGGTGTCGAACTGGAGGCACCCGTACTCACTCTCGGCGACGGAGAACGGCTGCTGCTGCGTTTCGATGTTCTGGGAGCCGAGGTGCGAAACTACCGCTATCGTATAGACCATTGCGACAGCCGGTGGAGAAAGGACAACCTGGAACCCTACGAATACATTAACGGCTTTGAGGAAGGGGCAATAGAAGGCTACAACAGCTCCTTTACAACACGAACAGAATACGTCAACTACCACCAATACATTCCCGGCCAGTACAGTCAGTTGCTTGCGTCGGGCAACTACGTAGTGACAGTGTTTGACCAGGACGAACCCGACAGCATACTCTTGACACGACGATTCTATGTCACGGAAGAGAGTCTGAAAGCCCGCATCGATGTAACAACCCCCTATGACGGTGCCAGCATACGCGAGCGCCGCGAAGTAGACGTAACCCTATCTACCAACCGCGACTATCGCGGCGATGCACCGACCCCAACGTTGAATCCTGCATGGTGTGAAATAGTCCTACAACAAAACGGCAGAGTGGACAACCTTCGTCGGCTACAGTTCAGCGGTTATGAGGGCGATGCCCTCTGTTTCCGCAACCGTCAAGAGAACCTCTTCTGGAGTGGCAACACCTTCCGCTGGTTCGACCTAAGCAACATCCGCACCCCTATGTACAATGTGGTCAAAATCGAGGAATATGGCGGAGAATGGTATGCCATGCTAAAGCCCCTCGAAGACCGGTCAAAGAAGAACTTCATCACCGAAGAGGTGCTGAACGGTGGCATGAAAGTGAACGTGTGGGACCGCACCAACAAACAAACCGAGGCCGACTATGTATGGGTTAATTTCCTCTTACCCATGAATTATCCTTTCTTAAACGGGAACATCTACGTAGTTGGCGACCTGACATTATGGAAACTAAACGAGGAAAGCCGCATGGAGTATCTTCCCGAAGTGAAGGCATACCGGTTGAAGCTCCAGCTCAAACAAGGCTACTACTCCTACCAACTTCTATTCGTGCCTGTAGGGGAAAAAGAAGGAATGACCTCTACTCTGGAAGGCAACCATTTTGAAACGCCCAACCGCTACACCGCCTACGTATACTACCACGCACCAAACGACCGCTACGACCGCCTGGTGGCACTTCGCAAGTCCTCCTCCCGCAACAATCCTTAAACCCTCCCTAATCCAAAAAGAAAGAGAAATAAGACCATGTCGAACATATATATTGAAACCTACGGCTGCCAAATGAACTTTGCCGACAGCGAAATCGTGGCTTCTTTGTTGCAAAAAGAAGGCCATTCCGTTGTTACCGATATTGAGCAGGCCGACTATGTATTAATCAATACTTGCGCCATCCGCGACAATGCCGAACAACGCATACGCAAAAGACTCAGGGAATTGCGAGCTTTGCAAGGACGCCATAAACAACTGCGTATAGGCATTCTCGGCTGTATGGCTGAACGGCTGCAAAGCCAACTAATGGTCGAAGAGGAGAATGTCAGCTTTGTCGTGGGTCCCGATGCCTACCGACGCCTGCCCGCCATACTCCAGCAAGTACGCCAACAGGGAACCAAAGCCTCCGAAACAGAACTCAGCACCACAGAAACCTATGCCGACATCGAGCCTGTGCGTCTGGGCTCTAATGGCATTTCTGCCTACATTTCCATCATGAGGGGATGCCAGAACTACTGCGCCTACTGCGTTGTCCCCTATACCCGAGGCCGCGAACGCAGTCGCGACCCGGAAACCATCGTGGCAGAAGCCCGCAGCTTGTTTGATCAGGGGTACAAAGAAGTAACCCTGTTGGGTCAAAATGTAAACTCTTATCGTTTCAGCAGCAACGGCCGCGAGGTGGACTTCCCCGAACTGATGCACCGCGTGGCGGAAATCAGCCCACTTCTTCGGGTACGTTTCGCCACCTCCCACCCCAAGGATTTGAGCGACAAACTTCTTGAAGTCATGGCTTCTCACTCCAACATCTGCAAATGCATCCACCTGCCCGTGCAAAGCGGCAGCGACAGGATGCTGAAACTGATGAACCGCCATTATGACTCGGCATGGTACCTTGACCGCATAGCTGCCATCAGGCGTTACATGCCCGACTGCTCCATCACTACCGACGTGATTGCTGGTTTCTGCACCGAGACCGAAGAGGAGCACCAAATGACTTTGGAGATGTTCCGTAAGGTTCGTTACGACTATGCCTATATGTTCAAATTCTCCATGCGACCCGACACCTACGCCGCCAAACATCTTCAAGACGACATTCCTGAAGCTGAAAAAACTCGCCGACTGGAGGAAATCATCGCGCTGCAGGGTGAGATTGCCTTAGAAAACAACCGCAAGGAGATAGGCAAAACATTCGAAGTACTGGTGGAAGGGGAGTCTCATCGTAGCAAGGAACAACTATTTGGCCGCAATAGCCAAAACAAAGTAATTGTTTTTGACCGTGGCGACGCCAAGCCGGGACAATACATCATGGTGAAGGTAACCGACTGTACTGCTGCTACCCTGAAGGGAGTAAGGGTACAATAAGACTTCCACACAATCACAAACTAATACGCACCCCCCGTCAGCAACCCTCCGCACCTACTTGGACACAAAAAAGATTACTGGACAATAAAACAGCACACATCGCGTTATTAACTCAGTTATGAATAAAGACTTCCTCAAGAAATATCCCCTGGTCAAGCATCTTCTTTATATGCTTGCAGTGTCAGCCATTATCGTGGTTCTGGCCTTTTTACTTATCAAAACGATTGCCCGCCAAGGCAAAGAGTACGAATTGCCCGATTTCTGCGGCACTGCATTGACCGAGATTGAGTCCAACAACCCACTGCATCTCAAATATGTAATAATAGATTCCATCTACGATGCCGAAAGCGAGGGCGGTATCGTGGTGCAGCAAGACCCCAAGCCGGGTACTATGGTGAAGACTCACCGCAAGGTTTATGTCACCGTCACCACCTTCGCTCCCTCCGATGTGGTGCTTCCCGAATTAGCCAACATGACCGTGCGCAGTGCCGTCTCGGCTCTCGAGGCTTCCGGACTGCGTTGCGGAAAACTGAAATTCGTCGACAGTCCATACCGCAACATGATTCTGGAAGCCACCCACAAAGGTAAAATGGTCTATCCCGGTGAGAAGATGGATCAAGGAGCCGCAGTTGACCTCACCGTGGGTCTGGGCGACAAGCCAGTGGGCACTCGCGTGCCTTTTGTCATTGGCCAAGCTCCTTCAAAAGCCCGTCGGGGAATCCTCTCCGCCTCATTGAATGTGGGCGTGGAGCACTGGGAGGGTGTCAACAACCGAAACAGCGCAGTATGCTATAAGCTCTATCCCGACTATACTGGCGTCACCCGCTACCCCTTGGGAACCGCTGTCGAGGTTTGGTACTGCGACGCAACTGAAGCCGACATCGAACGTATTATCTCCAACTTCAAGGTTGACTCTTCTCAGATATTCCACACGCAATACGACGGTTACGACGACTATTACATCACCGAAGAGGATGAAACCCTTGATGAAGGCTGGGACTGGTAGCAATGAAGAAATCCTTAGTCATACTACTGCTTTTGTTTTCTGGAGCCTGCATCGAGGCTCAAGAAGTGCTGCTGCCCGTACGGTACGAGGCTACCCCCTCTAAGAACGGAGCACCCCTCTCCCTCCCCTTTTTTGACGATTTCTCCAACCCCTCACTGACCCGCACCCAATGGGAGACTGGTGGATTCTTTGTGAACCAAGGCTACGCACCCCTGCCACCCACCATAGGAATGGCAACCCTCGACGCTTTCGACGTCGAAGGATACTTATACCCCACAGCCACTGGGCAACTGTTCACAGGCGACACCCTTTGCTCTATGGCCATCCGGTTGGACTCGGTATTTCTGCCCTACGCCCGTCCACTCACTCTCGACGATTCTATCTACCTGAGTTTCTTCTACCTGCCAGGAGGAGGCTATGGCAACCTTTGGGAACGCATCGGTGATGTACCCGAGTCTCAGGACTCGTTAATTCTTGAGTTCTACGACCCTCTTGCCGATAAATGGGAACGTGCATGGGACACACGAGGCATTTCCGCCGACACACTGTTTTCTTGGACTGGCAACTACTGGCAGTACTGCGAGATACTAATAAGCAACACCCAATACCTTCAAAAAGGATTCCGTTTCAGATTCCGCAATTTGTGCAGCCTCGACAATAACAACAAAAACGGAATCCTGAGCAACGCCGACCAATGGAACATCGACTATGTGTATCTGAACGCGGGCAGGCATTTCCTCGACACGGCGGCACGCGACATTGCCTTCGTCAATCCTGCGCCCTCCATGCTGAAGCGTTACCAAGCCATGCCAGCGCATCAATTCACACCCGACGAAATGGTGGACAACATGCCACTGACCATCACCAATCGCTATACCGAGATGTTGGCAACAGAATACGGCTACAGCATCTACAATGACCAAGGGGTTTGCATACACACTTACGACGGAGGTTACGAAAACGCCCCTGTCTATTGGCATGGACGCCAGTATCAAACCGCTCCGGCTCACGCCAACCCACCCATGGGATCCGTAATAGTCGTGAGAACCGACATCCCTTCCCGTTTCACCATTGTGCACGGTCTGAAAGAAGGCGTCAGCGGTGACATTCACAAAAGCAACGACACCATCTCCTTTACCCAGATTTTCGACAACTACTACGCCTACGACGACGGCACCCCCGAAAACGGATACGGCATCACCTCGACTACTCCTAAAGTCCGTCTGGCCTGCCGTTTTGTCCTCAACACCGAAGACACCCTGACTGCCCTACAACTCTATTTTAACCGTACCTATGCCGACCAAAACAGCAACATCCGTTTTTACATCACCGTCTGGGACGACAACAACGGACATCCTGGCAACATCATCTATCAAGACAACGAACGACGCAAACCCCTCTTTGATGGCTTCAACCGCTATGTGCGCTACGTACTCGAAGAGCCGTTGGTATGTAATGGCACCATCTACGTGGGCTTCGAACAAACCACTGCCGACTATATAAATCTCGGCTTCGACCGCAACAACGACGCTTCTTCTCAAATTTTCTACCTTACCGGCTCCGAATGGCAGACCAGCATACTGCGTGGGGCATTGATGCTGAGACCCTGCTTCGGCCAACGTGCTACGGTGGCAATAAACTCCACCGAAGAAACCCCAAGCAACATTTTTGCCGAAGGAAACCGCATAACAGTCGAAACGCAAAATGCCGCACCGGTAATGATTTACAATGCACTCGGACAACTTGTGTTCCAAAGCCGTCTGTCGGCTGCCACCCAGCGCATCACCACCCCGGCATTGCCCCGCGGTCTGTATCTTGTACGTATTGGCGAGGCCGCTGCAAAGAAAATCATCCTCTACAATTAGCATCCATAAAGACGCTGCCAACGCAGCTTCAAACCTGATTTCTCTACAGAATAAGAACATGACAACGCTCCCCTCTCCCCAACAGGAAAACCCCGATTTGCCCGAAGATATTGAATTGGGCGAACCCGAACTCTTTGAGCATCACCGCATCATCGTGGACAAAGGCCAAGCCATGCTGAGACTTGACAAGTATCTGCAAATGCGTCTGGAAGGCATCTCGCGAACCAAAATTCAGGCCGCCACAAAAGCCTCATGCGTTAGGGTAAACGACAAACCTGCTAAATCAAACTACAAAGTAAAGCCCTGCGATGTCATCACCATCCTCCTACCCGAGCCACGCCACGAAATCGAGTTACTTCCTGAACCGGTACCCTTTAAATCCGTATACGAGGATGACGACGTGCTCATTGTCGACAAAGAACCAGGACTGGTGGTTCATCCGGGCTACGCCAACTTCACTGGCACCTTGCTTAACGGACTTTTATACTATTTTCAAGGCAAGAAGGGACGGAATGGCGAGCCCGTCCAACCCTATCTGGTTCACCGCATCGACAAGGATACTTCGGGGCTGCTACTCATTGCAAAGAACGAAGAGGCGCAGGCCGTTCTTGCCAAACAATTCTTCGAACACACCATAGAGAGGAAATACAATGCACTAGTATGGGGCAATTTCGATGAGGACAACGGCACGGTGATTGGTAACTTGGAACGGTCGCCACAGGATCGACGCATCATGCACGTCACCGACGACCCCGAACGGGGCAAATACGCCGTAACCCATTGGCACGTACTGGAGCGTTTCGGATATGTAACGTTAGTGGAATGCGTACTGGAAACCGGCCGCACGCACCAAATCCGCGCCCACATGCAACACATTGGACACCCCCTCTTCAACGATGCCGCCTACGGTGGTGACCGCATCCTCAAAGGCACCACCTTCTCACGCTACAAGCAGTTTGTCGAAAACAACTTCCGCCTGCTGCCCCGCCAGGCACTCCATGCCCTCATACTCGGCTTTGAACACCCCACAACAGGACAACACATGCACTTCGAAAGCCCCATCCCAGACGATATGGCCTCAGTGCTCGAACGCTGGAGAAACTACGCAACTCATTCTGAAACACTATAACATACCATAACTAACAACGGCTACAGATTCCCACTTCCAGAATGGATAAAAACAAAAAGAACCCAACACTAAAAATCAACTAAAGATTATGGCTGACAACTATTTGGAAAAACGATACGACGAGGTTTTCGGAAACGGAAAAACAAAAATCAAACGCATCGGACACACGCTCGATGAACTCCTCCTGCGCAACAGAAGCTACCGAGGCTTTAAAAAGGAATATGTTGTGAAACGCGAAGAACTGGAACGCATTGTAGGCGTGTGCAACAAAATTCCATCGGCGCGCAACCAACAGGTGTTACGCTTCCGTCTTGTCACCCAGGGCGAAGCCTCCCAAGCCGTTATGCGCAACATACGCCTTGGTGCCGCCCTCCCAGAACTGCACCTCCCCTTCCCCGGCACCGAACCGGAAGCTTTCATCATCATTTGCAGCACAATCGACGAGAACAAGATGGTCGACATCGACTTGGGCATTGCCATCCAGAGCATGCTGCTAAAAGCTGTCGAGATGGGGCTGAACGGAATCACCATCGGTGCTTTTAACCCTGAGAAAATAAAAGAGGAACTGGAATTGCCACTGAACCCTGTCATGATATTAGCCATTGGAAAAGGCTCCGAAAACATTGAGCTAACGCCTATTCAAGCCAACGAGAGCCACGCCTACTACCGTGTAGACGGGAAACACTATGTACCTAAAGTAACAATGAAAGAACTGATTATCTAATCAGCAAACCAAAATCCTTACGGAATAACCTGAAGCACGTCGGGCTCCAACTTGACAACAAGCCTCACATTTAGTCCTCCTATCTTTACGGAGAAATTGCCCTCCTGCACATTCTTCACAATCGTGCCTTCCATTCCTTGAAACTCTCCTGCCACAATTCTCACATGCGCCCCGTAACGCAACATGTCGGCATTGTGAATATAAATCTCCCTGTCAGAATCTGCCAACTGGCGGAGGTTTGCAATATCCTGCTCCGGGATAACGGCAATGCCTGTACTGGGAAAAGACACAAAGCCACAAATTCCATAAATATCCCGCACATTCCACAGGTCGCACTCCCTCATCTTGATGAAGGTATATGAAGGGATAAGGGGTACCTCTACACTTTTCATCCGGTCCGACCACTTGCGAAGCATATGGTGCAACGGCAGATAGGTCTCTAATCCAAGTTCCTGGGCTATGCGCAAAGTAACCGTCTTCTCGGCACGGGGCGAAGTGTACGCTGCCACCCACTGCGGTATTTGACTAAGTGCCATATACTAAGAAAAAACAAAGCCCCCAACGGGTTGCAGGGGGCTTTGGTATTAAAGTGCGATAATTAATCGTTGTACTCAGCAATGATTCCAGGAACCAAGTCGGGGGTCAAACGGCCATAAACCTTGTCACCAATCATGGCAACAGGAGCAAGACCGCAAGCACCTACGCAACGCAGGGTGTTGAGGGAGAACTTACCGTCGGCGGTGCATTTGCCAATCTCCACATTCAAAGCGCGCTGGAAAGCGTCGAGAACCTTCTCGGCACCACGCACATAGCATGCAGTACCCAAGCAAATGTCAATGGGGTGTTTGCCCTTGGGCTCCATGGTGAAGAAGCTGTAGAAGGACACAATGCCATAAACACGGGAGACGGGGATGTTGAGCTCATGAGCAACAACTTCCTGAACCTCGGCAGGCAAGTAACCGAACTTACCCTGTACCTGGTGAAGGACATTGATAACCTCACCCGGCTTATTGCCAAACGATTTGGCAATCTCCTTGATGATATTTATTTTCTCTTCAGATAACTTGATGTTTGCCATATTATTCTTATTTTGTGAATGTGTTAATGCGTTAGTGACTTGCACTGCACGACTCACACATCAACACATTCACATGTTATACAATTTACTTTGTTGCCTCCAATTTGTCGGACTTGTCGAAGTAGTGGGTGTGCAGTTGCTCGTGGCTGAGATGGCCGCAAGGTTCACCGTAGTACTCCTCATAGATGGCACGAATTTCGGGATTCTCGTGGCTCTTACGGATGGGTTTGCCCTCGTCTTCGCGATAGATGGCCTCCATACGCTTGCGGATAATGTCGCTGTTGCCATGGTGATAGGGCTGACCGGCACCGCCGATGCAACCGCCGGGGCATGCCATCACCTCGATGAAGTGGTAGCCGTTGGGGTTGCCCTGACGCACCTGCTCCATCATCTTACGGGCATTGGCAAGGCTGTAAACGACAGCAATCTTCAGGGGGAAACCGTCAATATCGATGGTAGCTTCCTTCACACCGTCGAAACCACGGGTCTCGTGGAACTCGACCTTGGGCAGAGTCTTGCCGGTGTGCAGTTCGTAGGCGGTACGGAGAGCAGCCTCCATAACACCACCGGTGGCACCGAAGATGACAGCAGCACCTGTAGACTGACCGAGCGGACTGTCGAAGTCCTCTTCGGGCATGTCGTTAAGGTTCAGGTTGCACTGGCGAATCATGTGAGCCAGCTCGCGGGTGCTGAGGGTGTAGTTGACATCGCTGTCGCCGTTGACGGCCAGTTCCTCACGAGCGCGCTCGCTCTTCTTAGCCAAGCAAGGCATGATGGAAACGACCACAAGGTCTTCGCGTTTCACTCCCAGTTTGGGAGCCAGGTAGTTCTTGGCAACAGCGCCGAACATACCCTGAGGTGACTTGGCAGTCGAGGGGTATTCAAGCAGATCGGGGAAGTTCTTCTCGTAGAAGGTTACCCAAGCGGGGCAGCAGGAAGTGAACATAGGCAGTTTCACCTCTTCGCCGGCGAGGGCTTTCTTCAGGCGGCCGAGGAGCTCGGTGCCCTCTTCCATAATGGTAAGGTCAGCGCTCCAGTCGGTATCGTACACCTGGTCGAAACCAAGGCGACGGAGAGCGGCAGCCATCTTGCCGGTAACGATTTCACCGGGTTTCATGCCGAACTCTTCACCGAGAGCAACACGCACGGCAGGAGCGGTCTGGACAACCACCTTCTTGGTAGGATCGGCGATAGCCTTGAGCACGTCGCTGATATTGTCAACCAAAGTGAGGGCTCCGACGGGGCATACCTGTACGCACTGGCCGCAGTTGACGCAGCTGCTGTCACCGAGATTCTGCTCGAAAGCAGGAGCGACAACGGCCTGGAAACCACGGTTGACACCGCTCAGGGCACCAACAGACATGAACTTGTTGCACATCGACTCGCAGCGGCGGCACATGACGCACTTGTCCATATCGCGGTAAACGCTGAGGGTGCTGTCTTTACGGTAGGTGGAAGTAGCTCCCTTGAAGGGGATTTCCTTAATACCGAGACGTTTGGTAAGGCTCTGCAGCTCGCAGTCTCCGTTCTTCTCGCACTGGAGGCAGTCATTGGGGTGGTCGCTGAGGATAAGCTCAACAACGGTCTTGCGGGCGTTGATAACGCGGGCGCTGTGGGTCAGCACTTCCATGCCTTCCATTACATCGGTGGCGCAGGCAGGGGCGAGGTTTCTACGACCCTTCACCTCGACGACACACACGCGGCATCCGCCAGGTTTGTTTTCAAAATTCATCCCATCAAGCTCAAAATGGCACAAGGTGGGAATGTCGATACCGTTCATACGGGCAGCCTTCAAAATGGTGGTGCCTTCGGGAACTTGAATCGGTTTATTATCTATTGTGAGATTTACCATTTTACTTTATTTATTTTTTTGTCGGACAAGTCAGACAAGTCGGACTGGTCAGACAAGTCAGACTAACTATGATATTATTTAATAGAAATTGCACCAAATTTACAGTTGTTGATACAGGCACCGCACTTGATACACTTGGTGCTGTCGATAACCATCGAAGCCAGTTTGTGGCCGGGAGCGATATAATCGGTGCGGGTAATGGCCTCTACGGGGCAGCCCTTGGCGCACTTGCCGCAGCCAATGCACTTCTCGCGGTCGATAACATAGCTCATGAGTTTCTTGCAGACACCGGCACGGCACTTCTTGTCAACTACGTGCTCCACATACTCATCCCAGAAGTTGTCAAGGGTTGAGAGTACGGGGTTCGGTGAAGTCTGACCAAGTCCGCAGAGAGCGGTATCCTTGATAACGGCTGCAAGGTTACGGAGCTCTTCGAGGTCTTCCATCGTACCGCGGCCGTCGGTAATCTTCTCAAGGATTTCGCACAGGCGCTTGTTACCAATACGGCAGGGCGAGCACTTACCGCAGCTCTCCTCGCAGGTGAACTCAAGGTAGAACTTAGCAATAGCGGGCATACAGCTGGTCTCGTCCATGACAACCATACCACCGGAACCCATCATCGAGCCGGCTGCTACAAGGCTGTCATAGTCAATGGCTGTGTCAAGGTGCTTGGCTGTCAAGCAACCACCCGAAGGACCACCGGTCTGGACGGCTTTGAACTGACGGCCATCCTTGATGCCACCACCAATTTCATAAATAATCTCACGCAGGGTGATTCCCATAGGAACCTCAATCAAACCTACGTTGTTAATCTGACCGGCAAGGGCAAACACTTTCGTACCTTTCGACTTCTCGGTACCAATCTTGTTGAACCAGTCAGCACCCTTGGTGATAATAACGGGAACATTGGCGAAAGTCTCAACGTTATTAACGTTGGAGGGCTTGCCCATATAACCGCTCACTGCAGGGAATGGGGGTTTCAGAGTAGGCTCACCACGCTGGCCTTCCATCGAGTGGATCAGAGCTGTCTCTTCACCGCAAACGAAAGCACCTGCACCGTAGCGGAGCTCAATGTCGAAATTGAAACCAGTGCCGAGGATGTCTTCACCCAGCAGGCCGTATTCGCGAGCCTGGTTGATGGCAATCTTCAGGCGCTCAATGGCCAGAGGATATTCAGCACGGATATAAACCAAACCCTTGGTGGCTCCGATAGCGTAGCCGCAGATGGCCATAGCCTCGACGATGCTGTTGGGGTCGCCTTCCAAAATCGAACGGTCCATGAATGCGCCGGGGTCGCCCTCGTCAGCATTGCAGATAACATACTTCTGGTCAGCCTTGTTCTTGGCGCAGAGTTCCCATTTCAAACCAGTGGGGAAACCGGCACCGCCACGGCCACGGAGACCCGAAGCCTTCATCTCGGCAATAACCTGCTCGGGAGTCATCTCGGTCAAGCACTTGGCCAAACCTTCATAACCTCCGCGGGAAATGCTCTCTTCAATATTCTCGGGATCTACAAAACCGCAGTTACGCAGGGCTATACGGATTTGCTTCTTGTAGAAATCCATGTGTTTGGAGTCGCTCACATGCTCTTTGTTCTCGGGGTTGAGATAGAGCAACTCGGGAACCTTACGACCCTTAATCAAATGTTCCTCAACAATGCGACGCACATCCTCAGGTTTCACCTGTGTGTAGAATGTGTTGTCAGGCATAATCTTCACAATGGGGCCCTTCTCGCAGAATCCGAAGCAACCGGTCTTGATTACCTGCACCTCGTCCTGAAGGTTCTTCTCTTTAAGTATTGTGTGGAAGTTTTCTATAATATCCAAGCTGTTGCTAGACTTACATCCAGTACCGCCACAGATGAGAACGTGCATTTTGTACTTTGCCATAGTGTACCCTCCGATTTTTTACTTGTCAATGGTTTCGTAATTGACAGGAATGATACCTTCAACCAATTCGCCGTTCATGACATATTTGGTCAGGATCTCGTCAGCGCGGTTGTTGTCTACATGTCCGAACACAATGGGGTCTTTCCCAGGAATACGTACTTCCAGGGTCGGCTCTGCGTGGCAATATCCCATGCATCCCGTCTGGGTGAATACGGCGGCAATCTTGAGCTCTTCAGCCTTAGCCATCATGTGTTCCATTACCTGCTTGGCTCCTGCGGCTATTCCGCAAGTGGCCATTGCGACTTTAATTTGCACAAGCGACTCGGGATTCTCTGCCTTCTCGCGGACATCCAGACTCGACTGAAGCTTCTCTCTCATTGCTTTGAGGTCAGCTAATGATTTTACTTTTGTCATATGAAAACTCCTTGTTTTTGGATTAATTTATGGATTAATTTTTCTGTTAAAATATATTATACCTGTTTATACTACAAATATTTACATACTTAACATTACATCAAGCATGTCCTGCAAAGATACACATTTTATTTCATTACGCAAAATATTTTTTCCCATTGCGCGTTAAATCGGCACGTTATGAACAAAAACCATTCTATTTCAGCACTTGAGGAGCAGGTCCAACTTCTTAAAATCGAGATGCAATACGAGCAGGAAGCCTACTCCCGCGCACTCCTATCCGGCCACTTCGCCACACAGATTCAGGAGGCCGCCTGCCGCTACCCCGTCTCCCTCGGCAACACTTCCTACAACACCCTCGACCAACTCACCCTCTCCGTCTCCTTCTCTCTCTCCGACGACGAACCCGACACCGAATTCGAACCCGGCAAACCCGTCGCCTTCTTCTACCGCAACGACGACATGACCCTCCACGAACTCCCCTTCCAGTTCTACATCGAGCAAGTCGCCCCGGGCTCCCTCACCCTCGCAGTACCCAACCACTCCGCCCTCCAGTCCATCCGCTCCTCCGCCCAAATCAGGCTCCTCGGCATCCAAACCTGCGTCGACACCACCAGCTATACCGTCATGCTCGACGCTCTCCACGACGCCATCCGCAGCTCCGACCCCAAATTCATCCACCTTCGCGAAACCCTCATCGGTCCCCTCTCTCCCACCTTCCGCCGTCTCCCGCCCCTCTCCTTTCCATGGCTCAACAACAGCCAGCAACAAGCCGTCCAGCGCGTCGTCGAAGCTCAGGAAGTGGCCATCGTCCACGGTCCTCCCGGCACCGGCAAAACCACCACCCTCGTCGAAGCCATCATCGAAACCCTCCAGCGCGAAACACAAGTCCTCGTCTGCGCCCCCAGCAACGCCGCTGTCGACTGGATTAGCGAACAGCTTTCCCTCCGCGGAGTCCCCGTCCTGCGCATCGGCAACCCCATGCGTATCAGCACCAACATGCTCGATTGCAGCTACGAACGCCGTTTCGCCGCCCACCCCGACTACACCGAACTCTGGAACATCCGCCGCACCCTCCACCAGCCCCCTCACGACGGCCACCGCTCTCGCGAACAAGCCGCCCGCCTGGCCAAACTCCGCGACCGTGCCACCGAACTCGAACTCCGCATCCAGCAAGACCTCTTCAACCAAGCTCGCGTCATTTCCTCCACCCTCATCGGCTCCGCCTACCGCATCCTCGACCGCCGCCGCTTCTCCTCCCTTTTCATCGACGAAGCCGCCCAAGCCCTCGAACCTGCCTGTTGGGCCGCCATCCTCAAAGCCGACCGCGTCATCTTCAGCGGTGACCACTGCCAACTGCCCCCCACCGTCAAAAGCCCCGAAGCCGCCCGCCGTGGCCTCGGCTTCACGCTCATGCAGAAAATCGCCCGCACCAAACCCCTCTGCCTCTCCCTCCTCACCACGCAATATCGCATGAACCAGCACATCATGCAATTCTCCTCCCGCTGGTTCTATCACAACAACCTCACTGCCGCCCCACAAGTGGCCGACCGCCTCGTCTCTCCCCTCGACACTCCCATCACCTGGGTCGACACCTCCCAATGTCTCTTCTCCGAAAAACAAAACCGCTCCCTCAGCCGTTCCAACGCCGAAGAAGCCCGACTTCTCATCCACATCCTCCGCGACTACATCGAAATGATTGGCCCCTCACGCATCCTCAACCAACGCGTCGACTTCGGCATCATCTCCCCCTACCGCGCACAGGTCCGTCTCATCCGACGACTACTCAAATGGCAGAAATTCTTCCGCTCCCTCCGCGGCCTAATCTCCGCAGCCACTGTCGACGGCTTCCAAGGACAGGAACGCGATGTCATCCTCATCAGCATGGTACGCGACAACGACCAAGGTGCCATCGGCTTCCTCAACGACCTCCGCCGCATGAACGTCGCCATCACCCGCGCCCGCATGAAACTCATCATCGTCGGCAACGCTCAAACCCTCTCCCGCCACCGTTTCTACGCCCAACTCATCGAACACTTCCAAGCCCACGGCGACTTCATCACCCTTCCCCCGCCCGACAACACTGAACCTCAGCAACCCGTCTCCGAATCCTGACCCCCTACCCCCGATTCCCTCTTGGCAAAACAATAAGCAAGGGCACCCACGAAATTCTTCACGGATGCCCTTTCCCTTTTACAGGCCTTACGCCTGTCTATTTTGTGTGAGTCATCTTCACGCTATCTCACTTCGTAAACCAAACGTACGGACATACCCCAATGCGGATAGCCTTTGTTCTGACCTTCGCTATAAATATAATCATTGCCGAACTTAAAGCAGTAAGCATACTCATAGCTATTATTATAAACAGTAGAAGTCGACCAATAGTAACCAAAGGATCCGTATTGACTAACGGCTGTTCCCTCTCGGTGACCAGCAGCTGGGAAGAAAACAGCACCAGAAGCCTCCATCTTAGCCCACTTGGTAACATCATAAGAATTCTGATTCCAACCATTAACATAGCCCGACGTAAAGGTACAGTCTGAAGGTAAAGTCCATACATCCGGCAAAAGCACCACACCGTGAACTCCATTCACCGTCGCAGTGGCTCTTTTATCGCTAGCATCGTCACGCCCATTAAGAACGTATGCCCACTCTTCCTTTGACAGGGTGCTCCAAATGTCAGCATTCCCACCACCGTTTGAAACAGCATTGGCAGCCCAATCGGAAAAATTAGTATAGTTTTCATCCGGAGATGTGCGGGTCGGTGCGTTACCAGTACCCCAGCCGAATAGATCCATTACACCGTTGTTGCTGTTGTTGCTACTGCCAAGATAATCGTACTGATTGGCGGCAAACTGCCAAGTCTGGTTGGTTACATTATATTGTAGGTTGCCTTTCGAGAAACGCACCTTCTTTGTTGCCGACACGGAGAATTCACCGTTGAGGACGCCTTCTGTCGGTAGGAAGGTTACGCTGGTTTTGCTAAGGTCGATAGTGGTATACTGGCTACGATTGACGGGCACTGCGGAAGCATTATTCTTGTGTGTTAATGTGCTGACGCAACCTTTACTGTCGGTCAGTTCAAGGTCAAGGCCAGTGTAGCTGCCTGCGGGGAGGGTAATCCACACAACGCCACCGTTGGCAAGAGACTGGCTGCACTGCACCGTGATGGTGTTACCCCCCGATGTAGGAGTACTTGCTCCATCGATATAACTAACTATCGAGGTGCCAGTCACCTGCTGGTTAACCGTAAGCTTGACGGAGGCAAGTGTGGTATTGGCTTTCGCTGGCAAAACAATTTTCAGCAATCCGCAAAGATTCTTGAAATTAAGCGTCTTGGAGGTGGACTCTGCATACATCGGGAAACCATCGGGCGACCCGTTGGTATTGGTCTGGATGGCAGGAAGCATAATCGTTGTTGCCGACTGTGCAATCGAAGCCGGATAAATGGCTTTATACGGACCGCTACCCAAACTAACATTGCTGGAGAGAACGGTATTGGTACCACCACTCTGAGAAGCGGTAAAGTCACCATTAGCAGTATTGCTATATATTTTCACCATATCTCCATCCTGCCAATAAAGGTAGCCATTACTCTGGAGCGAAGTCTTTGCATGAATATCGGTGCAGTCCTCCATCGTGGCTTTAAACTGAACGTCACCGTCATTCTCCTTTGAACAGGACACCGTCATCATAAGTGCCGACATGGACACAACCGTAACAATAGAAACAAATATCTTCTTCATCTGAACCTAACTATTTTAATTAATATTAAAACAAATCACTTCCATTAATGATTATGCCGTTGTTATCTACACTCTCATTTCTATTCTGCAAATCATCAGATGCAGGAAAAATTTGTTCTCCTGCCGAGCCCTTGTACGGGGATGATGCCTCAAAACCTCTTTCTACTAAGAAATCCACAGCTGTAACTTTAGGAGACACATACGCTCCTTTCTTTGAATATAAAATTGATTGTCTCATCATTTTTGATACTTTATTTTTATGATTATTTATAATTTCATATTGACATTCGACAAACAAAAATCGAATATGGTAATATTAATTATTCCTAAAATCAAAACCAGATTTGCACCTGAATGCTCTGCCGAAAACCAATCAACTACCCAATCTGACAACTTCTTACACCTCATTTAACACTACCATACACAACGGCGCAAAGGTAAAACATTTTTTTTGAATCACAAAAAAATTATCAACAATTAAGAATAGCTTCCCACCACCACTCATAGCAAGCTTCCCACCACCACTCATAGCAAGCCTCCCACCCCTACCTCATCCTCATGCCGCCCTGCCTTCGCTTTCCATCCGCAAATCCTGCGAGAAGTCTAAATGTTAAAAATTTTGCTGTCTCAAATACTTTGTGTACATTTGCAGTGCCAATTACGAAAGCATTTTATGTTAAAAATACATTTTAATTCAATTATTATCAACTAAAAAAGTACCAATATGAAAAAAGTAGTATTCGTTGCAGCCCTGATGCTGGCATTCGTCGGAGCCAAAGCTCAGACCAACATTCAAGAAATGTACGACTTCAACCGTGGCCACCTTACCACCACCCTCGAGATGTTCAAGACCGACAACTACGGTAGCACTTTCTTCTTCAACGACATCTACCATCCTACCGACCAGATTACACCCACTGGCTACTACACCGAGATTGCCCGTGCCATCAACGTCTGGCAGCACACCGCCCTCGCACCCCTCAGCCTCCATGTAGAGTGGAACGGCGGCCAGTTCGCTTCCAACGCCTGGCTCTTCGGTGTTGAGTATTTCCTCCACAACGAGAGCTACACCAACACCTTCACCTTCGAACTCATGTACAAACGCATCAGCGGTCAGAAGCAGATCAACGAAATCCCCGCCGAATTCCGCGCCTATGACAAAGTCAGCGACATCCCCATCCAGTTCACCTTCGTCTGGGGCATGCAGAACCTCTTTGGCGTGAAGGGTCTTACTTTCAGCGGCTTCCTCGATGTCTGGGGCGAGAATAATAACTGGGTGATTACCCCTGATGTAATGGCTGAAGACGGCTCCATAGCCACTCCTGCCGTTGTCGAGAATACTAAACTCGTCATCCTCTCCGAACCGCAGATTTGGTACAACATCGGTCAGCACTTTGGCTGCAACCACCTCATGATTGGTGGCGAAGTGGAACTGGCCTACAACTTCTCCGGTGGCTGGCGCGGCGGTGCCGACTTCCACAAGAACAAAGGCTTCAACGTGGCCCCCTGCGCTGGTATCAAATGGGCCTTCTAAATAAAGAGCAAATAAAAGACTAACGAATTCAAGGATTAAAGGATTAACGCATTAACACATTAACGAATTAACGAATTCAAAGATTCAAGGATTCAAGGATTAACGAATTAACACATTAACGAATTAACGAATTAACGAATTCAAAGATTAACGCATTAACACATTAACGCATTAACACATTCAAAACCATGCTCAAGAAATTATTCGGATTCGATTCCGCAGTACATAATGTCAGGACTGAAATCATCGCCGGCATCACCACCTTCTTAGCCATGGCCTACATTCTGGCCGTGAACCCCGGCATCTTCAGTGCCCTTGCCGACCAAGGCATGCCAACCACGGCAGTATTCACCGCCACCGCACTGGCCGCCATCATCGGCACCCTCGTCATGGCAATCTATGCCAAGAAACCTTTCGCCCTTGCTCCGGGCATGGGTCTCAACGCCTTCTTCGTCTTTGGTGTCTGCCTTGGCATGGGTCATTCCTGGCAATTCGCCCTTACCGCCATCTTCCTTGAGGGTATCATCTTCATCATCCTCACCCTCACCAAGGTGCGTCAGTGGATTGTCGACGCCATCCCGATGAACCTCCGCCATGCCATCGGCGCCGGTATCGGCCTCTTCATCGCCTTCATCGGACTCAAGAACGGCGGCATCATCGTCGACGACGCTGCCACCCTTGTCCACCTCGGCACCATCTGCCACGGCACCGCACTCCTTGCCGTTATCGGCATCGTCATCACCGCCGTGCTGCTCATCCTCAAGGTTCCCGGCAACATCCTCATCGGCATCATCGCCACTGCCCTCCTCGGCATGCTCCCCGTCTGGCAGATTCCTGCCGACGACGGCACCATCACCTACGGCGCTCTTACCGTCTTCGACAAAGTGGTCGACGTTCCTCCTTCGGTAGCCCCCATCTTCTGCCAGTTCCAGTGGAGCGAAGTGCTCTCGCTCGACATGCTCGTCGTCCTCTTCACCTTCCTCTTTATCGACATGTTCGACACCATGGGCACCGTTATCGGCGTTTCGCAGAAAGCCGGCATGGTCGATGAGAAAGGCAACATCGACGGCATCAACAAGGTCTTCATGGCCGACGCTGTAGCCACCACCTGCGGAGCCTGCCTTGGCACCTCCACCACTACCACCTATGTCGAAAGTGCCGCTGGTGTCGGTGCTGGCGGCCGCACCGGCCTCACCGCCTTCTCCACCGTCTGCTGCTTCGTCATTGCACTCTTCTTCGCGCCCATCTTCACCCACATCCCCTCGGCAGCCACCACAGCAGCCCTGGTCATCGTTGGTCTGATGATGCTCAGCCCCATCAAGCAGATTGAACTCGACGACTTCAGCGAATCCATCCCAGCATTCCTCACCATCATACTCATGCCCCTGTGCTACAGCATCAGCGACGGCATCCTCATCGGTATGATTTCCTATGTGGTCATTAATGCACTGTGCGGAAAAACCAAGAAAATCTCCGTCACCATGTGGATTCTGGCCATCCTTTTCATCGCACGCTACATCTTCCTATAATCCCCTATAGGCACGTAACAAACCAACGAGTGGCATCCATCATGTGGGTGCCACTCGTCCGTTATAGGGCATATTGCTTAAGATACAATTGGGAACAATTATCATGCCACTACCGCTTCCCTCATTTCAGCTTTATAATATCGCTCCATCGGGTAGTGTAATTGGGGCTTTTAAACTCATGTTTTATTGCATCGGCAAACTGGGTTGACTTGCCTTTGCTGTCCCTCCCTCTGAACTGTTGCGACCCCAAGATTACCGTCTCTGTTCCGTTCACCTTGTTCAGACTGTCTATCACCTTGTTCAGTCGTTTCATTTTCTCGAACTGTTCCGCATCAAAGTCGAGGAAGTTGGTCTGTATTCCCCCGCCGGTATCCATGCTCAGCACTATCACGCCCGCCCGCTTGTACTGGAATCCGGGGCGGTACACCTTCTCGAGTGCCTCCATCGCTTTCTTCACTATCGTTATGCTCGAGTTGGAAGGTGTGAGCAGATTCACCTCGGCAAAGTTGTTATATTGTCCCAGGTCCTCGCGGAAAGGATTTGTGCTGATGAAAACGCCCACCACTGCAGCCACGGTGTTCTGCTTCCTCAACTTCTCCGCACAACGGGCGGCATAGTTGGCGATATAGGTCTTTAGCTGGTCTATATCCCCTATCATGCCGGGGAAAGAACGGCTCACGCAGATACTCTTCTTCTTGGCGGGCTCCTCGTTCGGCACACAATCCTCACCGTTCAACTCCCGCCAGGTTCTCAATACAACCACCTTGTTGAACATGGCGTTAATCCACTCCCGGCTATTCTCGGCAAAGTCGTAGGCGGTATGTATGCCCATACTCTCAAGCTTGGTGGCGTACCGTCTCCCTATGCCCCACACCTCGCCGATAGGATACAGTTTCAGGGCTTTCTTTCTCTTTTCGCTATTATCTATCAGGCAGCAGTGATTGTAGCCCTTATAATGTTTGGCAAAATGCGATGCCATCTTGGCGAGTGTCTTTGTGGGGGCAATACCGATACTTACAGGTATACCCACTCCCTGCCTGACGGTCTTGTACAGTTGCTCACCCCATGCCTTCAAGTCCACGTTCTCCATACCTCTCAGCACCACGAAAGCCTCGTCAATAGAATAGCGGAAATATTCCGGAGCCTGTTGCGCTATTATCGCCATCACCCTTGCCGTCAAATCGCCGTAAAGCTCATAATTTGACGAAAACACCGCTATCTTCTGGTCGGGGAACTGCTCGGCCAGCTTGAAGTATGGCGTACCCGCCTTTATCCCCATCTTCTTTGCCTCGTTGCTCCTCGCCACCACGCAGCCGTCGTTGTTCGACAGCACCACTACAGGCTTGCCGTTGAGGTCAGGCCGGAACACCCGTTCGCACGAAACGTAGCAGTTATCGCAGTCAACAACGGCAAAATAGGTCATCAGTTCCAAGGTTTAATGGTATACACCACTACGCCCCACACCTCAAAGTCGTCCCCCTCGTCAATTCTGATGGGCTTGTACTTGTCATTGGCAGGCCTCAACTCTATATATCCTTCCTCCTTGTGGGTGGTGTCGAGATACTTGATAGTGAATTCGTTATTGATATATGCCACCACTATCGAACCGTTGTGGGCCTCTCTTGCCTTATCGATGACGGCAATATCCCCGTCGTTGATACCGGCATCTATCATACTGTCGCCACAAACCCGGCCATAAAAAGTGGATTCGGGGTGCTTGATTAAGTCACGGTTAAAGTCGAGACTGTCCTGCAAGTACTCTTCCGCCGGGCTGGGAAAACCCGCCCGCAGCTCAGGAGCAATCTGCAACTCCAATTCTTTGGAGAACTCACTATCAAGTAGCGTGATGCTTTTCATTTACAATATGGCATTATATTAGAAAGGTGATATGTCTTAAAACGAGCCATCTGTGTTTTTATTGCCTATGGCCTGCGAATTCCACATCCAGAATGTTATGGTTGCCCCCTTCAGGGACAACAACCCCATGCAGGGGGTGAAGCGTAACGTAGCCCTTGTACGGCAACAGCTCCACGCAGTCCAGACCCTCTAGGGACGAAAGACTGAGTTCCTTTTCCCTTTCAGAGCCTTGAGTTAGATGCTATCCATTTTATTTTAAGGGTTACTTTCATTTGAACGATTATTTGGACATCCCGACCCGTCCCAAATCATTATCTGTCATAGCCCCAAAAAAAGTAATCGGGCCTTCACCGTACAGCAAAAGCCCGATTGAATTGTATGTTTAACTACCTACACTTCATTTCGAAGCATTGTAGTCTTGTACCGCACGTACAGAACAACCTAAGTAACGGTGGTTATATTGCGTACTTATGGATGGATTAGCATTAAAGAAAACCAACATATAAGCATAATACATAGTACCTGAAACATAACTTGTAGTTGAATGGTACATACCTGTACCACCCACTTGGTCAACTCGTCCCGCTCCACCGTTATTTCTTCTACCTGCTGCCGGTAAAAACAAAGCACCCCTATCTTCCATTTGAGTCCAGGCATCTCCATCGTAAACATTTTCCGTGTAATTTGATAATTGAGTAGAGAAACTACCATCACTGGAATAACTATTAACTTTAGGGTCACTAAAAACATCGGGAAGCAAAATAAGACCATGTTTTCCATTCACAGTTCCACACCCCTTTTTAGCACTGGCATTCTGTCGAGTACTAATCAAATAATCCCATTCTTCTTGTGATAATGTACGCCATGTATGAGCAACACTACTGGTACTTGAACTCGGTGAATGATAGATTACGTTATGCCAAGCCCAGTCTGCATCAGCATAATCACCCTCTAAATTATAGGTCTGGTTATAACCCCAATTCACAGAAGTATTATTTGCATCATAAGTTCTTGGGCCATAATAGAAATTATTAGCAATCGTAGCCGTAGGCAAATCACCCTTAGGATGGTAATTATTGTAATGATTAGGTGCCCAACCATTTTCAGTCCAGCCGCTGGTTCCCCAACCAAAAAGACTAACGACATTTTGGTTAGCATATTCAGTACCTACATTCTGACCATCAGTCTCAACTGTATTCCACTGGTGTTCCATGAAACTCCATTTATCAGCCGACTTGTCATACTGCAAGTTACCCTTAGAGAACCAAACTTGCTTGTTATCACCCACACTGAATAATCCGTTAATAGCACCTTCAGGAGCAGGAACAAGGGTGAAATTAATCGTATAATAGTTGTTCTGATTAATAGTCAAACTACTATTCAGGCTCTTGACCCAACGCTGGCTACCCGCATTGATGGTGATAGTCATGCTTGTGTAGGTCTGAGGCGGAAGGTAAATGTAATATGTACCTGCAGTACTTTCATTACAATTAAGTGTGACAGTATTTCCGCCCTCAGTTGGAGCAGTAAGCACTGGTGTCTCATCGTAGTTGGCAACAAAATTGCCAGCAATTATTTTATTCGGAGTGTTAACAACAATGCTACTAATAGGAACGCTGGTATTAAGGTTCAGTTGAAGCACACCGCAGACGTTCTTGAACGGAAGGTTCCTCGTTGAAGACTTGGCATACATCGGGGCATCGAAACGCTCAGCATTGAAATTCTGCACTTCAGGAAGGGCGACGATATTATAGGCCGTTGTGAGGTCACAAGGGAATTTGGCATAGTAGTAGGTTCCCTGAGGCACATTGTCGCTTTCACCATTGGCGCGTCTGAAAGTGGCAATCTTGTGATTGTCAGCATCGCGCGTGGCAACAAAATCAACTCCAGACGAAAGATCACCATCACCATAAATAGCAATATGATCACCGCTTGCACTCCAAGACATTGCGCCGGTGCTACTGATCACTGTCTTGCCATTTGTTTGCGCGCTTTCGATAGTGGCGGTAAAAAGTGCCTCCCCATTATTTTCTTTCTGGCAGGAAGCAAATGCCAGAACCGCAGTGGCACACACTGCTACTGGTAATAAAATTCTATTCTTCATCTTATTCTTTACTTGAATGTTAATCATGTAAATAAACCGGTTATATCTCCAGCTAAGTTATAGTCCTTTATTTCATCGGGGTTTTCTTCTACATTGAACTGAGACATGGTAAAACCTCGTTCAACACGGGCTTCAAGTCGCTCGACAACAGGAGCGGAATAAGCCATCCTTTGTTTCAATTTATCCATAATAACTTGAAAATTAATTAATATTATTGTTAAATAAAATTACCTGTTGCATCATTAGGTTGATAATCATTTAACTGGTCACTGGATTCAGGAACTTGCCCTTGCGGGGAATTTTCAAATCCCCTTTCAATAACGAATGCCACGGCAGTTACTTTAGGTGTCTGGTACTCTTGTTTTTTTCTGTCAAACATTATTTAAGTGTTTTAATACGAATTGTTACACAACTACATTACAGCCACTTTGGGACTTATTAATCCAAAAACAGCATAAATAGGGATGCGATAAAACTGAATATGAGAATAATTCAACTCCTCCCAACATAAGCATTCCCTCAAAAACGCCCGCAAAGAAGTTAACAATCAGTGCATTAAATATAAATTTACACATCATCTTCATATTTTTTCAAATTGCAAATATACACTTTTTTTTTTTGAACAATAAAAAAAGTATCATTTTGAGGCATTTTTATTAGTGGAGGGGTCTATTGGTCAAATCAATTCCCTATCAAACCCATCGGAATAACGATTATATTACAGTACTTTCGCTGTTGTATTTCATTTCTCGAATGCGAAACAAATGCACTTCAAGCGTTATTCAAAAGCGGGTTTTGCGAGTGTAGGGCGGCGGGGGAGCCTCACGGCTTTGGCGGTCGCAGAAATATGGAGGGGACTTTTTATTTGCTTTCATGTCGCGTCCCTATCGGGACACAATGCGTTGCCACAGATAATCACCGCACTGCGTACGGTATCATTCAAATCTCACCCCGTCGGGGTGATTGATAGAGACCCTCAACTATAGGGTCAGATTTTTTCTGGAGGGTTGTTGTCGCCTATAGGGTCTTCGCCCCATACGGAGCGGGAGGCAGCGAGACATTCCTGGCGGGTGATGTCGTTGAGGCGTTCGAGGTGGCGCTGGTAGAAGACGCAGCGGGTGAGACCCACCTGCTTGCATACGACGTCGGTGGCAAAAGCCTCGCAGGTTGGGGCGCCGCACATACCGCAGTCCACCTGCGGGAGGTACATCTTGAGTTTGTTGATACGCTCCAGTTTCTGGTAGGCTTTGGCGAGGTCCTTGTCGAGAGTGAGCATGGAGCGGGGCTGAGCTGGCTCGGCGAAGGAGTTTTCGATAAGGTAGTCTTTGTAGGCGTCCATATCGCGGGCGCGGGCCACCTCGCCGTTGCGTTCGCGTTCGGCGGCTTTGCGGGCGCGGGCATACATGCGTTCGCCGCAGAGGAATCGGTTTTCGATGGAGAGGAGGGCACCGGCGCAGCTTTGGTCGCAGGCGCGCAGTTCGAGGAATTCCACGCCTTCCACCTCGTCGTTCTCAAGTTTGTCGAGGAAGTCGGTGACGTTCTGGATGCCGTCGATGGCATAGGAACGCTTGGCGCGGCAAATGCGACGTTCGCCGTTGGTGAGGGTGGAGAGGATGGCGTCGGCGGAGAGCTGCGGCATTTGCAGGGCGGTGTAGGAGTAGCCTTTGCCCTGTTCTTTGATTTTGCGGTATACTTTGTTGAAGAGAGCGTCCATATTGATGACACCGTCGATGATAGAGCGTTTCTCGCCCACGGGGGCTTTGACGGCGGCAATCTTGGCGGCACAGGGGGTGACGTAGAAGAGGCCTATCTCCTCGCGGGGCACACCGCGTTCCTCGGTGAGCATTTTGAGGACGTACATGGCGGAGATGTCGAGGGGGGCCTTGACGGGGATGATGTTGCCGACAAGGGAGGGGTATTTAATCTGGATAAGCCTTACGATGGCGGGGCAGAAACTGGAGATGAGGGGTTCGTCGTCGTGATGCTGGTCGGCGTAGCGGTGTTTGACGTCGGCGTAGATGCTTGCCGCCGACTCTACTTCGAAGACATGCTTGAAACCGAGGTCCTTGAGGGCGGCATAGATGCGGGAGACGCGGATGTCGTCGGGAAACTGGCCGAGGAAGACGGCAGGGAGGAGGGCCACGGAGTGTGGGAACTCATGCACCATTTTGAAGTCGTCCTGCTTGATATAGATGGCATCGACGGGGCAGGCTTCGTGGCATTTGCCGCAGTCTATACAGCGGTCTTCCATGATGAATGCCTTGCCTCCACGGATGCGGATGGCTTCGGTGGGGCAGATTTTCATGCAACGGGAACAGCCTATACAGTTGCCTTCGTCGATTTCAAGGGCGTGGTAAAACATGAGTTTAGGGGTGTTAAGAAGTTAAACGAAATTGACAATCATTTCGACGGTGGTGCCGACGCCCACTTCGGAAGTGACGTTGAGCACATCGACGTTCTTCTGCATGTTGGGGAGACCCATACCGGCGCCGAAACCCATGTCGCGCACTTCGGGGCGGGCGGTGGAGTAGCCTTCCTGCATGGCTTGAGCTATGTCGGGGATGCCGGGGCCTTTGTCGGCAACGACCATGTGGATTTTGTCGGCTTCGATGTCGACGAGGACTTTGCCGCCGTAGGCATGGGCTATGGCGTTGACTTCGGCTTCGTAGAGGGCGACGACGACGCGTTTGACCACTTGGGGGGCGACACCCAGTTGCTTGAGGGTTTTCTTGACGGAGCTGGAGGCGGTGCCGGCATTGGTGAAATCGCCTTCAATAACGGTGTATTCCTGATGCATGGTAAAGAAAAACTAAAGGATTAATAGAGCGGCTGGATGCCGGCGTCGAAGAGCAGTCCACAGGTCTTGAACATAGAATAGCTGGTAGCGATAAGAACCATATCGTTGTCCTCGGCCAGTTCGACCATGTCGGGGGTAGGTTTTTTATTGCGAACAAAGACCACAATGTCGAGGGTGGCCATGTCGCAGGTGCGGATGGTCTGCACATTGCAGAGACCGGTTATGAGCATGGGTGTATCTTTAAGGGTGAGTACATCGCTCATAAGGTCGGACGCGAAGGCGGTGGTAACCTCTTCGTCCAGACGTTCCGAGCCGAGATACACTGTAGCGTTAAGCTTATCAACTATTTCACGCAGTGTCATAATATATTGTGTTTTACGTTAGGTAATGATAAAATGGATTTGCAAATATACGAAACTTTTTTCAAATAGACGTTAAAAAGATAAAAAAAAATGAAAGAGGACGTCCAGATTGTCCGGACGTCCTCAGTAGTATATCAATAAAAGGGATATTACTTAGAGCCAGTGGGCGGTGCAGTAACATCAGCACTAAAAGTTAAGTAGTGGTCGTCTACTCCGGCATTATTACTTGAATCACCTCTAATAAAATCCACTATTCCTTGTGTGCAGTGAACAGTACAACCTCCAGAGTTTCGTAAATCATAACCTGTTAATAGAAACATCTCACCATAATATTGAATAATATTTCCGTTGATTTCAAAATTATAACCTAACGTCAACGTTCTAAGATTCTTACAATTCTTAAACATAGCTCTTATATGTGTAACTTGCGTAGTGTTAAGATTGGAAAGATTAAGGGAAGTCAGATTATTGCACCCATTAAACATATCTTGCGTATTCGTAAGAGAACCGTCGGTGGTTAATGAAGTGAGGTTTATAGAAGTTAGATTAGAGCAGCCCAAAAACATAGACTGCATAGTAGTTAAAGCAGGTGCATTGAGATTTGACGGAAGAGTCAGCGAAGACAACGCACCACATCGATAGAACATACTCCACATACTTTGAACATTAGAAATGTCGAAAGAAGAAATGTCGAGGGTTTGCAGAGACGAACATCCAGAGAACATAGCCTGCAAAGATGTCACACCAGCAGTATTTAGGGAAAGGACGTTGCCCGTGGTGTTAGCACCGCATTCGATAGTAGTTAGGCTACTGCAATTATAGAACATGTGATCCATCAGGGTCACGCGGTCTGTATTGAATGTTTCTGGAAGAACAATACGTTGAAGTGAAGAGCAAGAATAAAACAGATTGCCCATGTTGGTTACATGGTCAGTATAGAAAGTCTCAGGGAATTCAAGTTCGGTGATTTGATTGCACCCACTAAACATCTGATAAATAGAAGTAGTGTTTTTAGTATTGAATTGCGAGCCGAAATCAATATCAGCCAGGGTCACCATGCCCATGAACATATCACTACAATCGCTAGCGGCATAGATGCTGTCGGCAGCAGTGACAACAAAATAAGTATCCCCAGAGACATAGCCGTAGATGGGCGTGGACGAAGGACTATCATTTATCTGAAGTTCTGTAGCGTTATCGGGAGTTGTTGTGATGTTATACTCAAACTTTATTTTGGTAACAGTACTACCTGTCACAAAATTATTTTTCACACGCGAATTAAAAGTAGAACCAGAAACAAGTTTGGCAGGATTGGGACGGAGGTCTTTCACATTGATTGTGGTGGCAACGTAACTGCTGTGATCCAATGTGACATTATCGAATTTCATTTTCTTATAGCCTTGTTCTGCTGTGACGGTGATGGTTATGTTGTCCCTATCAGAGAACTCAGGTACTACAATATCGAAAGATTTTGATTGTCCAGGCTCAAGGTTGACCAAGCGATAGTTAGTGTTCTGTTGTGACAGGACAACATATTTTTTGTTGGTTTGGACATTACTGATGGTGATTTTATTATCATCATCATTGGTACCGATGGCAGCAGTGCCGGTGCCACTGAGATAAGTATTGTCAGCATCGATACGGATCTCTTTAATCCTCCTGTCTTCGGTAGCGTCGCTAGGGTTGTCGACGGTTACCCTTATCACAGAGCAGAGATTACTGAAACGCAGGGTATTGCCGCTTGCGATATAGGCACCCATGGGAATCTGAACCTTCTGGTAATTGACACCCGCGACGCTGGTTGTGTTGTATATCTGACGTGAAGGAAGGGTTACCTGCACAGTGTTGTTAAGGATGTCGGAGCCTTCAGGGACGATGCTGGCAGGGTAGATGGCACGATAGCCATTGGTGCATGATACCACCTGGAGTTTGGCGACAGTGCGGTTGTTTGGTTCGACATCGGAAACTGGATAGGGAGCATCGTTGACATAAATCATATCGGGATTGTTGCCAGATTCCCAACAAGGATAGTTTTGATCGTTGATGAAGACCTTGGAGGGTTGATTGATGACGGCAGAGAGTGTGACGGTGTCTTGATCTTTTTTGCATCCGGTCACGAATATTAAGGATGCTATAAATATGCAAAAGATTGAGGATTTTTTCATTTTTTTAGGTTGTTTAATGTTTTAGATTTCGCTTCCTGTCCAAGATTGTTGTTCTTGTAATCGATATGTGCCGGGCTGCATCAAAGTGGGGTCTTCAGAATATTTTCCTATATTCGTCTCGGAGAGTTGAGAACCCACTTCTACAACAAAGGAGACAGATTTCACTGTAGGAACGATGTAATTGTTTTTTTGTTGTTTCATTTTCTTTTGTTTTTTGTCCCCAAAGTCCCAACAGGACATGTTCTATGATGAAAAGCATGGACTTTGTACATATTCCCAATCCCATTAAAGCACATGGCAATAGAGAGTTATGTAATGCCTTTACTTTTTTTTCGAATGCAAAATTATATATTTTTTTTGAAACAGACAGATTTTAATAATATTCGTAAAAAAAAGGAAGGCCATGTTGGGGAGGTTGCTGGGTAATGGCTGAGGAGGCGGCACAATAAAAAGGGGGATGACACGTTAAAAAAGGGTGTTTGCAGGAGGGAAACGCCGCCTGCAACAGCAAAAAAACGACAAGACGATGAGTAGACCCCAATACCTGAAAGAGGGCGACCGGGTGGCGATAGCCGCTCCCGCCCGCAAGATAACGCCCGACGAACTGCTTCCGGCAGTAAAACTGCTGGAGAGCTGGGGCCTTGAGGTGGAACTGCCAGAGCACCTGTATGACAGCGACAACCAGTTTGCCGGCAGCGACAAGACCCGCGCCGAGGTGCTACAAAAGTTGTTGGACGACCCCGAGGTGCGCGCCATATTCTGCGCCCGAGGAGGGTACGGCACGGTGAGGATTATCGACGCATTGGATTGGAGCCGCTTTGCGCAGAGCCCGAAATGGATAGTGGGGTACAGCGATGTGACAGTACTGCACAGCCATATACATCGAAACACCGGCATAGAGACGCTGCATGCAACCATGGCAATAGACATACCGGCCGACGCCACGGAGAAGCCCTACCGCTCGACGGTGTCGATGAAACAGGCGCTGTGGGGAGGGACGATGCAGTATCGCAGCCCCGCCCATGCTTTGAACCGCGACGGAGCTGCGGAAGGAGAGATAGTGGGAGGGAACCTCTCAATACTGTATAGCCTGTGCGGGTCGAGAAGCGACATCGACACCGCAGGGAAAATCCTGTTTATAGAAGATTTGGACGAGTACCTATACCATATAGACCGGATGATGATGAATATGAAACGGAGCGGCCACCTGTCAAACCTGGCAGGGCTGGTGGTGGGCAGGCTAAGCAATATGCACGACAATGCCGTGCCTTTTGGACGGACGGCAGAGGAAATAGTGCGGGAGGCGGTGGAGGAATACGACTATCCGGTCTGTTTCGATTTCCCAGCCGGACATATCGGGACCGACAACGTTGCGATAGTAATGGGACACCGCATAAGGCTTGAGGTAGATGGTGGCGGAGAGGTGCTTTTCATACCCTAAAAAAGACCTTCGGGAAGCAACATTTTTTTGTCAATCAAAAAAATAGTCGTATCTTTGCATTTTCAAAGCAACAGGTATGCTGCTGATATATGTTCCCAAATTGACCAACCGGACCGGCTACACAATCAATGTGGTCATGGGGAATATTTTGCAGACCGAGTTTGCCATTACCACCGACACCGAGACATTCAAGAACCATACAGGAGCAAGGTTGTGCTATGCACAGAAGCCTGTAGCGGGGAGCGACGCGCCGTTTGTGAAAGCGGCTAAACTGCTGTTCGAAACGACAATAGAGGAACAGGACTGCCTCTATTTTGAATATGAGGGACAACCGGCACTTTTCCCCGTATACGGAGGTGGGACGGCACTGCCTTTCGACCCTTTTGCAGCAATCTTTTATATGCTTTCGCGCTATGAGGAGTACCTCCCACACAGGAAAGACGCCCACGGAAGGTTTATGGCCCAGGAGTGCCTGGCCTACAAGAGGGGCTTTCTGCAAAAGGCCGTGGTAGACAGATGGGCGTTGATGGTTCGCGACATGCTGCAACGGCACTATCCCGAACTGGGATTCAGGAGCAGGGCTTTTGCTTTTGAACAAACGGTGGACATAGACGCCGCCTATTGCTACCTGTACAAGGGGACTTTCAGAACGGTGATGGGGCTGCTGCGCGACGGCCTGCACCGACACGACCCCGAGGAGGTGAAGCACCGGATAAGGGTGCTGAAGGGAAAGGAGCACGACCCATACGACACGTTTGACTATATACTGGAGACCAGCCAGAAATACGGCTGCCGGAACACGTTGATATTCTTCCCATTGATGGGGGACTATGGCATATATGACAAACCGGCATCGCCACACCACAACGAGTTCAGACAGTTGCTGCAACATCTGTCGGACTATTCCAAAGTGGGGATTCACGGTTCGTACTATTCGGCCGAGGAGCCAGTGCGCATGGAGCGGGAGATAGAACGGCTGTCGGACATATTGCACCGCCACATCGTGCGGAACAGATTCCACTTTCTGCGTTTCAACCTGCCGGAAGCCTACAGGACACTTGCGCGGTTGGGAATAGCGCACGACTACTCGATGGGGTTTGCCGATGTGCCGGGGTTCAGGTGCGGGACATGCACGGCGGTGCCGTTCTTTGACCTGAACAGCGACCAGGAGAGCCCGTTGAGCATGCACCCCTTTGCGGCGATGGACACCACTTTCCACACCCACATGGGACTGAACACCGAGGAGACCAAGGGAGAGATGAGGAAGCTGGTGGACGAGGTGCGCGCAGTGGGCGGGACGTTCAGCTGCATATTCCACAACCAGAACCTGTGCGAGGATTTTGACTGGAAGGGATGGCGGACGGTGTACGAGGATTTGCTTGCCTACGCTACAGGAAACTAATACACTACATACCAGCATACAAGACTAAACAGAACATGATTAATTACAAGGAGAAACTGCACGAAATAAGAGCCTTTGTGTTCGACTTTGACGGCGTGATGACCGACGGGAGCGTCTGGACATACGCAGACCGCGAGACAGTGCGCTGCGGAAACATAAAGGATGGATTTGCAATACAATATGCAGTGAAAAGAGGATATATCATCGCCTTGATATCGGGGGCGACATCGTTGAGCATTGACCACCGGATGGCCGCGTTGGGGGTGACCCAGTGCCACACGGGCTGCGCCAACAAGATGGATACCTACAGAAGGTTCCTGAAAGAGAACGGATTGAGCGAGGAGCAGGTGGTGTGCATGGGCGACGATATACCAGACTATGAAATCATGAGCCACTGCGGAGTGGCCGCCTGCCCAGCCGACGCGGCGACAGAGATTAAGGAAATCAGCGACTATATATCGCTGTATGGCGGTGGGAAAGGTTGCGTGAGAGACATTATAGAGCAGGTGATGCGGCTGCAAGGGAAATGGTTTGACCCCAAAGTGTCCAACCACGAGGCATTGAAATGGTGAAAGGCAGATGCCCTGAGCGGAATGCGCGGAGAGGATGTAGCTGTGGACCGAAAGACTGGCAGGAATGGACGCCGGGGAGCCTGAGACAGAGGGGTACGAGACAGAAAAGTTGATAATGAGAATATAACTAAACACAAAAGCTTATCGAAAGAAGGATATTATTATTGCTGTTGGCACTGGCCTTTGCCCCGGTATGGGCTCAGAACGACACAGAAACAGAGAATGCACAACCGGAACTGAAACCGCAAGGGACGGTTATGCGGGGAACTTACTATGCCGACAAGTTCGTTGGCCGGAAGACCTCGAACGGAGAGATTTTCCGCCAGAACCAGTACACGGCAGCCCATAAGTCGATACCTCTGGGGACATACCTGTTGGTTACAAACCCCGCCACAAGTCTCACGATAGTGGTGCGGGTGAACGACCGTTGCCCGAAACGGGGAATACTGGACTTGACAAAGCTTGCAGCCAACTCGTTGGGAATAAGGGGATCGGGAAAGGTTATCGTGACGGCACTGGACGCCGAGACGGGGTATGCCATCTGGGTGAACCAGGATACGCTTGCCATGAGTGCGGAAGAGTATTACGCTTTTCGCGACAGGAGCCGGAACAAGAGGATTTCGCCCTATCCCATCTCCCCTACCGACCGTAAGGAACAGGCAGCGCAAAAGGCTGCCAAACCCGTTGTAACCCCCAAGAAGAAGGCCGTGGAGAAGTCCGCAAAAAGTGTGGAGCCAGAACCGATAGACACGCTGCCGCCGCCGTTGCCGGATCCTGAGCCGCAACCGGCAGTGCCCAAGAGTTCGAAGAACGAGATAAAGGGGCCGCTTTATGACATAGAATTGTGCATAGTGAATACCCAGATGGCCGCTCAAAGGGAGGCGAGCCGTCTGCCTAAAGACTTGCAAGAAAAGGCTTTGTTCAGACGGAACCAATTGAACAACCAGGTGCACGTAATTCTTTCGCTTGCCGACACAAGGAGCCACGCAGTGAGGACGCAGGCGATGCTGATAGAAGAGTATCCGGAGAGCTGTCTGATACCGCACGAAAAATAGCAGAAAAAAGGCAAGGGGCAAAGGGTGCGCTTAAGCACTGAGGATTAGTCAGACAGGGACGGGAAAAAGGTCGAAAAAAAAGAAAAAAAGAAAAAAATACAAAAAAAAACATTGCATGTGAATAATTATTGTTATCTTTGCAAGTCAAAATCTGAATTGTTTTTTCGCAAAAAAAGCAGCTCAGAATAGCGCATATATAAAAGAATATTAAATAGATACATGATACTAAAATGAGTGCTCGCATGAAAATCAAACTAAGTAATAAACTGTCACTTTTGTTGATAGCCTTGGGATTTTCATGTGTTGCCATGGCCCAGCAGGAGCCCCAATTCTCACAATACATGTTCAACAGGTTGTCGTACAATCCCGGTTATGCAGGCAGTTCAGGCTCCATCTGCGCTGCGGCGATGTACAGACAGCAATGGATGGGATTGAAACTTGACGCCCCCACAGGTGGACAGAATGCCGGTTCGGTGCCGACAGACATTCTTTTCACGTTTGATATGCCCGTCCGTTTCCTGCATGGCGGTCTTGGACTTAATGTGGTTTCCGACAAGATAGGTTACCGCAACAATACGATGGTCTCACTGGACTATGCATTCCGCATGTTCTGGGGCGAGGGAAACCTGTCCGCCGGTGTTGAAGTGACCCTTAACAGCAGCAAACTGGACAAGTCCGGACTGATAGGAAACGACCCGAACGACCCCGCCCTCTCCCATTTAGGAGAATCGGCATCGTTGATTGACGGTTCGGTAGGATTGTACTATCAGGTTCCCGGCAAGTACTATTTAGGATTGTCGGTGAAGAACCTGCTTGGAGCCCACAGTGACGAGATACTATTTACGAACGCCCGTACATTGTATATAATGGGCGGATACGACTATGTTCCTGCTTCCGCGCCTTCGCTGCGCATCAAACCTTCGGCGATGATTAGAACCGCCAATTTCAGTATTTTCCAAGCCGATGTATCATGCTTGGTAGACTATCGCAATGCATTCTGGGGCGGCCTTGGCTACCGTGTGCAGGACGCTATCTACATTTTGACCGGCGTACATTGGAAAAATGTGCGCGTCGGCCTCTCCTATGACTTGACCACCAGCCGTTTGGGTACCTACAAACCAGGACGCAGCATTGGTTCGGTGGAGTTGTATCTTAAATACTGCTTCAAGGTGTCTGTGCCGCGCAAACCCAACACCGTATACGGCAACACCATCTATCTGGATTGATAACTATAAAACGTAAAAATACCTAAAAAACGAAACTTTTTAGCCGAAACAACGTATAAAGGGGGACAGGCAAAAGCTGTAACCCAAAAGAACAGAGACACAAAAAAGAATAAATAAAAAAAGTATACAATATGAAAAAGTTGTTTTTCTTGTTAGCAGCCTCAGTAGTTTTATTCTACGGATGCTCTTCACGTTCAGAGAATGGAGAATTGGTGGGAGTACTCGACCGCTCCCAGTTTGAGGACATCGACCTGAAAGGCATGGTTTTTATTAACCAAGGCAACTTCAGCATGGGAGCCGGTGTACAGAACAACACCTATGGTGTGACCGACCAGCCCCGCACGATGCAGGTTTCTTCGTTCTTTATGGACGAGACCGAAATCACCAATAACGAGTACCGCCAGTTCGTATTCTGGGTGACCGACTCTATCGTTCGCAGAATGCTTGCCGAAGCCGGCGTGGAAGGCGAATACCAGATTGAAGAAAATGAGTACGGTGAACCTCTGGATCCCCCAAGGCTGAACAAGAAGACCAAAATACGCTGGAACGATGCAGAAACACGCGAGGCCTTGAATGACCTCTATGTAGCTGAGAAAGACAGATATTTTGGCCGTCGCGAGATTGACGCTTCCAAATTGAACTATGAATACTACTGGATTGACTATGCCGATGCAGCCCGCAAGGAAGCCGGTGTGCAGAACCGTGAGGAACATCGCGGTACCCTCTATACCGCCCGTCCCCGTGGTTTGAACAACCGCACGGCATTCGTTCACAAAGAGAGAATCAACGTGTATCCCGACACCCTGTGCTGGGTTCATGACTACACCTACTCCATGAACGACGACTTTACCCGCAACTATTTCTGCTCCTCGGCATACGACAACTATCCTGTGGTAGGTGTCAGCTGGCTCCAGGCAAAGGCCTTCTGCATTTGGCGCAGCCATTTCCTGAACGACTATCTGGAGAGCATCAACTATGCACACATGAACGATTTCCGTCTGCCTTCAGAAGCTGAATGGGAATTTGCAGCCCGTGGCGGCATCGCTGCCGAGAGCTATCCTTGGGGCGGTCCCTATGTGCGCAATCCTAATGGATGCTTCCTCGCCAACTATGAGCCCCTCCGCGGTGCCTATGACGACGATGGCGGTGTGCGCACTCTGATTGTCGGACACTATGCTCCCAACGACTACGGCCTGTATGACATGTCGGGTAATGTATCTGAGTGGTGCGCCGATGCCTACAACGAGAACACCTACATTGTTGCCAACGCCCTCTCGCCCTACTACAACTACAACGCCCAGGAGAGCGATCCTATCGCCCAGAAACGTAAAGTGGTTCGTGGCGGCAGCTGGAAAGACCAGAAATATTTCATCCAGGTTCAGACCCGCTCATTTGAATTCCAGGATACCAGCAAGTGCTACATCGGTTTCCGTTGCATACAGCCTTATCTGGGTCGTGTGAAAGGCGACAATCTTAAAACCGCTTCTAACGTATATTAATAGTAGCAGAAAGAGCAATATAGGGTCTTTGGGCTAACCAAAGACCCTAATATAGGAAAAATACATCAAACTAAATAATTAAGTAACACTAAAACGTAACATTATGAGTTTTATTGACAACATTGTTCGGAGTAATACTTATAAAAACTTCATGTCCAAACTATACGGTTGGGGTGCCGCCGTTGTTATTATTGGAGCTCTTTTCAAAATTAACCACTGGCAGGGCGGTGAGTTGATGCTGATTATCGGTATGGGTACTGAGACCCTCATCTTCTTCCTGTCAGCATTTGAACCCCCTCACGTAGAATTCGACTGGACACTGGTTTATCCTCAGTTGGCCGGTATGGAAGGAGGAGAAGGCCTGAATGCCAAAAGCGACGCATTTGACAATCTGGACAATCTTGCCACCGTTCCCGAGGCAGAGGATCCCCTGACAGCAAGACTTGACAAGATGTTGGAAGAGGCTAACATCACCCCCGAACTGATTGAAAGACTTGGCAAGGGCATGGAAAATCTCGCCGACAGTGCACAAGCAATGAACGGAATGGCAAGCGCAGCCGCTTCAACCGACAAGTTTGTCAATACCCTCGACGGTGCCTCCGAAGCCGTTGGAAATCTGAAACAGGCTTCAGAGGCTGTCAACACTCTCACCACCATATATCAGGAGACCGCCCAGGCTCTTACAAGCGGCGATGCCTCTTATGCTGACGAGATGAAGAAACTGGCAAGCAGCCTTGCTTCAGTGAATGCGATGTACGAGATGCAGTTGCAGACCTCTACCAGCCAGCTGGAAGCCACCAAGGCTGTTGAGGAACGCATCCAGCGCATGATGGCCAACTTTGCAGATTCTGCCGAAGGGGTACTCAAGTACAAAGACCAGGTTGACGCCCTCACCCGTAAGGTTGCCGAGCTCAACAACGTCTATGGCAACATGCTTGCTGCAATGCAGACCAGACTTTAATCGACTTCATTAATACTCAACAATAAAACCACACTAATTAGAAGATATGAGTGCTTCAAACTGTCCGGAAACCCCGAGACAAAAAATGATTCAGATGATGTACCTTGTGTACACCGCCATGTTGGCACTTAATGTGTCGGCAGAGGTTGTTGAGGGATTCAAAACAGTCGGTAACGCCATGACCAAGTCGAACGAGAACATGGTCACAAAGCTTGACGACACCTACAATAACTTTGAAGCCGCACTCAAGAACAACCCCGCAAAAGTAAAAGAGAAATACGACAAAGCCCAGGAGATTAAGAAACTCTCCGACGAGCTTGTTTATACTATCGACACTGTTACCTACAGTTTTATCGGCGAAATTGCACAGGAAGCCGAAATCAAACTGATTGACCCCAACAACAAGGATAAAACCATCAAAAGAACTATCAATCTGCTCAACGCTGATGGTTCTAAGAACTTTGACAGTATTGCTGAAGCCTTGAGAATAGGTGGTTTCAGTTGGATACAGAAACTGGATAACAACCACCTTGGAACACCTTACTTCATTGGTAAAGCAGAAGGTAAGGAGGTTTCGGAAGGTGCAGCCGCTGAGGTCAAGAAACGTATCATTGAATACAAAAAGGCCGTTAAAGAAAGACTGGGAGCTGACTCTGTACACGTAACTCTTGGTCTCGCCGTAGAGGATTTGCACCTTAACAGCGAGGGCGAACCTACCTCATGGGAACAGTTGAACTTTAACAACACCGTTGCTGGTGCCGCATTGGTGACCTTGACCCGTATGAAAGCTGAGGTGATGAACGCCGAGTTCGATGCCGTGAATATGCTGTATAAGCAAATCCGCTCGAATGACTTCTCATTTGATAAAGTCGCAGTCATTACCCGTCCGAAGTCATCTTATATCATGCAAGGTGGCAAATACGAACTGGTTGTTAACGTCGGTGCTTACGACTCGAAAGCAAAATTCGAAGCTACCGTTGGAGGAACACGTTTCACAGCTAACGATACAGGTGCCGTTGTTTACAGTACAGTATGCAACAGCACAGGTCCCAAGACTATTACAGGTACCGTATACGTCAAGAACGATAACGGAACCAGCAATTACGACTTCAAGGAGACCTACTTCGTTGCTGAACCCATGGCAGTGTTTGAGTTGACCGAAATGAACGTTGTTTATTCCGGAATTGACAACCCTGTAAGGATTTCTGTCCCCGGTATCGCAGCACATAATGTTGTTGTATCACTGGCAGACCCCAATCAGGCAACAATAGTACCTGATACGAAAGCCGGTGCGGGTAACTACATCATCAAACCTAAGGTCAACAAAGGCAAGATTAAAATCAATGCTTCGTTCAAAGATGGTAACCAGACCCGATTTGCAGGTTCTACAGAGGTCCGTGCCCGCCCACTTCCAGACCCGAAGATTTACCTCGGTACTATCGAAGCAGGCAAGGGTATACCCATCAACGACTTGAAAGGTATGAAAGGACCACGTGTTGGTTATGGCCCAGACTTTGCATTCCACTTGAAATCACCCACCATCAATAAACAGACCATCGATATTACGAAGGTTAACGGTGCAACCGATATTGAGAACAGAGGTCCTCAATGGGGTGCTGAGGTGATGAGTTATATCCAGAAAGCAAAACCTGGCTGCAAGATTACCCTCAGCCTTGATGTGAACATGCCTGATGGCACCAAGCGTAACATCAGCAGCACATTCCGTATCACCAGATAATTAGATTAGATAATAACGAACAAAAAAGAATAATCATGAAAAAAGTATTGTTAGGCCTCAGCCTCATAATTCTCGCGTTCGGAGGAATCAAAGTAAATGCACAGAATATCCTTGATCCCGAAGATGAAACTAATTTGAGCAGATTCTACTCACGTCAGATGACGATGAGCAAAAAGGCTATACCCTACCCCAGCATTCGTGAGAGCGATGTGATTTGGGAGACCTGCATCTGGCGTACCATCGATTTCCGCGAGAAATTCAATCAGTTCTTCTATTTCCCCAAGGGTGAAGACTCTATCAACAACAACCAAGGCCGTATCAACCTTGCATATCTTATCTACAGATCTGCCGCCAACGGTGAATTTGAGATTTTTGAAGATGACGAGTTGAAGACTCCTGTTGACTGGGATTTCATGTACAAGAGATTGAACAAGGCCGATTCCACCAAAACAGACCCCATCTATGATGAATACGGTGAAATTATTGACGAAGGCCATGATACTGTGAAATACAAGTCCTTCACTTCCGATGACTACTACAAAATCCATATTAAGGAATATTGGTATATCGACAAGCAGGATACCCGTATGAAAGTCCGTATCGTTGCTCTGGCTCTTGTTGATGAGAACTGCAAAGAAGTTGACGGTGAAATGGAATGCAACCCCACCACCCGTTTCTGGATTCCCATGAACGACATGCGTGTCCGCAACATTTTTGCCAAAACCAATGCCTACGACATCTATAATAACAATATGGAGCGTAGCTACGACCAGATTTTCATCACCCGTTATTTCGACAGTTTCGTAACTCGTGAGACCAATGTTCACAACCGTGCCATTCATGAGTACTTGACCGGTGAAGATTCACAACTCGAATCTCAGAACATCGAAGAGCGCATTTTCGATATCGAATCCGATATGTGGGAATACTAATCTCGAAAAGGTTTTCCTAACCGATTCGGCATAGAATCTCAAAAAAGAGTTAAGAGTAAGTTCCCTTATTCTTAACTCTTTTTTTTAAGACAATGACATATTACAGCACAGATAATCATTAATCATCAACGATAATATTCATCCACAATAAGTTGTCCAAGTATCCCAAATCATTCTTGATGCTGGTTATATTAGTCAGCCTTACAACTGTGGCTCATGCCCAATGGGTAGAGCCACAGCCAAATGACTATTATAAACGCTCCATGACATGGGAACAGAAGCCCCAAGAGCTGATGTTTGTGCGTGAATCAGACGTGTATTGGAGCAAACTATTGTGGCGAATAATTGACATCCGGGAGAAAGAAAACCAGTTCTTTTATTTCCCTCTAAACCCTGAAGGTATTCGCGGTCGGAAGAATCTGGCCTACGTTCTTTGGGATGCAATACTTGCTGGTGAAATAGAACTATTTGAAGACGATGAGATGAAGATTCCCATCGACTGTGCAAAGATAGTGGAACGTGCCACCCGGAGCGATACCGTCCAGATGGAAGTATACGATGATTATGGTGAAGCAGACTATACCACCGTATACGTCCCCCATGAATTCAAGTCTGACGACATCTACCAATACAAAATAAAAGAAGCCGTGTACCTTGACCGGGCTCAAAGCGGTATGCAAGTCCGTAAACTGGGAATTGCTCCCCTTGAAGACCGTTTTAAAGTCATTGATGGCGAAACGGAATATATGGGCACAGTAACCCTATTTTGGGTTCCCATGCTATCATTGCAGACTCGCATACTCTTTGCCAAGAAAGAGGCCTATCTGCGCGAGAACTTAGTTCATCTGCCCACATGGGAATACATCTTCAACTCATTCATGTACACCTCATTCATCTGTAGAGAAGACAATGTATGGAACCGCTCCATCCATGAATACCTTACAGGTGAAGACGCCCTCATCGAATCAGAAAGAATCGAAGAGGAAATCATGAATATTTCCATTGATATGTGGGAATACTAATCTGCCAGACAAGCATCAAGCTTGCGACAAATATCTTCCTTATCCATATTTTGACCGATGAAAACAATCTTCTCCATACGGTCGCCATATTCTTCGTCCCAGTCATGAACAAGACCTGCGTCTCGACGCATCATCTCTATCAGTTCATCCTCTGGCATTGTGGCATACCATTGTCCAGCCTCGGATAATTTCACCTGGACACCCGATTGCTCGAAAAGGTATGACATATCCTGGTCATCGGCAAAATAACACACGCCTTTGGCTCTAATCACGCTTTTGGGCCATTCGAAGTTGACAAAATGGTCAAACTTGTCAATGTCTAAAGGCTGCCTTCTATAGTACACGAATGTGCCTATTCCATACTCTTCCACCTCACCACCCTCGGCATGATGATGGTGATGGTGTCCATGTTCATCGTGGTGATGGTCATGTTCATCATGGTCGTGATCGTGGTCATGCTCTTCATGGTCATGATCATGATCTTCTTCTTCATGATGATGCTCATCATCTCCGTGGTGCCTTTTAGCTTCAGCATCTTCCTCCTCAGTGGTTAACCGTTCAAGCTCACGAACCCAACCAGCCGCACCTTCCGTGGAGCCATACTCAAAGCTATGAGTATTTATTATCTCATCCAAATCAATCTGGGCATAATCAGCCTCTATGATGCGCGCACCGTGATTCAGATTCATAATAATCTGACGCAAACGCTCCAATTCAGCAGGTGCAACTTTCGACTTCTTATTCAAGAGCACTATATTACAGAACTCTATCTGTTGAATAATCAGATTCTCAATATCCTCTTCAGCAATGGCCGACCCTAACAGACGCCCCCCGCAATCAAATTCGCTCTGCATACGCAAGGCGTCAACCACCGTCACCACGCAATCCAAATGAGGAATTCCATACCGCGTATACTCCTCGCCCATCCGTGGAATAGAACATATTGTCCTTGCAATAGGTTCCGGTTCGCAAATACCACTGGCCTCTATCACAATATAATCAAACTTAGCAAGAGACATAATCTCTGATAGTTGCTTTACCAAATCCATTTTAAGTGTGCAGCAAATGCAACCATTCTGCAAGGCTACAAGACTGTCGTCACCCTGTCCCACAATGCCTCCTTTGGCTATCAAAGAAGCGTCTATATTCACCTCACCAATATCGTTAACCATCACAGCAAAGCGGATATTTCTCTTGTTATTTAAAATATGGTTCAGCAAAGTTGTTTTGCCGCTGCCAAGATAGCCGGTCAGCAGCAATACTGGAGTGGTTCGTAACTGAGTATTATTCATATAGCATAGTTTTTTATAATTCATCTAAGGAATGCAGCACATAGCAAAAAAGAATGTTTAATGATGCATTGACTATTATTAAATAACGCAGAATACCTAATAATATTTTTAATCAAACAAAGCTTTTTTACAAGTTGATTATGCAACTGGACAGCTACCGTTCTCTCCTACCACGGCGCAACCAACGTATTCCATAAATCACATCGCGCAACAATACAAAAACCTTAGGCATCAGCCAAGCACTAAATATACCCATAATCAACAATGCCAACGCTTTCCAAAAACCAGCAACAAAAATTGCCACAACAAAAAGAACCAGCAAATAGACAAGAGTAAGACCAAAACGGATACCGTAATTTATTGAACTACGGAACTGCGGATCCTTGACCTTTGTTCTTGCTATCAAATGCGTAGGCAGATAGACTATCGGATTACTGAGAATCCACAACGGCAACATATCCCAGCAAAGTAACAATGCAAACAATAGAGCCAGCAAACATAAAGCCCATTTCAGCACATATTTCCAAGCGTTATGACGTGGATATTTCGAAGCAAACCATAGGGGCACACGATGTGCACTGCATTCAGCGGCAAACGCCTCCCCTTCTTTATATAGTGGTTCCAACTCATTTTCATTCATCTGCGCCAGTTGCAAACTCACATTCTGACGTGCAACAAACCGTCCCCACACCGTGTTGCGCAAACCTCTTTCCTTTAGCAAGGACGGTGTACGCCAATGGCAATAAGCATACTCATCGGCATAATGCTCGTCAGCATTCACCTGATGGATTACAGACTTCATCGCCAACGATAAATCATTACGCATTTGATTAAGTGCCACAGGTTCATTGTCGGCAAATTCATTCATGTACGCCCTCATGTCAATAGGCTTGCCAATGTTCACTGCCACACTGCTATACGTGCTCTCATACTCATCATAATCCAACCCAACGGGCACAATATACAACGGCTTGTTTCCCAGATCCCGCTGAGTCTCCCCTGCTATTCTGAACATTCCCTTCACCAGCGGCAACAACTGATGCCGATCGTTGTGGGTTCCTTCTGCCATCAAACACAATGGTACCCCTTTTTCCAACGACTCTCTTGCGGTGTTGAACACTTCAGCATTGCGCGACAGCTGGTCTCTGCCATCCCGTATGCGATACACCGGACTGATTTTAAGCCATGTCAGGAAAAACCTTGCTACCGGTTTGCTGAATATATCGGCCCTTGCCAGAAAAACTATCGGCCTATTCAGCACCATCAACACTACCAAGGGATCCATCATCGCGTTCTGGTGACACGGGGCAAGAATATAATGTTCCCCCTCTGGAATATTTTCTTTGCCTTTCACCACCACCTTGCGGTAATGGCACCAAGTAGCGTACCTCACTATCGGAAAGAAAAGTGCATAAAAAAGGTTAAAATCTGCCAAACTTTTTTTCATACTGCAAAAATACAAAATATTTTCGACATTTATGAGTTATTTGTGCAAAAATATGAAGACTACTATGAACCGATTCCTTTTTGTAACTCTACTCACCGCCCTCGTTGCCCTCGCCTCCACAGCGCAGTGCCAGGTGGTGACTGACCGCAAAGTGCGTTTTGGCATAATAGTTGACGGCGACACCATTCCTTACTATCGCCTTAACGATGTGAAAGTAATCGAATCCGCTTCCCTCCTCACCGAAGCCGAGATTCGAAAAAACCAGAAACTTATCCGCAATGTCAAGAAAATGTTGCCCTATGCCAAAATCGGCAAGCAACGTCTTGACATTCTTGAAAAACAAATCGCCGACCTGCCCAAAAAAGAACGCCGCGCTGCCATCCGCGAAGCCGAAAAGAACCTTCTGGCCGACTTCAGCGACGAGTTGAAAGAATGCACCATCTCCCAGGGAAGAGTGCTCTTGAAACTCATTGACCGCGAAACAGGACGCACTTCCTATGTCCTTGTCGACGAACTGCGGGGCAAACTCCGCGCAGGTTTTTACCAAACTTTTGCCCGTCTGTTCGGCTACAATCTCAAGGCAGCCTATGACCCAAAACATAACAAAGACGACAACCTGATTGAACGCATTGTCCTCTCCGTCGAACGGGGCAAACTATAATCCATACTTTATGATTCGTGCCTATTGTTTTCTCTCTGCCGTACCCATGCGCCGCGAACCTTCCGACCGCGCCGAAATGGTAAACCAACTCCTTCTGGACGACACCTTTGTCATTCTCAATCAACAAGAAAAATGGTCCCTGATTCGATGCGACTGGGATAATTATGAGGGTTGGGTCGACAACAAACAGTGGAAACCCTTCCCCGGCGGTGCCAATCTTTCCACTGGCCAGGAAGTCAGCCCAGCTACTGTGGCACAAAAGCAATATCTCAACGCCCCTTATCTCTGGGGTGGCCGCACCGTCATGGGCATAGACTGCTCCGGACTCACGCAAGTCTGTTTCCGTGCCTGTGGCATGCGTCTTCTCCGCGATGCTTCTCAACAAGCCACCCAAGGCTCTCCCGTCCCCAACCTACAAGAAGCCCGTCGAGATGACCTATGCTTCTTCTGCAACGAACAAGGGCGCATAATCCATGTTGGAATCTTTATGGGCAACCATCAGATAATCCATTCATCGGGACAAGTGCGCATCGACACCCTAACCCCCGAAGGCATTTTCAACAACGACACTCAATCCTTCACACATCGCCTGCATTCCATCCGCCGTATCCTTCAGCTCTCTTAACCGTTCCTCGACAGAACCTACACAAACAGCTCTGCAATCATTGTTTTATAGAAGTTAGCAATATTCCTGCGCTTAATCTTTAAGGTAGGCGTCAGGAATTGGTTTTCAGTACTCCACACCTCCGAAACCAGTCGGAACCTCTTCACCTGTTCGTGGTTGCCCAACTCGGCATTATATTTATCTATCACACGTTGGTAACGCTCCAGTACAGTCTTGTTGGTAATCATCTCTTCCCGGGTCTGGGCATTAACACCGTGACGCCCGCACCAGTCCTTCAACATATCAAAATCTGGTGCAATAATGGCTGCGGCAAACTTCTGACCCTCACCCACTACCATCATGTCAAGTATAAAAGCAGACTCCTTGAATTTCTCTTCAATCACTTCGGGATTAACGAACTTGCCCATAGAGGTCTTGAACATATTCGTTGTGCGTCCCGTCAAGAACATATAGCCTCCACGATCCAAATACCCGGTGTCGCCGGTATGGAACCAACCGTCAGCATCTATTGCCTCTGCTGTCAACTCCGGTGCCTTAAAGTAGCCTTTCATCACATTACCTCCCCTGCACATAATCTCTTTGGTGTCAGGGTCAAAACACACCTCAATGCCTGGCAGCACAAACCCTACCGAACCTACTTTGCGGCCTTCCTCGGCATAACTGTTTGTAACTGCCACCAACGGAGAGCATTCCGTCAAGCCGTAACCCTCGTAAAGGTCAAGCCCTACAGCACTGAAGAACCGGGTCAGCCTTGGCTGAATCGAGGCTCCGCCCGACACAAGCATGTGGAAATTATTGCCTAAAGCCTTGCGTATCTCTGAATAAACAAGCTTGTCGGCTATTGCGTGCTTGATTTTATATCCCAACTTGCGTTTTTTGTCGTTCAGTTCATAGCGGAATCCCAATTCCAGCGCCCAGTCAAACACCTTTTTCTTAAATCCCACCAACTTCTCGCCTTTGCGAAACACCTTGTCATACATCTTTTCTATAAACCTCGGCACGGCAGCCATCATATACGGATTCACCTCCTGGGCATTCTCTGCCACCTTGGCGATACTTTCCGCATAGAACGTCTCCATGCACAGATACTGATACAAGTAGTTCATCATTCGCTCATAAATGTGACACAACGGCATCCAACTCAACGCCCGGGTCCAGGTCTTTCCAGGCGAATCTTTTATACCCAACACATTCAATAGTATCCCGCGGTGAGCAAGCATCACACCTTTGGGCGTCCCTGTCGAACCACTGGTATAAATCATTGTTGCAACGTCATCCGTGCTGATACTGTCTTTTATAGCCTGCAGTCCTTCAGGATCGCGGTGGCTCTCGCCAAGGGCATACAAATCGTCTATAGAAGGAACTCCTTCCAACGGCAAAATAGTATACACCTCCTCCAACGACGGAAGCTGACTACGTATACTACTAATTTTCTTATACAAGGTTTCGCCTTCAACTATCAGAAAACGAACTTCGGCATGGTTCAATATGTAAAGATACTCGCTTTCGCTGATTGTGGGGTAAATCGGCAGCAACACCGCCCCCATCATCTGCACACCCATGTCTATATAATTCCATTCAGGGCGTCCTGTTGATATCAACCCTACATGCTCTCCGCGCTTAATCCCCTTTTGCATGAACGCATAGCTCAGCAGGTTCGACTTCTCAAAATATTCATCAATTGTGTGTTCTTCCCATACTCCATTCTTCTTGTTTGCAAACACCGGACGCTCCGGGCAAAGAGCCTTTCTGCGATCCATTAAATCAAATAGCCTTTCGGGTTCTTTCATAATAGTACATTTTAAAGTGACATGCAAAATTAGCAATCTCCTTCCTATCCCCAACAAAAATAAGTACCCATACTGTTAAAAGTGACAAAATGGGCTCAGATTGGTGCCCAATTAACTAAATTTAGGGATAAAACAACCCTTCCACCCTGTTTATCCCACATCATAAGTGACGAATTTGGGGCAAAAATCAGCATATCACCTCCCATTTAACCATTTTTTCAAAAAACATGACATTATTTTTACAAAAAAAATAGTATCTTTGCAGATTCTATTTTATATAAATACATTATGCTCATATCTGACAAACAGCTTATCGACGACCTTAAAGCAGGCAAATACTTCCCCGTTTATCTGCTCACAGGCGAAGAAAACTATTATATTGACCTCACCTCCGATTTCTTTGAACATAACGTTGTTTCTCCCGACTTCAGCGATTTCGACGAGAATATACTCTACGGGCGCGAAACCGACATGCACACTGTCATAAGCTACGCCAAACAGTTTCCCATGATGTCCCCTGTCAAGGTCGTCTTGGTCAAAGAGGCTCAAGAAATCCCCACTAAAGAGTGGGAACTTCTCGCCGACTATCTCCAAAATCCCCTTCCTCAAACTCTTCTCGTCTTTTGCTACCGCAACAAAAAACTCGACAAACGCTCCAAAGCCTACAAAGCCATCAACGACAAAGGTTGCATCTGCGAACGTGCCAAACTCTACGACAATCAAGTTCCCGACTGGATTGGAACCTTCGTCAACCAGCACGGACACACCATCACCCAAAAAGGCTCCATCCTCATCGCCGAATACATAGGCAACAACCTCTCCAAAATTGCCAACGAACTCTCCAAAGTCTTCATCTCTCTCCAACCCGGCGATGTCATCAACGAAGACATCATCGAACAGAACATCGGCATCAGCAAAGAATACAACGTCTTTGAACTCCAAAGCGCCATAGGCCGCCGCGATGTCCTCAAATGCAACCGCATTGTCAACCACTTCGCCGCCAACCCAAAAGACAACCCCATCCAGATGATTCTCCCCTCACTCTACAACTATTTCATCAAAATCATGCTCTACCACCAAGTCCCAGACAAGTCGCAAGCCGCTTCCGCCCTCAAAGTCAACCCATTCTTCATCAAAGACTACGCCACCGCAGCCAGTAACTATTCTCTTGGTAAATTAGCCAGTTGCATCGGTTACCTCCACGAGGCCGACCTCCGTTCCAAAGGCATCCGAAACTCCGGAACCGTCACCGATGGCGAACTCCTCAAAGAACTAATCTTCAAAATCATCCATTAATCCCCCCATAAATATCCAACATCATCCATTCATCCCCTATTTTTTAATCCCAACCTAATGAAACGTTTCATCATTCTTTCCCTCCTTGCAGTTTGCCTCGCACCTCTCTCCGCCCAAACCATCAAAGGCACACTCACCGACAACGAAACCGGTGAAGCCATTCCCTTTGCCACCGTCTCCCTCGATGGCACCCGTCATGCCATCCCCTCCGACATCAACGGATTCTTCATCATCAACAAAATCCACGAAGGCACCTATATCCTCAAAATCCACCTTACCGGCTACGAAGACTATTCCGATAGCATTACCGTTGCCAAAGGCCAAACCGTTGTCCGAAACATCTCCCTCAAACCCACCTCCCAACTCCTCAGCACCGTCACAGTATCCGACAATCGAATTGAAGAACGCAAAATTCAGACCCAAGTATCTGTCGAAAAAATCACCGCCTCCCAAATCCAGCAAATGCCTTCCATCGGCGGCACCTCCGACCTCGCCCAATATCTCCAAGTCCTGCCTGGTGTCAACTCCACCGGCGACCAGGGCGGCCAACTCTACATCCGTGGTGGCTCAATGATTCAAAATCTATGCCTCCTCGACGGCATGACTGTCTACAACCCCTTCCACTCCATCGGCCTTTACTCCATTTTTGAAACCGACATCATCCTTAACGCCGACATATACAGTGCCGGCTTCGGTGCCGAGTATGGCGGTCGTATCTCCTCCGTCATGGACATCACCACGCGCGATGGAAACAAAAAACGTCACTCTGGCAAAATAGGCATCAACACTTTCGGTGCCAACCTCATCCTCGAAGGTCCACTCAAAAAAGAGAAAGCCAACAGCCCCTCAACTATTACCTACCTCCTTACTGCCAAAAACTCCTTCCTCTCCAAATCCTCATCCATCTTCTACCCCTACATCTCAGGTGGTCTCCCCTTCGACTTCACCGATCTCTACGGCAAACTCACTATCAACTCTGGCTCCGGCAGCAAAATCAGCTTCTTCGGTTTCCGCTACGACGACAAAGTCATCGGCTACCAATCACTCTTTGACTTCAGCTGGCTCAACTACGGCCTCGGCACCAATTTCATGCTGGTCTCCGGCTCCAGTTCCATTCTCGAAGGACATGTCGCCTATTCCAACTACCACATCACTCAAAAAGACTCCGCCAACCTCAACAACTACAGTGGCATCTACAACTACAACATGGGACTCGACGTGACCAACTTCATCGGTAACAATCGCCTTCGCTATGGTATCTCTTTCGAAGGATGCAGAACCGAATACGAATACACAAATCCTTACAACATCTCCAACTCCGATCCACCCATATTTACAAGCAACCTTTCTGCCTACGCCACCTACAAAATTGCCACTGGCAAATGGCTTATCAACCCCGGTCTCCGCTTCATCTTATACAACTCAATCTCTACAACTTGCCTTGAGCCCCGTATCTCTGCCAAATACAACGCTACCGACCGTTTCCGTCTCAAAATGGCAGGCGGCCTCTACAGCCAGATTCTCCTTGACGTCCGCCCCGACAAAGACATTGTCAACCTCTTCTCCGGCTTCCTAATCGGCGACAACAATATCAACAAACCCAAAACATTCATTAACAACGAAGTTAACAGCTGCATCCAACGCGCTCAACATCTCATTTTCGGCGCTGAATACGACTTCTCCAACCATCTCACCGCCAATGCCGAACTCTATTTGAAAAACTTTAGCCAACTCCTCAACTCCAACCGCAACAAGATGTACGACCGCAGCGACAATGCATACACTACCGGAGGCATCTACGAAAAACCTGAATACCTCCTCACCGACTTCATCTTCGAAAAAGGCATCGCTTATGGTCTCGACCTCAGTTTCTGCTACGACATTGATTGGCTTTACATCTGGGCCACCTATTCCCTTGGATGGGTACACCGCACCGATGATATCCAAACCTACTCCCCGCACTACGATCGCCGCCACACCATCAACCTCCTCTCCACCGTCCGTCTTGGCGAAAAACACCAGTGGGAAATCAGCGGTCGCTGGGGCTTCGGAAGCGGATTCCCCTACACACAAACTCAGGGCATGTTTGAAAACATCACCTTCGGCCAAGGCATCACCACCGACTACACCCTCGTCAATGGCGAATATGGGGTCGTTTATGCCGAGCTCTATGGCGGTCGATTGCCCAGCTACCACAGATTCGACATTAGCGTTAAACGTAAATTCTCTATTGGCAAACGCTCCATTCTTGAACTCAACGCCAGCGTCACCAACGTATACAACAGAAACAACATCTTCTATTTCGACCGTCTCACTTTCCAGCGGGTCGACCAACTTCCCATCCTCTGGTCATTCGGCCTCAACTTCAATTTCTGACACCGCACACCCTCTCTTCCTTCAACAATTCGGCCAAGGCTCGCTCTATCCTATCCTTGTCCAGTCAATGGGTTCCTTCCCCTGCTGCTGCAAAATAGCATTACATTGCGAAAAATGACGGCATCCAAAGAACCCCCTGTACGCCGACAACGGCGATGGATGGGGTGCCGTAAGCACATAATGACGGCTGCGGTCAATGTACTGTGCCTTGCTGATGGCGAAACTCCCCCACAACATAAATACAATGCCCGTGCGTTGCTGTGCCAACGCCTGTATTGCGGCATCGGTAAACAGTTCCCAGCCTCTATGCTGATGCGACCCTGCTTGGTGTGCCCTTACCGTCAACGTAGCGTTCAACAGCAGCACTCCTTGTTCTGCCCAACCGGTTAGATTGCCGCTGGTCAGTGGAATCTGAGTACCAAGGTCGCTGTTAATTTCCTTGATGATATTCACCAATGAGGGCGGCACGGCAATACCCTCCGGAACCGAGAAACACAGCCCGTGTGCCTGACCAGGCTCATGATAGGGATCCTGCCCTAATATCACCACCTTCACCTTGTCAAAAGGTGTGTGGTCAAAAGCAGCAAAAATGTCGCCCCCTTTTGGGTAGCATACATATTGTTGCCGTTCGGCAACCAGAAAGTCCTTCAACTGCGCAAAATAGGGTGCCTCAAACTGAGGTCTAAGCACCTCGAGCCACGAGGGTTCTATCTTAGGATTAATCATATCAAAAAACCGTTATAACGCCGTTCCTCGCCTATTGTGCTTATATCGCCATGTCCTGGCAACACTTCATAGTCGTCGGGCAATGTCAGCAAACGGGTACGGATTTTCTCAATCAGCAGGTTATAGTCGCCTCCAGGCAAATCTGTCCTGCCTATACTGCCGCGGAACAATGCATCGCCGGTCAGCACCACTTCAGCACTCGGCACAACGTATGCCATACTCCCGGGGCAATGTCCCGGCACACAGTGGCATATTATCGTCTCTTTGCCCACTTCCAACTCATCGTCTTCTCCCACCTCATTCACAGGCAAGCCCTCCATACTCTCCACCATAAAACCCATCACGGCCCCATAAGCCTCGGCTTGACGCAGCAATTTCTTCCCGTCGGCATGCATTGTCACCGGCAAACCGTAACGTTCACACATCTGCGGCAATCCCGCTATATGGTCCACATGGGCATGTGTCAACAAGATATACTTAGGCCTCAGTCCCTTTTCATCGATATACTGCGTCACCTGAGCCTCCTCGTACGTCGTCTCGGCACATGGGTCAACTATAACACACTGCTTCGACTCCTCATCCCAGAGCACATAGCAGTTTGTCTCAAAGTGGTTCAGTGCAAACTGTTTTATCTTCATAAAGCAACCCTTTGTGCCGGTTAACCCGCTATCCAGCCCTCTACGGCTTCTTTCTGCACTGGGGGAATGTCTAACTTGTTCTTTTTGCGCAGACCGTTTAAGTCGTTATACAGCTTGTTGGGATTAGCCTCTTTGAGCTGTGCCAATGTGTTGACACCTGCTTTGCGCAGCATGGGAACCCACTCGGCTGCCACGCCGTGCTCCACAAACTCCTCGTCTGTTGTCACTGCGGCCTTCTTCTCCGGCTTCATCTGCGGGAATAGCAACACATCCTGTATGCTCTGCTCGCCCGTCATCATCATCACCAGACGGTCGATACCGATACCCATGCCCGATGTTGGAGGCATACCGAACTCCAAAGCGCGGACAAAATCCATGTCGATAAACATCGCCTCGTCGTCGCCCTTCTCGCTCAGGCGCAGCTGCTCCTGGAAACGACCTAACTGGTCTATCGGGTCGTTCAACTCGCTATAGGCATTAGCCAACTCTTTGCCGTTGACAAACAACTCAAAACGTTCCGTCAGGTTCGGGTTGTCGCGGTGGCGCTTGCACAGCGGCGACATCTCAATGGGATAATCTGTCACAAACGTTGGCTGTATCAACGTGTGCTCGCACTTCTCGCCGAAAATGGCGTCTATCAGCTTGCCTTTGCCCATCGTCTCGTCGGTCTCAATACCAAGAGCCTTGCAGGTATCGCGCAATTGCTGCTCGTCCATATCGGCCACATCATAGCCCGTCTGTTCTTTTATCAACTCGCACATCGGGGCCTTACGGAATGGCGGTTTGAAATCAATCTCGTTGCCCCACACCTGCACCTTGGTCGTGCCATGCAGGGTCATCGCTATTCTTTCCAGCATCGTCTCTACAAACTTCATCATCCAGTTATAGTCCTTGTAGGCCACATAAATCTCCATACAGGTGAACTCTGGATTATGGGTACGGTCCATACCCTCGTTGCGGAAATTGCGACTAAACTCATACACACCCGCATATCCACCCACAATAAGACGTTTTAGATACAATTCATTGGCAATTCTCAGATACAAGTCTATATCCAGCGCGTTGTGGTGTGTAATGAAAGGCCGTGCAGCAGCACCGCCAGGTATTACCTGCAACACCGGTGTGTCAACCTCCAAATACCCCTGCTCGTTGAAATAATCGCGCATCGTATTCACTATCTTCGCCCGCTTCACGAACGTCTCACGCACATGAGGGTTCACAATCAAATCCACATAACGCATACGGTAACGCTGCTCAGGGTCGCTGAAAGCGTCGTACACTACACCGTCTTTCTCCTTCACTATAGGTAACGGGCGCAAACTCTTGCTCAACACCGTCAAACTCTTCACATGAACCGAAATCTCACCCATCTGCGTCACAAAAACATAGCCGGTCACACCGATAATGTCGCCAATATCCAGCAACCGTTTAAAGACAGTATTATACATTGTCTTGTCCTCGCCCGGGCATATCTCGTCGCGCTTCACATACAACTGTATTCTTCCGTATGAATCCTGCAACTCCACAAACGATGCCGCACCCATGATACGGCGGCTCATGATACGTCCCGCTATGCTTATATCTTGAAACAACGTATTATCTTGCGGAAACTTTTCCAATATCTCGCTCGACTTTACATTTACTTCATACAAGGCTGCGGGATAAGGGTTAATACCAAGTTTCTTCAATTCGTTCAACGAATTTCTGCGTATTTGTTCTTGTTCGGTCAATTCGGCCATGTCGCAATATCTTATTTATAAACAACTTATATCTTCCTGCATTAATCAATGCAATTTACAAATATACAAAAAAAATATCAATCCTCAGAAATAGACTTGCACAAACCTTTCCATTCCTTTACAAATTATAGTATATCACCCTCTTGTCCTTCCCCCGCAGACCAAGTCGCCACCTTCGCAAATCGCCCTTTCCTCATTACAACATTTTCCACCCTCTTCTCATGAATCTCAACGAAAACCAACTTCACCCCTATCATGGGGACAACTATAAATAAAAAAAGTCCCGCACAAACCTCTTGTGCGGGACTTTCTGTTGTCCAACCAGGACTCGAACCTGGACTGACAGAACCAAAATCTGGAGTGCTGCCATTACACCATTGGACATCCTTGCATTTATCTAATCACACAGAAACAAAAACTTACATCACAATTCTGTCGTTTCTATCTCTTGTTTTGAGGTTGCAAAGATACAAATAATTTTTGACATAGCAAATTTTTCTATTCAAAAACTAACTTATTTTCTTCGTCATCCCCAAGTTTGATTGTGCAAAAACCATTGCGTGTTATCTCTATGTGCTTGCCTTCTTTCAAATTCTTCTCACATACACGGCCGTCTTCAGTCACCATTATTACATTAAAAGTGTTGTAATACCCAGGTGCCAAGAAGAACTGCAATTCAGCACCCTGGCTGAAATCCATTCCTTGAACAGCTTCGCAATCGATGCAAGGCGAACCCTCTACAGCCTCAAGTGTCGGGTACGGATAATTATTTACATTGAACGTTCCAGCTATATTGACCAAAGAATCCAGAGTCTCCACACGCACACATTTCAACTTCTCAGCTGTAGTCAAATTAAGTTTCAGCACCCCGCAGAGCGTTCTGAATGCCAATTCCGATGCACCTTCTTCCACTTCGGCATAGCAGGGAATCTCAGTCAACGGCTCTTTACCCGACTGCATTGTGGCAATTTTCACATGTCCTTTTTCAAACGCAGACTTAGGATACATGAAACGGCACAAACCTTGCCTCTTAAATCCTTCGGGCATCTGAATCGAAGCATAGCTGCTGTCGGGAGCCACGCCTGCCAACGCCACATCTACAGGAGCCATAGCATCGTCCCACATCGTCAGAACAGTGCCGGTCTGCCACACCACGGGGCTGGAACCTTCTTGTCCCAAACCCTCTACAGTCAACTGATACATACTGCCATTATGGCACGATGAAAACATTGCTGCCACGGCAAGCAACGATAAAAAACTAATAATACTTTTCTTCATAATATTACCTGATTAATTAATATTCCAATCAATTAGTTCTTTCAGACAAGGGAAGAACTTTTTACGACTGCAAATTTACAAAAATTCTCTGACATAAAAACAGTTAAACAAAAAAAAATAATATACATTGCATATTATCACACATTTATCACAATTAGAACAATGCCAAAAGCACGTCAATTAGCACCAACAACAAAAAGAAAGATACAAAAATACCCCCAATAAAACACCCATCAGGTTCCCTCAACGTTAGCACCATCGCTATCATTCTCTCCCCCTACGCTGACAAGAAGAAGATTTTTCGAATCATCCTTTACCCTAAAAGGATGTGCTGTCCGCCGCCCCACAATCCAAAGTATATGGTCTTTAGCATCAACAAGGAGGAGCTGACGATGCTTTTCGGGAATACTGTATTTGTGGTCAGAGAAAAAGTCGCTGAGGAGTTGCGTTCCGTAATCCATACCAAGGGGTTGGAACCTATCCCCTTGCTTCCAATGTCTTAGGGCAAGAGGCAGAACTACAGAATCAGCGTCAAAGAGTGCCTGATTAGGTTCGAGCTTTCGATAGTCTATGCAACATTCTTCCGCAGTTAGATGTTTGATGTAAAGTGCAGGAAAAGAAGTTGTCGAGTGTGCATCAAGTGGCATAACAAACAAAGAACCACGGTCGAGAATGGCTTGATGTGTTGCCGAAAAGAATCGTCGCCCCGATGAAGAACACTGCAATATATCAGACACGGTAGATGCATTGAAACCAAATGGGCGAAGCAACTCAAAAAGTAGTTGTGAAATAATTACAGGAGGAGCAGGCGATTGGAAAAGGTCAGAGAGAGAGTCAAAATCAAGACTAACCCTGAAAGAACCATCGGGTTGTAAGCTGACAAGGCGTTGGCGAATGGGCTCGAGGAGGGCAAGGTAGAGACGTTCAACCGACTGAAGGTTTTGGATGGTTTGCTGCAAGGCTGTGTCGGCAGAGGGCTGAATAGTACGCAAGAGGGGAAGGAGGCGGTGACGTACTTGATTACGTCGGTAAAGGAGGGAGGAGTTGGTTGTGTCCTCGACATGGGTCAGGTTATGATTGGCGGCGTAAGATTCTATTTCGGCTCTACTAAAGGGCAGTAGCGGACGAGCAATGAGTTCGTTGCGAGGAAGGATACCACGAAGACCGGCAAGGCCGGTACCCCTAAGAAGATTGATGAAGAAAGTTTCAGCGGAATCATCTCGGTGGTGAGCCGTAAGAATGGCCGGGTAGCCATAGTTGCGGCAGAGCTGACGGAACCAGTCGTAACGCAGTTGACGGGCGGCTTCTTCAACGCTCTGGTGGTGCTGATGGGCGTGGTCGAGCGTGTTGAAAGAAACGACATGAAAGGGGACATCGTAACGGAGCGAGAGTTGGCGTACGAAAAGTTCATCGCGGTCGCAATCACCGGGGCGCAGATGAAAGTTGCAGTGTGCTATGGCGAAAGGAAAGCCTGCAGAGTGCATGAGGTGGGCGAGGACGACAGAATCGACTCCGCCACTAACAGCCAGCAGCACCTGCTGCCCCGTGGGGAAGAGGTGCTGCTGACAGACGTGGTCTATGAAGTGTTGTAACACTACACTTACTTGATAATCATCTTGTGGAGTCGGCGCATACCATCGAATTCAACACCGTAGTAGTAAGCACCTGTGGGGAGGTTGCCTTTCTTGAAGGAGATGTGGTTGCGTCCCTCAGGATAGGTTGTGTTGGACTCGTAGACAAGACGGCCAGCCATGTCGGTGACGAAGAATCGAACATTGCCACCATAGGGGATGAAGAATTCGATACTTGTGGAGCCGTCGAATGGGTTGGGGTAGTTTTGTTCGAGGGTGAATACCGTTTCATTATCGGCAGTAGGAATGCTCTCGAAATAGTTGACAACTTCTACGACGGTTGACTGGTCGTTGTTGGGATCGGCTTGAGTAACGGGGATGGTGAAATATCCACTACCAACATAATCGCGTGTGGGGGACTTGGGTATTTGGAGGTATCTGCCGTTAATGCTGCCTTCAGTATCATTTACTCTCTGTTTGAAATCAAGATGTTTGATGCCACCAGTTTCTGGAATGCTGTAACTGAACCGCGGGTAGCGTGAACGGAGGCGGTCGCCACCATTGATCGTTGCGAATATTTCGATATTGTTGTCAAAAGGTACAGTGGAGTTATTGCGGATTACAGCACGGACACGACAGGAGTCGGTATTGTTTTCTTCAATCTGGATTTTGACGAATTCTACATCCATGAAGAAGTCAGCAGTACGAACAATTAGCGTAGATGTATCATTAGAGAGGTTCGTATCGTTGGGGTGGTGGAGCCAAACTGTGAGATATGTCCAGGGGGTAGTTCGTGAAGCGATGGTGGTATCGGTTACGAAATAGTAGACTGCTCGTTCACCTGCAGCGAGGCCATTTTCTTTATGGAAGATGTTATAGGTTGTTTTAGTGGTATCTCTGTCGTAGTAGAATCCTACTTCAAAGTCGTTGGCCATGCTGGCTCCTACGTTGTCAAGGACGATGGCGAAGCGTACTTCATTGTGGTCAGAGGTATCGACTATGCCGGTAGTGGCACGGATGTCGGTGAGGTTGGTGATACCTGCGATTTGACGCGAGAGTGTATCGTTGTAGGGGTATACATCGAGACCATACTTACACCAAGTTGTGAGAAGCATAGTGCCGAAAGTGGCACGTTCACGACGCTTGAAAGTGTAGTTGAAGAATTCGGTGGAAGAGAGATTGCGTCCTAAATAGTCTGGGAAATGGACGTGTTCATGGACGGTATCACCTTGGTTGTAGATGTAGTATAGGTCGCAGTCTTCGATTTCGTTCTGACCGAAGTTACGGAGACGGACTGTAATGTAGAGGCTGTCGCCTGCAACGGCACTGGCCAAGGGTGAGTTGATATTATACATGTAGAGGTCATTGGCCAAGGGGGCAAGACCGTAGATGCGACAGGCAGTGTCGTTGTCGTTGTAGACATCGAGCTGGACATCGGTGAAGGCGCACATCTGGAAGGTGTCGGGGTAGTTGTTGGTGATGGTGAAGGGGAACGGAAATTCGTATTCGAGGTCTTCGCCTGCGGGGATGGTATCAGTGCAGGTGGCTTCGCGGGAAAGGTAAGAACCGTATGGGAGATAGCTAACCCTGAAGTTGGAGATGGGTTCGAGACCGTAGTTGTGAATGAGGACACGTGGGTAGATTGTCTGGCCGAACTGGGGGTCGGTGGGGTGGGTAATGGCTATGACACCGGGGTCGATTTCGCGCTTGGCTCGGCCAAGTTTGAAGTTGTCGATGGCGGCACCATCACCGAAGGCTGCTGTAGCCGAAGTGGTGGTAGGTGTGGTGTAGACGAATCGGAACTGGAGATCCTGGAAGAAGTCGCCTGAAAGTGGCTTGGTGGGGATGGAGAGGTGGACATATTCGCCATTGCGTGTGGAGCCTGTCCAACCGTCGGGAGTGTCGTACCAACTGGAGTTGTCAGCAGCACCCCAACGGGCGTTGGCATCATCAAGACGCACCCATTTGTCTTCGTAGTTCTTGTATTCAAGGACGAGGAAACTTCCTGAAGCGAGGTCTTTGCTGAGGAGGAGCTCGATGGTGTCAGCTTTAATGAGTCGGAGGTTGACAATGGGCGAATAGATGACACTACGGTTGCCGCGTTTGCCCGTGACAATTGTTTCGGTGCAACTGGTGACGATAGCGTTGGGTTGAGAATATGGACCTGTGATGTTGCTCTTAGCAGGTGTTCCAATTTCGAAGTAGTTGCGAGTGTATTTGTTGTAGCCGACGGGAGCATACCACTTGTTAACAAAGTCGAAACTATCGATATAGCGAGGCTGGACAACAAAGTAGCGATGGTACTGGTAGCGGAGTGTGTCGTTGAGGTTGTTGAGGGTATCGCCCGGGGCGTTGACTACACAGACAAGGTTAGAGGTGCCTTCGTTGAAGATAAGACTGTCGATGACGATGGAGGTGCTCAGGCCTGGCTGGAGGTTACCTGCCCAGTTGATAGTGCCGATTTGCGGGGCATGGTCGGGATGGAGGAGACGATAGGTGATGGCAGCAGAAGTGATAGGTTGGAGACCCTTGTTGGCCATGACAATGGTCACTTGATGGTTGTTCTCGGTGACGATATGGTTGCGCGGAGCCTGGACACGGGTGAGTGCAGCATCGTTGGTGTCGAGTTCGCAATCTTCCCTGATGAAGAGGAGGTACTCCTGCATTTGTCCGTTGTCGAAGGTTGAGAGGGTATGGATACCATTGACGTAAGCGGTGGAGTCACCGTGTACCCAAACTAGCATACGCATGTAGCCGTAATGGGCATAGTCGGGGATGGTCAACGGAGTCTTGAACTCTTTGCGGCTGCGGACCTTGGCATTTTTGGCAAAAAGGGTTTTGGTGATGTTTTCGTTGCCGTCGAAGTCGTATTCGCCGTCGCGGTTGTAGTCGATGGCTACACATAACGAGGCAGCGGTAGAGGTATCGAGTTCATTATAGTTGTTGGCGACCATGACGGTGAGAGTGTCTTCGGTTCCACGACGGATGAAAAGCGTGGGGATTTCGGCATTACGCGCGTTGTAGTTGCCTAACCAGAGATGGTCGTAACCAATCAAGTCGGGCATAATGACATCGAGTTCGTTGTAGGAGACACGTGCAATGTCGAAACCTTCGACAGTTGAAGGGATGAAACGGTTGATGGAGTCGTACTTGGATTCGGCCAAGGATTTGAAAGTATGAAGGGTACGGAGGGTGTCGTTGCCGCGTTGCTGATCGTCGGGATGATAGACCCATGCGTTGAGAGTGAACGAGGTGTTGGAGAGGGGTTGGTTGATTTGGAGAAGCGCAGTGTCGAACGAGAAGTCGTAGTAGGAGACGTTATCGCCGATTCGTCCGGGGATAGTGGTGCGGACGGTGTCGTGGACTTCGAGATAGGTGATACGACCAGCGGCATTCATGAACTTGAATGCAATGGGGATGTTGGAGATAGGTTGAGAACCGTAGTTGACCACACGGAGGGTAACTGTGTCTTTTTCAAGATAGACACGACCGGAGGCTCTGGGAGAACGAACCTCGGAGATGGAGACGTCATAGTTGAGCGGCGGGTTGATGCCGACGTTGATTTGAGAATAGTAACTGGTGCAGTTGCGGGTGCTGAGGCAGCTGAGGTAGTAGAGGCTGTCGTGGAAGTACTGGGGAGTGGAGCTCCAGTGAGTGGAACGGGCATATTGGTTGTTACCATTGTAGAAGAAGTTGCCGCTAATGGTGTCGCGATGCCAACGAATGGGTCGCGAGGCGTTCTGAGTAGCCCAGAGGTTACCATAGGTGCCATAGTCAACCATTGTGTCGTGAGCAATGGGCATTTCTGGCGTGTGGTTAGATGTGATGTTAATGTAATTGGTAGTATCGGTGAGCGGTTTGGGGTCATACTCATAGTGGACAAAACCGCGTAGTTTAATGGTTATGTCGCCGATGTAGTTGGTGGGATAAAGGTTGGGTTGGTGGGCGAGAGAGTTGACTAACTCGGCAGTGGCACCAACAGGGATGGTAACACCGAAGGATTGCATATCGGTATTGTCAGAACCGGGGATGTTGGGGAAAGAGGGGGTAGGCTGGCCACCACCGAAGGGCTGACAATAGTAGTCGTAGCCGAGAGAGAATGTATAATCGGAGGGGAAGTCTTTCTTACCAACGTTACGGAGCGTGTAGCGGAGAGGAACCTGGTACATACGGCAGTGCTTGGAGTCAACCGTGCTGTCGACAGCGATGGAGACAAGCTGAAGGTCGTAGGCAGGATAGAGGAATACACCAGCAGTGTCAATATTGTTGCTGGGATCGTTATCGACGATGCCAGTGGGCATTTGGAGGACAACAACAATATGCTGGGTGTCGATAATGCCTAATGGAGAGGGAACTTTGACACTGTCTTCAATCATGGTGCGAAGAGGCATCTGGGGGATGGTACGGACAACCGAGGTCGGGGTGGGTGTAACATCGGCAGTGTAGGCATACCATGTGACACCTGTTTCGGGAGCGTTACCGCTGTTGTAGAAACGCACACGGACAGTGATGGAGTCGGTTTCAATATTGTTGACAGTTGGATTGTTGCCAGTGGTGATTTCAGGGATGAAAGGTTCATAGATTTCAGCGATGGCGATGTTGTGGGTAAGGCGCGTGAATTCGTGAGCACCAATGGTGGGTGCAGGAATCTGCGGACGAATCTTGCCGTAGACATCGGTGGTAACATCGGGGTTGTATTGAGCCCTATCAGCGAATTGTGCAAGGGTGAGACGGAGGTTGTCGGGAGCTACGAAGTATGGGAACTCTTCGATAGAGTTGACATCCTTGTTGTTGTAATAGCGCAGACTGTCGAGGTCGAAGCAGTCGGTACCACTCCAGTAGGCAAAGCGACGAACGCCCGTGGTGGGGTGAGGTTCAGCATTGGTCCAGTAGACATTGAAGTTGGAGTTGGAGACGCAAGTGTCGATGGCTACATAGTAAGCATAGCCCTTACTCTTGTTGTGGAAGATATTGTTGAGGACATGGACATTGGAAGATCTCTGGACGCAGAAGCCTGAAGTGGTAGGCTGGCTTGCACCGGCATAGATGGAGGCAGTGTTGAAGTAGACGTTGACAAATTTGGAGAGAGAGTCAATCCAAATACCAGAGGTGAGAAGGGATGCAACAGCGGTGCCGCTGAGGGAAATCATGTTGTTGTAGACGGTGACACGGTCGATGTTGGTACCTTTACAATTGTTGATGGAGATACCACGCTTTCCTCCGTTCTTATCGTCGATAAGGTAGATAAAGTTACGCTGAATGGAGACATGGTTGCCATTGGCAACATAGATACCCGTGAGGGGTTTGCCAGCAACGGTAACACCAGAGGCTATGCTGTCGCGAGTGACGAAAAGGGTATCGGTGTTGCGGATGTTGACACCCTGGAACCAGAAGTGGAGAATGTCGCTGTTGGTGATGGTGATGTTGTCACTATAATTGTTGTTGAGAGAACGAACTCCATAGTAACCGCTATCTAACAAGCAACTGTCAATGGTGATATAGTGGTTTTCGTCGCCCAAAAGAAGGATGTTAGCGTTGGTGGAGGATCCAGTTGTTTTCTTGGAACGCAGTGTACAGTTAGAGAAGCGGATGTTGGTAGAGCCAGATATTTTGGCCACGTTGGCAAAAATGTTGTTACCGCTACCTGTAGTGTAGTTGGCATAGAAGCAGATGTCACGGAAAGTAATGTAGTTGGCACTGCTGATTTCGATGACATGGTTGCTGGCATTGGTGGGATTGAACATCACTACAGGCTGTTCGACAGCACCATTGATGGCTGCAAAGGTAATGGTGTTGGTATCGTTGACACCGTTGACGGGGCCGAGATTGACTTGCTCGTTGAAGGTTTCTTCGCAGAGACGGAAAGTGACGGCACCGGCGACACCTGCAGCATAAAGACGCTGGATGGCTTCATTGATGGTGGTGAAGTCACTGCCAGGACATGTACCGACGATATACTCGTTAGTGCAGAAACGGATGTTGACGGAGCGATGGATAGTATCGTTGGAGAAGACCGAGTCGCCAGGTATCTTAATAACGGCAGTGATAGTGTGGAGACCAGGTTCAAGCAGTGCGCTGAACATGGGGACTTGACGGGTGTAGCCCATGGGGAGAGGAGAGGTTGAGTCGGAAACCTGTTGCCAGGGGCCATTGTCGAGTTGATAGTGGAGCGTGTAGTTTACGATGTTAGAGTGACCGCGGTTGTCGAGTACAACATCGAAATCGATGGAGTCGCAAGCTGTTAAGACAACGTTGGGATCGTCAACTGGCCAAGAAATAGTTGCATCGGTGTCGGGGACATTGGTCACATCGATAATGACGGCAGTTTCAGCACTGGGGCAACCGACAGCCTCATAGAAACCAAAGATCATGTCCGGGAGGTTGGAGCCTTTGGTACCCGAGGTTTGCGAAGCCTGGTCGGTAGAGGCATTCTGCTTGGTGATGGTGGTGTTGGGACGGGCAGTGTAACGGGTGTTGGCACCATTACTGAGACCGGTGGTACTGAGGGCTCGGGTCACTTCGATTACGATGTTTGAGGTGCCATCCCACTGGAATGGGGTGTCGAAATCGTGTTGCACCCAGCCGATGTTGTTGGCGGTGAAGGTGAGGTCGGTGGCATTGTAAACTTCGGTGAGACCAGTTACGAAGTTACCATTGGGGAAGACTGAAAGATTGGTGCTCCCCATTTTAATAGTATAATAACTATATGTAAAGGTGCTTACGTTGTTGCCCAAAGATTCGAGGAAGAAAGAGAGTGAGCCGATGGAACCGGCGCCATGTCCAGATTGAAGGATGCGGTCGGCGGTTACAAGGTATTGCTCTTTGACATAACGGGTTTTTGGGTTGTAAGGAGAAGGATAGTTATTGGCTGTTACTGAAGCGAGGTCGCCGACTTGAGTAGCCGGAACGACACGGAGAGCCACATTGTAAGCAAAGAAGGTGTCGGGACGATAGATGATAGGAGTGATGAAAGAGTTCATAGTAGTGTCGTATGGGACGTGACTGGAGGACAACCAGACTGTAGCCATCTTGGGAGAGGGGTTGAGGGTGACGAGGGTGTCGACATCGTTGTAGGCGACAACACGAGGAGAGGTGATAACAGGAGCCGGAGGAGTGAAGAAGGCATCAAAATCGTCGGAGATGGTGTCGTTGTCGTGGTGGATATCGCTGGAGTTGGCATCAACCCAAGCAGTGATATGGAAGGAGGAGTCGGTGGTGGTAACCATGTTGAGCGGGACGGAGAAGGTGTGGACAATACCGCTGCGGACACCCAGACCGTTGGCGAGAGTGTCGGAGCAGGCAACCGTGGCACCGCCGTCGATGCTGTATTTCACAATGACCGAAGAAACAGCTTGGCTACCATAGTTGTGGACGTCAACGCTGACCTGCTCGGTAGAAGTGAGGTCACAGCCTTCATTAACATGGAGGTTCTCAAGCTTAAGGTCAACAACAGGGATGTTGGTGACATGGACATTGACTGCTGCACGAGCACCTTCGCAACCGTTGTCGAAATAACGAATGAGCTCAGGCTCGGTGGTGCCGATGTGCATGGGGTTGGCATCAGTGGCCACTTGCCATAAGAGCGAAGTTGCCGTGGGGGAAGCCGTGGGTGCATTGGTGGGCCATGCTATACGGCGAGCACCAGCAGTGGGAGTGTTGACAGGGGGAGTAGCCGTGCTGGCACCTTGAGCCAGGTTGATGGCTGTGCCCTGCCAAACAGCAGCCGGAATGGACTGGTTGCTCCAGGTGATAGGCTGAGTGGAAGGTGCCGTGATAACATTATTGAACGGGACGGCGTCGGCAATGCCGTTGCCATCGCGATAAATGACTGCGAAATTGGCCGTGTGGGAGAGTGTCACTGAACCGACACTGTTGGGAGCATAAATGGTGCGGGAAGTGTCGTAGGGAGAAGAGGATGTTTTATACTGGAGGAGCAGGTTGGCACCGGGTTCGATGGTGACATTAGGCAACACCCAGATTTTGGCGGCAGAGTTGGACTGGATAATGATAACAGAGTCGCCTTCAATATTGGCAGGATAGTCACCACAGTTGGTGAGTTCGATAGCCACATTGGTGGTGGAGTTCATATAGGAAGGCAAGGGGAAAGTGACACCTTGCGCGGAGCGGTTAATCTGCACCTCTGTAATCTTGACGAGGGGGAGATTACGCTTCTGAGAGATATAGAAGGTGGTATCGTCGTAGAGCAGGTCGGTGGTGAGAGAAGGACCGTAGTGGAAACGGGCGGTGTCGTCCATAGAACGGTACCACGAAATACCGGAACGCTGCTGACGGCCATTGCCCGAGGTGTAGTAACTGATGGGCCAGGTGTTGATGCCTGCGGTGGGGGTAATGGTGGCAGCAGTGAAATAAGGTACATTCTGGTTGATGACAGTTGGAGCAGGAGCCGCATAGCGGGAAAGAACGGTGTAGACGGAGGTGTCGTTAAGGTCGTCGGGGTCGAGGGAGCATTTTACCCACCATTTAATATTATAGGTACGGTCGGAGTTGTTGGTGCCACTGGGAAGTGACATAGTGCGGGTAGAGAGGAAGTGGATGGTGTCGTTGGGACCGCAGTTTCTGGAGACGGTGAAGTTTTGGACTGGACCGTTGTCGATGCTATAGAATACAGTGATAGGTGTGGCACCACTGTAAGTATAGGTGCCATTACCGGTATTGCGGATAGCCACCTCGACGGGAATAGTTGCCGGGGCACCGCAATAGTCGGGCATAGGCGTGACAAACTCAACAGGAGTGAAGTCGATGGCAAGGACAGAAACTTCATAGGCTCCGAGGCTGGGGTTGGTAGCATGGCGGGTGGTGCCGAAGATATCGTCGGTCACTTCAGCCACTGGGACACCAACGTTACGCAGCAAGGCGCTGAAAGAACGGAGGTCGATGAGTGAGCCGTTGGTGAAATTGGGATTGCCGGAGACTGAACCATTGTCGACGGGGACTGCGTTGCGCCACGCGTTAAGATTATGGTAATTGGTACCGGAGAGCTTATTCAGCACACCACTTTCAGAGTAATAACAGTTGTGGTCGACATGCAAACCTGTGCCATTGTCGCCGGGGATGAAGGAGAAGGCGTAGTTGGAGGTGTCGAAGGTGGCGATAACGTTGTTCTGGAAATAGATGTTGCTGATGGTGTCACCACCGAGGGTGGCAGCGGCAACATTGACGAAATCAAGTGCGCGCAGACGTACAGAATTGAAAACCACCTTAAGATATGAGCCTTTAATAATGTTCAAGGGGGTGGTAAGCATGTTGGTGGAACCGTCAAAGATGGAGACCATCATATTGTTGGCCACAACACCATAGCCATCGGCAGAACCGTGCATATCGGAAACACCAATACAGCTGGAGCCCTTGGTGGAATATACCTTGTTACGAGTGATTCGGCTGGTACCATAAACATATTGTCCGAGGACAGTGTAGCTGGCGTTGGTGCGGACATCGTAGACGATATTGCTGTCAACCAGGACATTGTCTTGGTTCACAACACTGATAGCAGTGTTCATCTGGTGGCGGAACTCGCTGCCATAAATCTTGTTGAAAGAAGAACGGTCATCGGCTGCAGTACCACGATAGCTGACACCTACATTGCTACCATAGAAGTAGCAGTTAGTGATGAGAATGGAATCGGAACCGTTGGCCTGGAGCAATGCATTCTCAGCAGGAGCAACTGCACCACTGTCGATGAATTGACAGTTTTCAAAGATGCAGTGAGCACTTTGGGTGCCAAGCAAGGCTAACACACGACATGCATTGTCAGAATTGGTACCGTTGCAAAATCTGATATTACGGAAATGGATGCCTCTGGCCTCCTGAAGATCAACCAAAGAGGGTACCCAGGTGAGAGCCATGGAACCACCGTGAGGACGGCGGAAGGTGACAACAGATGTGGGAGTGGCCGGTTCGAAGGTGACGTGGTTGGTAGCAGAAGTGCCCGGGATATAAGGGAACTTAGTAATACCATAGTTGCCAGCAGGAAGTTTGATTGTCAAGGGAGCATCGATACCGCAACGGCTCAAGACATACAGACATTGGTCAAGGGTGGCGAAATCGGCACCTGAGCCTGTACCCACTGTGCGAACACCGCTGTAAGGACCATCACAGACAGCAAATGTGGCACTGGTGGTGTCGTTGAAGGGTTCATGGTCGCGGATAAGCATGGATCCGACAGTAATGGAATCGTCGACCCACGCTGTCATGTGATGGTAACCGATGGTGAAGTTCTGAGTGCTACTCAGCTTGACACGGACACTGTCTCCCCCATTGAGGGTTCCAGTCCAGTCATATGAGACAGCAGGCAGATTGTCGATTCGGTACCAGAGGCGGACTGCATTCATTGGGCTGACACCAAAGTTTTTGAGCCAAACTACAACCGAGTCTGTACCTACGTTGCTGGGCACTTCGTGGCTCGGGTAGGCAAGAGCCGAGACTCCGCAGTCGTGAACCAACGGAATATGCTTGGTCGCCACAAAAAGTGTCTGAGGTCGGGTACTGGCAGCATAACCTGTGAGGAACTCAGCATCAGTGAAAGGATTCTTATTCATGTTAGCATCCGCTTCATCCTTGTAAAGAGAGGCTTTGTTATTCAAGGTGGGGATGTGTTTGACTGCTGTAGCTGTGGGATTTGCAGTGTGGTCACATATCATTTGAACGATGATGTCGCTACCCGCATAGAAGAATGTGTCCTGTAGATTGATTGTAATATACGAACTCGCAGAATGTCTTGGCAATGTAAGCACCGAGTCGTAAACAATCTGCATCGGAGAATTGTAGAAAGGCAAACCGTCGCTAATCGATGTAGGAACGTTGTAACTGTTACTGACGTTTGCCATTCTGATTTGGAACCTCCATCTTGTAATCTCATTCGCGCTGACGGCAGAAGATATGAACCTGAACGATGTTATATATCCTGGCGAATACCCCAAATTGGCCAACGTAGTACTGTCATATATGAATTCGCATTTTGTGTCTCCCAAGCTGGAGAATGGGTAGGCTGACTGGTTAGACTGCGTCCCTTGGGGCATGGCGGAATTCGTCTTGCCTCGGACACACCTGTATGTGAGATACTGGTTCGAACTCTTGGGGAAAGTTCCAGTATTACGGTTGGTAGTAGAATCCTTGGCCACAATATGATAGCGAACCAATGTATCAAATCCGAAGAAGGGGATACGGCCTTCGTAACGGTTGCCATTAGCCGTCAGATAGGTTCTGTACTTGGTCGTGTCGCTACCAACAAAATACTCAGCATAGACGGAATCTTCATCAATACCTTGCGTTACAGTTGTGGTAACATCTGCAATCAATTTTGCACCGCGGCTGCTGGGATAATTCAGCAGGTCGGGATAAGATATTACATTAATTTTTGGAGTGACTATGGGGTCGCTGGATGCACGGACTTTAATATCGTCAATATACCAAGCACCAGGGTCGACACCTGCTGTGTATCCAGTGTTGCGCACAACAAGCGTGAATCGAATCTGCAATTTCCTGTTGGTAACACCGACATCCAGGAAGAACTGCTCCAAATCGAAACGCTCCTTTTTCCACAATGTATTGTCTGGTAGACCGTTTGTATTGTTTCTTACTGCAAGATCCCACTCTGGATAGGAGACGGAATTGAAAGATGAAATAAGATCGAATTCTGTTGTTCCGCCGTCCGACCTGTTGTAGTGAGTACTGTTCAATGGCACCCATGCTGACTCAGATTGGTCAGGACGCTTCGCTTCAATCATACATATCTGGCTACGCAAACTCGGTAAAACGTTGTCCTTGTTGATGAAACTGATGTGCATGAACTCCAACGTGTAGTAGTTCAAACCGTTAATCACCGAAAAGTCGATAGTATCCAACGTCAGATACATCGTTTCCTGATAGGTATGCGTGATTTTGCAGGCATGGCTACCACCCGACATGAATGATGATTGCACGATAACTCTTGACGGATCCGACGGGATGTAGGAGGTATCCTGCGGCCCCTCGAAATCCTGTGAGTAAAATTCGTAGATCTGAGCCCGTGTTGTGAACGATGCCAACACAAAAATCAGTCCAAAGAACAAAAATCCTTTTTTCATATAATAAATCTATTTTTATTTCATATACAATAATTTACACATCAAAAAACACTGCATTCTTTGGGTGGAATGTAGCCTTTTCGAAAATACAAATTTACAAAGAAAAAACGAATTGACAACATTTTTTTTCCTTGCTTATAAATTTTTATATATTCATAGTTAAAAAACTTTTTATTCAGCCACTCCTTACTCGTCCGAAAAAGGCGGTCCGATGGACACTGGCATTATATAGAGTCGCTGGTGCCGTTTTGGTTACCCCTAAAACGACATTTTTAAACATATTTAACGAACAGCCGAGTCTGTTCGAAAACGCAACTACAACAAGCCAAAAGGCAACGCTTAATGCAGCATCGCCTTATGTAAAACGCTATGTATTAACCATTAAAAAAGGGCAAACGTCTTTCTCATCCGTACGCAACTATACTCAGGACTTCAGCGATAACCAAGTTCCTTAAGAAGATGTTGCACTACGTCGTTATCGGCGTTGACGAAGCACTTCGTACATGAAAACAGCAGCAGCCACTGAGACATTGAGAGACTGCACTTTACCCATGATGGGAAGTTTGGCTCTAATATCGGCCATCTTGAGTATTTCAGGGCTTATGCCTGTTTCTTCTGCACCCAGCACAAGCAACGTCGGCTTGGTGAAGTCGACATCAAGATAGTCCGAGGCTCCTTTCTCTGTGGCAGCGACCACCTGCATACCACATTGGCGGGCAAGATTGATGACGGTTTTGAGATTGCTCTCCCTGCATACAGGAACGCGCAGCAATGCCCCCGACGAAGTTTTTACAGCGTCGTTGCCGATCTGGGCACTCCCATGGTCTGGAACCACAACAGCATCAGCTCCAGCACATTCGGCAGTGCGAACAATGGCACCAAAATTACGCACGTCGGTAACATGGTCAAGCAACAGAACCAAAGGAGCCTTCTCCCCTTCCATTAGAGCGGGCAGCAACTCCATGGCATCTTTGAACTCTATAGGTGAAATCAATGCCACCACACCCTGATGGTTGCCTTTGGCCAACCTGTTAAGTTTCTCAACAGGGACAAATTGGTACGGTATTCCCTTGTCGCGAATACGACCCTTGAGGTCGCCTGCCAGCGTTCCGGTAAGACCGTTCTGCAAGAGAATACGGTCAATGCGCGTCCCCCCGTCAATGGCTTCAAGTACCGGTCGGAGTCCATAGATGGCAGAAGTTTCTTGTTGGCCTCTTTCGGCCTGGGTATTGGGTTGTCTTTTCTGAATCATGACAAAGCGTTTTTAGTGCAATTAATTAGTAAACAACCATATATCATCAATCAACCACCATGCCGTCACGAAGTAGGATCTGACGATCAGACTTCTGCGCAAGGCCGGTGTTATGAGTGACTATCACGAACGTTTGACGATACTGGTCTCTCAATTGGAAAAAGAGGTCGTGCAACTCCTCGGCATGGTGGGTGTCCAGATTGCCCGAGGGCTCGTCGGCAAGGATTGCGGCAGGATGGTTTATCAGTGCTCTGGCCACGGCAAAACGCTGCTGCTCACCTCCCGAAAGCTGCGCCGGCTTATGGCTCGCTCGGTCGGCCACATTGAGAAACTCAAGCAATTTCATGGCTTCGGCAGTGGCCTCCTCCATCTTCTTCCCCGCAATGAGAGCTGGCATACATACATTCTCCAACGCCGTGAACTCCGGTAGCAGATTATGGAACTGAAACACGAAACCGACATTTTGATTGCGGAAACGCGAAAGAGCCTTCTCGTTCAGACCCGTCACATCGGCATCGTCGTAGAATATATGTCCGCTGTCAGGACGCATCAGTGTTCCAAGTATTTGGAGCAAAGTCGTCTTCCCGGCACCCGAGGCACCGACAATACTTACCACCTCTCCTTTCCCGATGGACAAGTTGATGTCTTTCAACACCTGGAGGGTTCCAAACGACTTGTTAAGATGCTCTACCCTAATCATACCTCTTTGCCGTTAAGGAACGTACGAGCCACCTTGTTCTCGCCGTAGGCATAGGGCAGGTACTCATAGGTGGGGATAGGCTTGGTAATGTAGAAGTTGGCCTTCTTGCCCACGGCAATAGTGCCGACCTTGTCGCTCACGCCCATGGCATAGGCGGTGTTCAAGGTGGTGGCGTTCAGGGCCTCTTCGGGGGTCAGGCGGTAACGTATGCAGGCCATCGAGAGGATGAGCTGCATATTGCCCGAAGGCGAGGTGCCGGGGTTGTAGTCGGAAGCCATGGATACAGGCAGACCCGAGTCAATCATCTTGCGGGCCGGCGAGAGGGGCAGGTTGAGGAAGAAGGCACAGCCCGGCAACACGGTGGGCATGGTATCCGAGCCTTTCAGACACTCTATCTCGGCGTCGCCCATCTGCTCCAGATGGTCGACAGAGATGGCTCCATATTTCACACCGACCTGCACACCGCCGGAGACAGCCATCTCGTTGGCGTGAATCTTCGGCCGCATCCCGTATTTGATGCCGGTCTCCAGAATGCGGGCAGTATCCTCGACGGTAAAGAAACCCTGATCGCAGAAGACATCGATGAAGTCGGCCAGCCCCTCGTCCGCCACTTTGGGTATCATCTCGTTGATGACCACATTGACATAATCTTCTTGATGGCCGCGATATTCCATCGGGATGCCGTGGGCACCGAGGAAGTTCGACTTGATGGTCATGGGCGAATTCTCTTTGAGACGGCGGATTACGCGCAGAAGTTTCAGTTCGCTCTCGGTTGACAGGCCATAGCCGCTCTTAATTTCGATAGCGCCCGTGCCCATACGCATCACACCCTCGAGGCGCTGCAAGGCCATATCGTACAGCTCTTCCTCCGAGGCCGCTGCCGTCGCCTTGGCCGAGTTAAGGATACCACCTCCCCTCTTGGCAATTTCCTCATAGCTGAGGCCACGGATTTTGTCGACAAACTCATGCTCGCGCGAGTTGGCATAGACGATGTGCGTGTGGGAGTCGCAGAAGGAGGGCAGCACCATGTGCCCCGTGGCATCAATCTCAATGTCGAAAGTCTGCTCCTTCAATTCGGTCATGGAGCCGAAGGCGGCAAACTTGCCGTCCTCGATAATGAGGTAGGCATTCTTGATGGTCTCCATCTGTGCCATATCCTTGCCACAGACGCGGAGCCTGGGCTGGCGTTCCACCTGCACCAACTCCTTGATATTCTTAATTAGTGTTCGCATATTTTTACTTATTTATTCCCAGTATTCTATTTCAAATTCGGTGATTCCTTCCGGACTCTTATAATAGACAAGGACACCCCGCTCGTCATATCGGGAATGACTATAGTCATAGAAAGGCTCGGAAGCGTCCTCGTAGCTTGTCCAATGTTCTATACTTTCTTGACGTGTGCCGTCGGGACGGAAGGTGATAGTAACCTCGGCCTCCATATCAATTTCGTACATGTGGCCAGTTTGCGACGTGAGCACACCATGTGAATCGTAATGGTAATCGAGAGTGTCCCACGACTCATAGTACGTATTCTTTTGTGCAACAAGGCGTCCTGAGGCATCATAGAAATAACGAGTGTCGTGATAACCGTTTAAATTCTCGATGTCGCAGTATGTGCTTAGCAGGTGGCCAGCATCGTCATACTCACGGCGGAAACGGATTGTGTCAAACGCCCCCAAATAATAGATACATTCTGTCAAACCAAAGCGAGGATGCTCCTTTCGCGAAAGCAGAATCATGTCATGCTGTTCCATAGTGCCTTCCCCTGTATAATTCTCTGTCTTGATATGCTGCACTGTGCCATCTGGGGAATATGTGAGGCTGCATCTCCAGATGGTTTCACGATGCGGATTTGCACCCACGGTAGAGCTGACCCATTGATAGGACTCCGTCATGGTGAGGCGGCCTTGGTCATCGTATTCATTATGGCACGTGGAGTCGTCGCGGTAGCCGTACCGGTCGAAATACTCTGTCAGTTTCAGTTGTCGTGTGCCTGTCAGGGTGTCAACAGCATAGGTGCGGATTGTACGGATATGATTGGTGTCGCGATGAAGAATCCACGTCATTTCGTCCAATGGCCATTGCCCCATGGCAGTCATCGCCATAGTCATAAACACAATCAATAGACAACCTTTTCTCATCATTGTTTCAGAACAAATCTTGTTGTTGTCCGTCGGTTTTCAGCTTGCCGAGGTGCTGGTAGGCCAACGGGGTGGCTTCGCGGCCTCGGGGAGTGCGTTGCAGGTAGCCTTCTTGTATGAGGTAGGGCTCATATACCTCCTCGACGGTGCCTGCGTCTTCGCCCACGGCTGTGGCGATGTTGTTGATACCCACCGGCCCCCCTCTGAATTTGTCGATAATTGTGCCAAGTATACGCAAATCCATCTCGTCCAAACCGTTGCTGTCCACATTCAACGCCTTCAAAGCATAACGCGCTATATCCAGCGTAATGGTACCGTCGCCTTTCACCTGTGCAAAATCGCGCACCCTCCTCAGCAAAAGGTTGGCTATACGGGGAGTGCCGCGACTGCGACGGGCTATCTCAAATGCCGACTCCGACGTAATCTTCACCTGCAACAGCCCCGCCGAACGGTTCACTATCGAGGCCAGCGTCTCGGCATCATAGTATTGCAAACGGCAGTTTATCCCGAATCGGGCCCGCAAGGGTGCCGTCAGCATTCCCGAACGGGTCGTGGCTCCTATCAACGTGAACGGCTTCAAATTCAACTGCACGCTGCGCGCCGCAGGCCCCGACTCTATCAGTATGTCTATCTTGTAGTCCTCCATTGCGGAATATAGATACTCCTCCACAACGGGCGACAACCTGTGTATCTCGTCTATAAACAGCACATCGTTAGCCTCCAACGAAGTCAGCATCCCTGCCAAATCGCCCGGCTTGTCCAGCACCGGCCCCGAGGTCATCTTGATATTCACCCCCAGTTCGTTGGCTATAATATGCGACAGCGTGGTCTTTCCAAGACCCGGAGGCCCATGCAGAAGCACATGATCCAGCGGCTCGCCTCGCTGCTTGGCGGCACCGACAAATATTCTCAAATTGTCAAGCACCTGCTGCTGGCCGGCAAAACTGTCAAACCCCTTCGGTCGCAAGGCTCTTTCCACCTCGCGCTCCTGGCTGGTCTGGCTGTGTCCCGTAGCGTCTAAATTCGTGTTCATTCTGGATTCCTTTGAGTCTGCAAAATTACGAAAAAAATAACATATAAGATATTTTTATTTCCATTCTCAAAATAAAAAACCTCTTACTCCGTTAATCTGTCTGAAATAATAAAAAATATTATCATGAGATCAATTATTGTAGGTACAGACTTTTCTAAAGGTTCTTACGTCGCTCTCGACTTGGCCATCGACATTGCCAACAAGATTCATTGCGGCATCAAAATCGTTTGGGCTAAACGCGAAAAACTGCTCATGGACGAAGAGCAGCAAACTGTCATGACCCTCTTGGCCGAAGAGAAACTGAAACAACTGTGCAACGATTATCAGCCTAAGCTTGTGGCTGGCAAACTGCGTTGGGACATCTGCTCCGGCCGCGTGGCTGCCGTCATCGCCCGCGAAGCCCGCCACGAAAACGCTCCCATGATTGTCATCGGCACCAACGGCGCCTCCGGCTTCGAGAAATATTGGATGGGCAGTACCGCCGTCCGCATCGTCCAGGAAGCACCCGTACCCGTCCTCACCATCCGCGAAGGCTTCAACTTCCATAAAGACCTCGAACGCATCGTCGTCCCCATCCGCGTCAACGTCAACTCCCGCCAGAAAGTACCTCCCGCTGCCACTATGGCCAAATTCTTCGGCTCCGAAATCCACCTCCTCGGCCTTCAAGAGTCCGCCGAAGAGGCTCCACAACTCCGCGCCTATATGGTGCAGACTGCCGAGTTCCTCGACCACGAAGGTGTCCGACATGTCGCCACTGTCCAGAAATACTCCAACTACAGCGATGCCGTCCTCACCTATGCCGAGAACATCAACGCCGACCTCGTCGTCATCAACACCGAGCAGGACCGTATCATCTCTCAACTCTTCCTCGGAACCAACGCTCAGCAAATCGTCCACAACTCCCAGTTCCCCGTGCTCTGCGTCCATCCCTCCGACACCTTCACCCTCTCTAAATCATGAGCCGTGTAATCATTGTCGGTGCCGGGGCTTCCGGCATGATGGCCGCCGTAGCCGCTGCCCAGCAGGGTGCTGAAGTCATCCTCCTCGAGAAAATGGACCAGCCCGGACGCAAACTCCGCATCACGGGCAAGGGGCGGTGCAACCTCACCAACACCGCTCCCCTCAAGGACTTCCTTTCCCATATCGGTCCCGACAGCCGCTTTATGCGCAACAGTTTCTCCCTCCTCTTCAACACCCAGCTGATGGAGTTCTTCGAGCAACGCAACGTCCCCCTTGTCGAAGAACGTGGCCATCGCATCTTCCCCCGCAGCGGTAAGTCCCTCGACATCTTCCTCGCCCTCATCAACGACCTCGAAGCCCGCCCCAATGTTCAAATACGCAAAAACTGTGCCGTGAAAAGCCTTACCGAAGACTTCCACGGTGTCCGCCTTCAGGACGGCACCACCCTCCGTGCCGACGCCGTCATCATCGCCACCGGCGGACTCTCCTACCCCACCACCGGCTCCACCGGCCTTGGCTATCGTCTGGCTGCCGAAGCCGGTCACCAGGTCACCCCTCAGGTACCGTCCCTCGTCTCCCTCACCTGCGAAGAACCTATCGATGACGACCTCATCGGTTTTGTCCTCAAGAACGTCAATCTCACTGTCGCCCGTCCCGATGGCAAGAAACTCTTCGACGGCTTCGGCGAACTGACCTTCTCCCCCCTCGGCCTCGACGGTCCGCTCGTCCTCTCTGCCAGCCGCCTTGTCAGCCGCCTCCTCCACAACGGCGAAACCCTCAAGGCCCATATCGACCTCAAACCCGCCATCGATGCCGACACCCTCGACCACCGGCTCATCAACGACCTCAACAGCAACGGCAACCGCCTCTTCCACGACGCACTCCGCCTCTGGATCCCCGCCGAACTCGTCCCGACAGCCCTCAAACGCCTCCACATCGAATACTACAAACGCCTCCACCAAATCAACGGCGCCGAACGCCGTCGGCTCCTCCATTTCCTTAAAGACCTTGACTTCACCCTCAACGGCACCGGCGATTACGATACCGCCATCGTCACCCAAGGCGGGGTCAACACCAAGGAAGTCAACCCAAAAACCATGGAATCAAAACTGGTACCCGGCCTTTACTTCGCGGGTGAAGTCCTCGACCTCGACGCCGACACCGGAGGCTACAACCTTCAAATTGCCTTCACCACTGGCTACGCCGCCGGCCACGCTGCGGCCTCATCATCGGAATAAATCCCAACTTCAATACACCATTATTTTAACCTATACGTTATGGAAATTGAAAATTATTCTAACGTATAGGTTAAAATAATGTGAGATTAGCCAGCGTACTGAAAGTACGCTACACTACCGTCACTCATTCAGCATTGTAGCGTACCTACGGCACGCATGATTCTTGTCCTGTCCCTAACCCCACACTGCAAGTGTGGGGTTAATAGGATAGCGTACTTTCAGTACGCAAGCTCCCATCATTTAATAACACGATGCAAGCCGTTAGGCGCGGTGCCGTAACAATTATCCGTATCCGATAAAACGTGCCAACGGCACGTAATCCTATTAACTCCGCAATGTGGGGGCAGACGCCCACCCCCGCTCCATCACCCTTCAAACTCGTCAACGGCAATGGTGGCGGTCTCCCAGGCTTCCATCTGCTCGTCAAGCCTGTTTTTCAAAGCCTGGTACTCGTCGTAGAATTCCTGTCCCTGCACACTCCCCGACGCCAACACCGCCTCCTTCTCCGCTATCTGGCTCTCTATCATTTCTATCTCTTTCTCTATCTTTTCTACCACACTGCGCAACTTTCTCAACTCGCGCTCGCGGTTCTTGCCCTGCTCGTATGCGGCCTTTCCGGCCCCCGCTTTGGGCTGCGCTGCCTGCACTGCCTGCTTGGCCCTTGCCGCCTGCGCCTCCTGCCTCTCTTTTTCTTCTAAGAATTCAAAAATATCCCCCTTGAATTCGTGCACACTCCCATCCCTGAATTCATACAGCTCATCGGTCAATCCCTGCAGAAAGTCGCGGTCATGCGACACCACTATCAACGTTCCCGTATACTGTAGCAGCGCATTCTTCAGTATATCCTTCGAATCCATGTCCAGATGGTTGGTCGGCTCGTCGAGCACCAGCAGGTTCGACGGTGTCAGCAACAGCTTGGCCAATGCCAAACGGGCCTTCTCTCCTCCCGACAGCACTTTCACTTTCTTTTCGCAGTCCTCGCTGTCAAACAGGAAACTGCCCAATATATTGCGTATCTTGGGACGGATGTCCCCTGTGGCTATGTCGTCTATTGTCTGGAACACGGTCTTCTCGCCGTTAAGCATTGCCGCTTGGTTCTGTGCATAATAACCCACCTGCACCTGCGCTCCAAGCCTGAAACTTCCGCTATAGTCGTTTATCTCGCCCACAATTATCTTGGCCATGGTCGACTTCCCCTCCCCGTTCCGCCCCACAAAAGCCACTTTCTTCCCCGAAGTCAGCAGGAAATCTACCCCGTCAAACACCTGCAAATCGGCGTAGGCCTTCCCAAGTCCCTGTGCCTCTACCACTATCTTCCCGCTGTGGGGTGCTGGGGGAAAACGGAAATGTATATGCTCCGTGCTCACTTCGTCCACCTTCACCATCTCCATCTTGTCCAGCATCTTGATACGGCTTTGCACCTGTTTCGACTTGGTCGCCTTGTAGCGGAACCGCTCTATGAATGCCTCTATCTGTGCCACCTCGCGTTGCTGTGCCGTCAACTGCGCCATCTGCGACGCCCGGCGTTCCTGCATCTGCACCACATACTCCGAATACGAGCACTTGTAATCATATATCCGCCCGGCGGTAATCTCTATCGTGCGGGTGGTGATGTTGTCAAGAAAAGTGCGGTCGTGCGACACCAGCACCACGGCTCCCCCATATCCCTTCAAAAAATTCTCTAACCACTGTATCGACACGATGTCCAGATGGTTGGTGGGCTCGTCAAGAAGCAGAAAATCCGGTCGCTTCAACAGCAGCTTCGCCAACTCCACTCGCATCTGCCATCCACCGCTGAACTCCGCCACCAATCTCCCGAAATCGTCATGTTTGAACCCAAGTCCCAACAGCACTTTCTCGGTCTGCTCTCTGCGGCTGCTCGCCCCAAGCATGCTTATCTGCTCGGTCACTTCGTTATGCCGGTTCAGCAACTTTATATATTCGGCCGACTCGTAGTCTGTTCTCGATGCTATCTCTTCTGTCAGCCGCTGTTCTAACGCTGCCAACTCGTCAATATGACTGAAAGCCGTCATGGCTTCGTCTATTACGCTCCGCGTGGTGTCCGGCACCATCTCCTGCGGCAGGTAGCCCACCGTCTGACCGGCCGCTATCACCAAGCTGCCCGTCTCAGGCTGTTGCCATCCGCACAGTATCTTCAACAACGTGGACTTGCCGGCCCCGTTTTTCCCCACCAGACCTATCCTGTCATGGTCGGATATATTAAACGTTACATTCTCAAAAAGGTTGGTCCCTGTAAACTGGACCGATAGATTGTTGATTGCAAGCATTGGGAAGTTCGTACCTTTGTCGTGGCACCGTCCGCGGGCATTCCTTCGTCCTTGCGCCGTGCCTATTCACAACAAAGGGCTGCCTACAACGAAAGCAGCCCTTCTTTCTTTATTTACGGCCGCATCTTTAGCGGCTCTTTTTTGCTTTTTATTGCAACTCGAACATCACTGGCAGCGTAAACTGTGTACGCACTGCTCTGCCGTGCTGTTTGCCGGGTTTCCATTTCGGCATCATCTTCACCACGCGCATGGCTTCGTTGCCGCAGCCACCGCCAATCTCCTTCAGCACTTTCACTTTCGACACACTGCCGTCCTTCTCTACTACGAACGACACATACACTCTACCTGTAATGTTGTTCTCTTTGGCCAATGCAGGATATTGAAGGTTCTTTCCTACAAACTTGTACAGCTCATCCATTCCGCCGGGATACTCCGGGTCTTCTTCTACCACGAGGAACACCTCTTCTTCTTTGGCTTCCTCTTCTTCAGTCACCTCTACACGGGTGAACTCCTGCTGTGCCTGGTTTGCATTGTCGCCGGCATCAATCAGACCCACTTCGTTCTCAATCTCTGCATCGTTCTCTACAATCTGCAGATCTGTAACCACCACTTCGGTCTCTTCGGGAGGTGGCGGAGGTGTCTCTTCTTCCTGGGTCTGGAGCACCTCGTCCTCAATTTCAAAATCCACCGAGCGTGTCTCCACAGCCTTCACCTCTTTGTCATACGACTTAAAGTTGAAAGCTACCAACACCACGGCCAAAATGACTACTAAACCGATTTCCAGATGCAGTCCTTTGCGATTTTCAAGGTCCGCCTTGGGGCTTTTCTTTAATTCCATATTGTTGAATTTTAATTTATTATTTTAATATTGATTGGGGTTTTGTCCCCTCTTTTCCAACCGCTAAATTAGCAAATTTTCTTGAATTATCAACAATCCAATGTAAAAAAAATTCTAAAAAACCCTTTTTTAACATTCCGCTCTGTTTTTCATCCCTTCCTTTTCTTTTTTTTAAGAAAAAATGTGTATCTTTGCATTTTGTTTCTATGGACAACAGCCGTTTCATCATCTGCCGCGCCTCCGCCGGCTCGGGCAAAACCTACACCCTCGTCCGGCAATATCTCCTCCTGGCTTTCTCCGCTCAGGAGCGCGACCTCCCCTCCCGTTTCAAACATATCCTGGCCATCACCTTCACCAACAAGGCCGCCAACGAAATGAAAGAACGAATCCTAAAAGAACTCGACTCCATCTCCTCCCTTGGCGACAAGACCCCCATGGGCTCCGACCTCGCCAGCCTCCTGCATGTCGACGGCAACACACTTCAACTTATGGCTCAAACCGTTCGCCGCGCCATTCTCCACAACTATTCCGACCTCGCCGTCTGCACCATCGACAGCTTCGTCCACCGCATCGTCCGCACCTTCGCTCACGACCTCAACCTTCCTCTCAATTTCGATGTCCAAATCGACAACGACCTCATCATCCAGAGTGCCGTCGACGACCTCATGGCCCTCGCCGGTACCGAGGGGCAGGACGAACTCACCGAAGTCCTCTGCGACTTCGCCGAAAACCGCATGGCCGACGGCAAAAGCTATATGATTGAAAGCGAACTCGCTCAACTTGCCCAGCAACTCTTCAAGGAACAAACGCCACAATACCTCAAACTCCTCGACGACATCGACAGTCCTCAGTTCCGGCAAATCCACCGCGACATGACGGCACAAAACCGCCAGTACGAACAAAATCTCAAAAACCTCGCCCTCAAGGCCGTCGACACCTTCCGCTCCGCCGGTCTCTCCGACAACGACTTCTTCCACGGCTCCTCAGGTGCCGGTGCCTTCTTCCGCAAACTCGCCGACGGCACCCTCACCGAACCCAACAGCTACGTCCTCGCCTACCTCCATGGCGACAAACTTGGCGGCTCCAAATGCCCTCCTCTCATCCTCGACAAACTCGCCGACGTCAAACCCGCGCTCGCCTCCCTCTTCGACCAAATCCAGCAACTGCGCCAATCCGGCGAAATCCTCTACAACACCCGCCAGCTCCTCCTCAAAAACCTCTACTCCATCGCCCTCCTCAACAAACTCAACCAACTCATAGCACTCTATTCCAAAGAAAACGAAATCGTCCATATCTCGCAATTCAACCAGCGCATCGCCCAAGTCGTCCAGTCCCAACCCGCCCCCTTCATCTACGAGCGCATCGGCAACCACTATTACAATTATCTTATCGATGAATTCCAGGACACCTCCCGTCTCCAATGGCAAAATCTCGTCCCCCTTCTCGAAAACGGTGTCTCCTCCGGACACACCTCCCTCGTCGTCGGCGACGGCAAACAAGCCATCTACCGCTTCCGCCAAGGCGATGTCTCCCAGTTCATCGCCCTCCCCCATGTCGACAACCCCCTCCATGGCCGCCTCCTCGAACAGCCCGGCATCAGCTCCGTCCAGCAACTCGACAGCAACTACCGCACTGCCAAGACCATTGTCAATTTCAACAACAGCTTCTTCCAATGGGCTGTCACTTCCCGCTTCCCCGACAACCCCGAACTCCACGACATCTACATCGGCAACGGCCCCTCTCCCGCCCTCGCACAGCAGGCCGTCAAGGAAGGCGGCTACATCCAGGCCGGATTCTGGCCCCTCCCCGACGGTCACACCCCCCTCTGGGACGAAATGCTCGCCGACATCCTCTCCCTCGTCAACAACCAAGGCCACTCCTTCCGCGACATCACCGTCCTCGCCCGCGACAACCGCACCCTCGCCGAAATCTCCAACCACCTCTCCATCCACAACATCCCCGTCGTCTCCAACGAGTCGTTCCTCCTCTCCCAAAGCCCCTCCGTCATGCTCCTTCGCAACATGCTACAATATCTCCTCGACGGCTCCGACCGCGTTGCCGCCGCCCGCGTCATCCTCTACCTCCAACTGCTCGGCAAAATCTCTCATCCCCTCTCTGCACTTTTCCTCAATCATCATCAACCCGTCAACCTCGACGCCATCCTCGCCCTCGACGGCCTGCCCCTCAATTCCGCTCACCTCCGCTCTCTCGGACTCTACGACTGCTGCGAAGAAATGATTCGTATGTTCCAACTCGACGGCATCGAAACGGCCTACACCTCTACCTTCCTCAACATTGTCGCCAAATACGCCAACTCCCACCGCCACGACCTCGCCGAATTCCTCCTATGGTTCGACGATCAGAAAGACAGACTCTCCTCCTCCACCCCCGCCGACCTCGATGCCGTCCGCCTCATGACCATCCACAAGGCTAAAGGGCTCGAATCCCCCGTCGTCCTCTACCCCATCCTCAACAAACGCGACATCCTCGACAGCATCTGGGTCGAAATCCCCTCCTCCTCCCATCTCCCGCTCCCTGCCAGCCTCGTCCACCCCCTTCAGGGCAAACCCTCTCTCTTCGACGACCAATACAACGACGAAAAACGCAAATCCGACATGGACCGCCTCAACGTCCTCTACGTCGCCCTCACCCGCCCTAAAGAGAAACTCTTCCTCTATTGCCAGTCCCCTAAAAAGGACAGTTCCACCGCTTACACCTCCCTCCTCTTCGACTTCTTCTCCTCTTTGGACAACACCTTCCAGGTTCGCCCCGGCGTCATCGCCATCGGCTCCAACTCCCCCGCCAATACCCCTCCCGGCAATGAACCCTCCCCGCTCACCCGCTCTCTTCACAACACCCTCTTCCCCGAATGGCAGTCACGCATCGCCATCGCCGAACAGTCCGCAGCCCTCTTCAGCCAGTTCGACAACGATGCCATCCGTCACGGCAACCAAATCCACGAAATCCTCTCCCTCGTCAGCGACTCCCGCGACCTCGACAACGCCCTCAGCAACTACACCCTCCAGCACCGACTCGACCCCTCCACCGCCGACTCCCTCCGCCTCACCCTCCACAACATGATGCAGCAACCCCAGGTGGCCCAATTCTTCCAGCCCGGCCTCCCTGCCCGCAACGAATGCAACATCGCTTGGCACAACTCCGTCATCCGCCCCGACCGCATCGTCTACGCCCCACACTCCGTCTGGGTCATCGACTTCAAAACCGGTCAACCTCTCCCCGCCCACCGCTCCCAAGTCCTTCACTACTGCGATGCCCTCCGCGCTATGGGCCACTCCTCCGTCCAAGGCTTCCTCCTCTATATCTCTCCCCTCACCTCTCAAGTCATCCCATGCCAATAATTCCCTCTCCGCTCCAAATACCCCCTTTCACTCTCCCCGCCCATGCCGGCCGGTACCATTTTGCCTCCCTAACCCCAAAACATGGCAATAAACAAGCAAATTATATTAAAAAGAGTTAAATGCTACTATTTTTTTCAACATCCATGTCCCATTTCGACCTTTTTTTGTGCCTTTAGTTTTTAAATGGACAACATGTTTCCCGACGATAATAGAAAACAAGACTTCGAAGGCCTCGTCTTCGCCAACAAGAAGAAACTATGGAACCTTTGCCGCAGTTTCACCCTTGGTGCCGCATGGGAAACTGACGACGCCTTTCAAGAAGTTCTCTGTGCTCTATGGCGGAATTGGGACCAACTCAAAAGAGAAGACCGCCGCCAAGCGTGGATGTTCCGTGTCGCCTACCACACTCTCCTGAATATCAAACGTAGCAACAACATCCCCACCGTCCCCCTTTCACAATGCCTCATCAACGAATCCATGGGTGGCGAAGTCTCCATCGACGACTTCGACCTCTCTTTCTCCCAGATGCTCTCCTCCTTGAGCCGCAACGATCAAATCTTCATCATCGCCGTCTGGAAAGGTTTTTCCTTTGCCGAGATAGCCTCTATGTTGGGCATCTCTATCCCAGCCGCACGTAAACGGCACTACCGCGCTTTGAAAAAACTTAAAAAATTATACGAACAATGAACCCCCTTCGCCTCATCCAAAAATTGTTTGGCCGTATGGGCTTCTCCCGTCCGGCCGCATCCTCCGCCCTGTCCCGGGACGACTCTTCCCCCCTCCCGGCTTCCTCCTTACCTTCCCCCGGCACCCATGGCAACCCAAAGCGTTCGTTCCAACAACAATCCCAACGCTTTGCACAAATCATGAAACAAGACCAATTCCCCCTCTCCGACCACGACATCCGTCAACTGCTCCTTGCTGCCTACAACCCCTCCCCCAACACCCTTCCCAAACCCTCCCTGCGCAAGGTTCTGGCTCTCTACGGCAAAGCCGCCGTCATCATCTTCTTCCTCTCTCATATTACCCTGCATGCCGTCCCGCTCCCTCATGCCAGCGCCACAAGCGAACCCAACCGTATCTCTGGCCTTTTCATTACCAATTCCGCCTACAACACATTCCTGTCAAATAAATGAAAAAACATTATTTCATTCTTTCCGCCCTCGGCATCATCCTTATTGCCCTGCTCGCCCTCAACAAAGGCCTCCCAAAAGCCTCCCCGCCCGAGGAATGCAGTCCCATTTACCACAAATACTTAAACGACCCCGACATCAACGCCACTTTCCTGAAGGATTTTCGCATCAACGACACCCTCGCCATCAACGCCATAATCCTGCAACCCTCCAATCCTGACGGTTGGCACCGTCTCGCCTACGATTTCAACTTCCTCGACAAAAAAGACTTTTACCTCTCCGGCAAAAGGGGCCTCTCCAACTTCTTAATCCCTAAAAACCCTCCCGACTCCACTCCCTATTCCGGCGTCCCCATCCCCTCCGACTCGCTCTCCTCTTTCCCCGATTTCGTCTCCATAGCTATCCATAAACAGCAAATCTGCATCTTTCATACCAACAACATGAACGAAGTCACTGCCATTTTTGAAAAATTATCCAACGACATCACCAACAACAATTAACACACTCCTTTCGGCTTTTATCATTAATTATTATCACATAACAACACTCAAAACATGAAAACATCTTACAAAGTCACCTTCTTGGCCATCCTCCTCGCCATTTTCGCCTCAAGTTGCACCAAGGAAATCACCTCTCCCAACACCATCGCCAACGGCACCTCTTATTCCGCAACCTACACCGTCAACGGACATGCCTATCTCGCCAACCCGCAAACCAACGTCGAGTGGGCCTCCCTTGTCGACAGCCTCTTGGCTCTCGCCAAAGAGGGCTACTCCGTCAGCATTTGGCCTAACAGCAACTCTGGAAACACCCTCTCCGCCAAAGAAGTTCTTACTCTCAACACCCCCGATAAAGAATTAGCGCAGCAATGGTGTCTCGAAAAAATCGCCCAAGGCTATACCACCACCATTGTCTTCGACGAGACCACCGGAGAGTATCACTGCGAAGCTAAAAAATAGCTCACATCCCTGTGGCGGTTTCCACAATCCGCCACAATTAAAATTCGGTTTTTCCAACCCCCATTTTCTCCTCAATACAAAACAACCCTTCTCATAAAAACAATCACCATGAAAAAAGTCATCATTACCTCCCTGCTGGCTCTCCTCTGCCCGCTCATCTCCTCTGCCCAGACCTTCAACGATTACGTTGCCGCGAATATTAATCCTTCCGATTTCTATGAACACTCCCTCATCCGCTCGGTCAACAGCACTTCCATCTTGGTGCATTACCACGACAACAACCTCGACGCCGGTATCATTGCCCTCATAGACCAATCCCGCTATATCTACAGAATCCAACTCCCTGGTTACAGCTACCTCAACGACCTTCGCATTGTCGACCAAAATGTCTACTTCTGCGGCATCATCAATTCCAAACCCGCCATTGGTCACGTCAAACTGACAGAATTCTCCCATCCCGCCCCTCACTCAATAACCTACTACACCGCCAACACTGGTTATATATCCAACATCGAACACTTGGTCGCCTACGATATCGGAGGATTACAGAAAGTCGTCGCAGTCGGATACCGTTCCTATGTCAACAACCCAATCGAGCCCTGCGAAGCGGGATTTTATATTCCTGGATACGAAAACTACACCTGCCTGAGAACCGTTGTCATCGAGGCCGACTTCTCCGGCGCCACCTTGTTATATGATTCGCATATCACCACGAACGACACCAACGAAACAGAAATCATCGACAATGTCGTCGAAACTCCCAACTATGTGGCTTTTACTGGATACTACAACAACCTGCATAGCATCATCATTCACCGATGCGACAAAATCAGCGTCCTCTCCAGTTTCAGTAACGACGGTTTCTACGGATATTACACCACCAACGAACGGCTCTCCAAATTCAAATGCTGCTACCTGAATGGCGACACTATCGCACTCGCATCTCTGTCCACATACTACAATGCCGGCATCCAGGAATTCTCTACAAACGTCCGTCTTTTCGATCTTCGCACCATGGCAAACACCCATGCCCAGTTGGTTCCGCTCAATACAAAGTCCGAACCTTACGACTTGTTGTATATGCCTGACCAACTTCAGCTAATCCTGCTGCAACAAAACATCTTCCTTCCGTCCACTGGCAGGGAATGGAACACCTTTGTCCACCTCCTCCCCTACGACCCTATCACCTACCCCGCCAAATGCTGGTACAAAACCCATGACATCTATACTTTCCACTCTATCGACCGGCTGGCAAACTCCCTCTATGGGGCTATCGGAGGGAATTCCTTGTGCACAAAAGAACTCAACTCCATTGGCACCAACAGCTGCTACAATGCCGACAATATCAACGTCTCTCCAATCGGCACCTTGCCTGAAACCTATTATAACCGCTTTTATTTTAATCTCCCTATATTATCACCTCCTACACCTCATGTTTCAAACCTTATTTACGACAGTATTATCACCTCTTGTTTTCAACCATAAACATCTCCTATCATGAAAAAAGTCATCCTGACCCTCACCCTCCTGACCGCGCTCTCACCGCTCCGCGCACAGGACACCATTTTCCCGTTGGACACAAACTATCTCCTCTATGACTCTTCATATATGGACTACACTTCAGATGTTATTTTTAGACGTTCATTCAATGTCTTGTATGGAGGGGATTCAACAGCAAAGGAATTCAATCTCGCCAGGCATATCCTACCTCAGCCTGTTCCCATTAGCGGGCTGGTGATTCCTCTACTTATCGACCCTAATACGCCCCAAGATTACAACTATTATTTCTGGGGTGTGGTGGCTAAAATCACCAACAACGATTCCCTCCACCCCACACTCTACTTCACCAACCCCATCTCCGCTAAAACCGACAGACCCTACGACCGGTTCATTTCAATCCATACTCACTCCAAATGCGACAAAGACATGGACACTACCTTCGGTGCCTACTCCCTCTATTTCGATTCAACCGTTACCCTGTCCGACACGGCTTGGATTGGCGCTGCCGGCTGGACTGATGCACCGAGAACAGATTTTTTGCATCAATGGATAAATGATATTTCTTTATGCTTTCCTCATCACCATCGCCATTATGTCTTTACTATGGATGATAACGACAGCATTAACTTCCCATATGGTACTCTTTTCTCTACTTCCCTCTTTATGATTTACCCCATCCTCGCCGTCCCTGACACCGACACCTTCTCCTGCCCACCCGTGGACGGTCTCTCCTTCGCCGGGCTATTCGCCGGCTCCCCGACCTTCGTTTGGAACTCCGACAGCCTCCACAGCCTCTTCCAAATCGCCTACGGCCCTTACAACAGCCCCGTCGACTCCCACTCCGTCGTCTCTCCTCCCACCTCTCAGAACTTCCTCGAAATCCACGACCCCTCTCTCAGCCCCGACATCTACTACTTCGCTCGCATCCGCGCCAATTGCCACCACGAATGCCCCGTCCACGACACCACGCTCTGGACTCCCTGGTCCGACCCCGTGCCTTTCTTCATCGGTCAGGCCATGCCCGACACCTCGCAACACGAAGCCATCCCCTCCTCCCACTCCGACACCCCTCTCCTCTCCCTCTCTCCCAACCCCGCCGACAACTCCGTCTCCATCTCCCTATCTGAACGCATCCCCAACCCAGGCAACTGCTCACTCTCTCTCCTCGACGCCGCTGGCCACGAGCTCTTCTCTCTCCGCCCCCCATCGCACTCCTTCCTCCTGCGCACCGACAACCTCCCCGCTGGCACCTACTTCCTCTCGCTCCTCTCTCCCCTCGGCTCACACTCCCTCCGCCTCGTAATCTCCCACAACTCCAACTAACTTTCATCCGCGCCAAAAGCCATACTACATGACCTATCCACCGCATTTTCAGCGATTTGCGGTCACTTATTCACCTGCGGTTTCACACCTATAAAGCGTGTTATAACCTGAGAACAAAAGCGAGATGAACGGTGACCGTTTGGGGTAGCGAGTGAAGTACTTTTACAGGTAGAACTGATATGTCTGCCAAAAAGTCTCCTACCCTATTGAACCCAAATCGGTCATTAGGCCGATTTGGGTTTAATTCTTAATTTCCAAACCTACCTGACCAACGTCACCGTACCGGTCATAGTCAACTTGTCGTTAGTAGGCGTAGTGTAGCGGCAGGTATAGGCATACGTCTCCTGCCTACAGGCAATGCCGTTGCTTGTGCCGTCCCACACTTCATTAAAATCGGTGCTGTGGAACACAAGGCAGCCCCTTCGGTCAAAAATCCATAATTCATAATCAGTAACATTAGACCCTATGGGGCCGAAGGTGTTGTTCTTAGAAAGGGAAGGGGTAAAAATATTGGGGAACAACAACATGTGCCTCAAAATAGGAATTACCCGCACTGCCGTGTCGCTACAGGTGCTGTCGTACGCCACCACACTCACCACCACACTGTCAGCATCAAGGGAAATGGTGTAGTATAATGGGTTCCCCTCCTCCTCTTGCTGCACTCCATTCACATACCACCACCTTCCCAGGGCGTTGCTGCTTCGGTCGTTGGCCGTAAGTTCCCACTTGTCATATCCGAGCCACGAAGGCGATACCTCAAGCCCTGCCACGACCTCCCCCAACTGTTTCAACTCAACCGTGTCGACTACCGGGCAGGAAGGGCTGTCCAAATACTGATATTGCACACAATAGAGTGTATTCCTTTCCGGGGCGAAACGCACCTGTCCATCCTCAGTCAAATAGGGCAGCGCCCCTTGTTGCGACAACGGCTGCCAACGATAGAGCAACCCGTCCTCGCCGACAAAAACCACGCTCCCCGGCTCTGACAAGGAGGTATCTGCTTCATGGTAAACGCCACTCAGGTAATAATAGACATCGCCATGGCATTTTCGCTCTATTGTAAAGCCACTCTCCGGCAACGGTCTGAAGGTCAAAGCCAAGCGATAAGTAGAATCACATCCATCCGCTGCACGGAGTTTGACATCGTAAACGCCATCCGTACTAAACTGATTGTTCCCGATACTATACACCTCGCCTTGGCAGAGTGTATCCTCCAACTCTTGATAGAAATATTGATACTGGGACAGAAGCAAAAAATGCCGCCAACATCCGTCCGTGACCAAATACATGCCGGTGTCGGAGTAGGTATTCTCAAGAAATGTATAATTCCCGCCGTTACAGAACGTGTCGTATATCGTATCCACCAAACGCTGCACACTTATTTCCATGCTCACAGAATCGCGGCACTGCCCTTTGGCAAGCATCGCCACCAACTCTACATTAAACGTCCCCGTCTCAAAAGTATGGGTGGCATTCACATCGGTTGACTCTGTCCCGTCGCCGAAACGCCATAAGTACTGCTCACAATGTTCCCCGGTAAGGTGATTGAGCGTTATGTCGCTGGCAACGCCGCTGTGATTCTCAAACCTGTAGGTATAATTACAGCTGTCTACCGGCACAGCAGAGAATGATGCCTTGGGGTATCGGTTGCCCGCATAGGTTGAGAGGGTTACACCGCAACTGCTGTTACCGGTGGTGAACGATGCCCTGCACTTATAAACACCCTCGCCCCTCACCACCAGCGAATCGGCCTGGCTTAGCGTAATACTGGGCATCAACGCATTGTACCATCGGTATGAAAAGCCTTTGGGTGCATAAAAAACGTTGCTGTCCACAGTTCCGCAAAGAGCCGATTGCAGCCGCTTGAAACCACTTTCCAGCGTGAAATAGCCATACCCATAATGCCCTCCCAGCCTACAATCGAAATTATCAATCACCACATCTATGGTTTGTCCATGCAAAGGGGTGAGATCTATCCCCACCGTCGACCAATCGTGCCATACCACTCCCACCGTTCCTTCTTGCCAGGCAGAAGAGCCCACTCCGGCAACGAAATTGGCATAATAGCAACTGTCTATCAATTGTCCCGTTGTGTCATTTATACTCAATAAAAATTTCGGTTGGTCTGGCAAAGGATGGCTTGGATTCTCTTCCACTATGGCATAACGCAATATCATCAGGTCATACTTGTTGGTGTCTATATGCAGCCGGTAGGATATCGACTCCCTCTGCGCCCCCGACCGCCAATTCCCAAGCCTTACCGACAAACATTGTCCATCCGGTATGGTTCTCAATCGGTTCATTGTACGGGGGTCTCGCTCATTTAAGTCATAGTGGACGGTATGACGCGACCTTGGATCCTCCGGCCCGTAATCTTCGACTTCATTAAATAATATCTGATCACCCTGCCCCGTCATACAAGTCACCCCCTCTCCATGAAGGTTCCAGAATGATATCTGATTGCCTACACCATCAGCACATATAGTCCTGAAACTCCCTTTTACACTGTCGCTTCTGCAACTGTCACAACAATCCGAACTCACTCGGTAGTCATACGTCGTCATCGGGGTTAGACCCGTCAACTCAACGGTGGTGTCGGTTGTATGCATCATAGCCCATGGAAGACTACCGTCTTGGGGACGCCATGCCACCGTATACCCCATCCCGTACTTTATCATGGTCCAACTTAGCCTGGCAGAAACATCGGTGGAACTATTCACCACCACATTTTTTGGGTAGGCACTGCAACGGCGTGAATTGGGTATAAACCTATAGTAACGGTACTTGCCCGGCCAGTCTGTCACCCCCGTCGTCCATGTTTGCGCAACCTCCGAGGCTCTATGCCCATGACTTACGCTCACCAATCCACCATCTTCCCCTTTAAAACCTATCTGAAACGGGTAGTCCAGCAATGACCCCCCTCTTTTGCCATAAAGATACACGATACTTCCGTCCCGTTCATTCAGCTGCACCTGCAACCGCCAGAACTCTGTAGGCGTCATCTGCATGCTGAACTCTACCACAAACTTGTGCGCCGTCAACGGCCCTGTAACCTTCCATTTTACCACCGGACTGTGAAGAGGAGTTGAAAACGGTGCCAGATAAGGCCCGGTTACATAACCCAGAGCAAAAACAGGGTCGGGACGAGACCACGCACAAACACGGTCAAAATAGAGCACCCCCCACTTGTCTATCGACATATACTTGTAATAATACCCGCAAAAAGGGAAATAAAACCCCATGTCTATCAGCGATGTAGTGTCCTCATACAGATTGGCCAATGTCATGTCCTCCCACAACGTGGAGTCAAACCCCGTCTGGAAATAATAGCCCCTGTACGTCTGCCCATTCACCGTTCCCGCGGCAAAAAAAAGCATCAGTACAACTATCCCTATCCATCGTTTTGAAAAAGACATAAGTGCCTCCTTTATACAATTCTATATTTCAATTCATTACAAGTCTTTACAAGGACGCCGCGCCAACCGGCATTCCATCCCATCCGAATCATCCATAAACGATAACGCAAAAAAAACAAAAAAATTGCCTGATATTAAAACTTTTTGACCTAATGGACCAATCCTTGCCATCCCCGAAAAAATAATAATTTTTGCTATTTCGAAAAAAAACCGTACCTTTGTTTGGTTAATTGTTGATAATAGAAAGACGTAAAATAATGGAAGACAATAAATTATTCAGCGAATTCCCGCCGGTATCCACCGAAAAATGGGAAGAAGTAATCAATAAGGACCTCAAAGGTGCCGACTATGAGAAAAAATTAGTGTGGAAGACCATCGAAGGCTTCAAAGTGAAACCCTACTACCGCGCCGAAGACCTCGACAATCTGGAATATCTGGATAGCAACCCCGACCAGGCTCCCTTCACCCGTGGCAAACATGCCGACAACAACGTCTGGGACATCCGTCAGGACATCAAGGCCGACACCCTCGAAGCCGCCAACGCCCTGGCGCTCGAAGCCCTTGAACGCGGAGCCAACTCCTTAGGCCTCTGTGCCTGCAAGGTTGAAAATATCGACCAGATGAAAGTCCTCCTCAAAGGCATCCATCCCGAAGCCTGCAAAATCAACTTCACCTGCAGCAAAAACTATCTCCACACCCTGCAGCTCTTCCTCGAAGCAGTGAAAGAGGGCGGCTACGACCCCGCCAAAGTCTACGGCAGCTGCAACTACGACATCTACGGCCACGCCCTTCTGCACGGCAACTACCGTTCCAGCCAGGAAAACGACTACAACGAAGCCGTCGAGCTTATTAACTTCGCCAAAGAAAACCTCCCCAACTTCCGCGTTCTCTCCGTCAACGGCCGCCACTTCCATAACGCAGGCTCCAGCATCGTTCAGGAACTCGGCTTCACCATAGCCGCCGCAAACGACCTCTTGGCTCACCTCACCGACTGCGGCCTCCCCGTCGAAGACATCGCCAAAAACCTCGTCTTCAACTTCGCTACCGGAAGCAACTACTTCATGGAAATAGCCAAAATCCGCGCCGCCCGCATGCTCTGGAGCAAAATCATGGAACAATACCACCCCCAGTGCGAATGCTGCCTGAAAGTCTTCATCAACGCCACCAGCTCCCTCTGGAACAAATCCATCTTCGACCCCTACGTCAACATGCTCCGCACCACCACCGAAACCATGTCCGCCGCCATAGCAGGCGCCGACAGCATCACCACCAACCCCTTCGACATCGCCTTCAAAGAATCCGACAGCTTCGGCTACCGCATCGGCCGCAACCAGCAACTCCTCCTCAAAGAAGAGAGCTACATGGACAAAATCGTCGACCCCGCCGCAGGCAGCTACTATATCGAAAACCTCACCGACAGCATCGCACAATACGCCTGGCAGCTCTTCCTCGCCGTTGAAGAACAGGGCGGTTTCGCCGTCGCCATCGCCAACGGCTACGTCCAGACCGAAATAGAAAAAACCGCTCAACAGCGCGACATGGACATCGCCACCCGCAAAACCACCATCCTCGGCACCAACCAATACCCCAACCTCCTCGAGAAAATGGGCGACAAAATAACCAAGGACTCCAACTGCTCCTGCTGCTGCCACTGCGACAACCCCGCCATCAAACCCCTCAGCCTCTACCGCGGCGCCGAAGCCTTCGAAAAACTGCGCCTCGCCACCGAACGCAGCGGCTCCCGCCCAAAAGTATTCCTCCTCACCTATGGCAACCTCGCTATGCGCAAAGCCCGCTCAGGTTTCGCCACCAACTTCTTCGGCGTTGCCGGCTATGAAATCATCGACAACCCCGGCTTCAAATCTGCCGAAGAAGGCGTCGAGGCCGCACTCAAAGCCAATGCCGACATCGTCGTCCTCTGCTCCAGCGACGACGAATACGCCGAAATCACACAACAAGCCTGCCAAGGACTCAAAGGCAAAGTCAAAAGCATCGTCCTTGCCGGTTTCCCAAAAGACATGGTCGACACCTACAAAGAATACGGCATTGACGAATTCATCCACGTCAAAACCAATGTCCTTGAATGCCTCACCAAATTCCAGAAAACTTTCGGCATCGGCATAGCGTGAAATCCATACCGAGACTCGACAGGTACATCCTACTGAAGTACCTCAAGACTTTCCTCATGGCGATGGCTCTCATTATCGTCATCGTCATTACCTTCGACGTATCGGAAAAACTCGACGATTTCCTCAGCGGACACGCTCCGCTGGGGGAAATCGTTTATCGCTACTACCTTAACTTCATCCCCGGTTTCGTCAACCTCTACAGCCCACTTTTCATCTTCATCAGCGTCATCTTCTTCACCTCCAAGATGGCCGGCAACACCGAAATCATCGCCATACTCGGCAGCGGCATCAGCTACCGTCGCCTTATGCGTCCCTACTTCTACGGCTCGGTCATCGTCGCCCTCATCGTCCTGTTCTTCGGCAACTTTATCATCCCCGTCAACAACCGTACCCTTACCAAATTCGAAAACGACTACATCTACACCCGCCGCCAAGACTACTTCAGCAACATCCACTTCCAAGCCAAATCGGGCGTTCAGATCTATGCCGAAAGCTACGACGCCCGTACAATGCGCGTCAACCAGTTCCACCGCGACGTCTATGACCAACATGGCTGCCTCGTCGACCGCATTTACTGCTCCAGCATCCAATACGACACCCTCACCAACAAATGGGACTGCATCGACTTCCTCCACCGCACCATCGACGGCGACCAAGAACACCTCTCCCGCACCGGCCAGTCTCAACGCGCCCTCGGCATCACTCCCGACGACTTCAACTGGGCTTCCGACGACGTCACCACCATGAACTCACCCCAGCTCTACCGCTACATCATGCACGAAAAGATGCGCGGCTCCACCACCGTCACCGCCTCCAAGATTGAACTCTACCAACGCCTCCTCAACCCCTTCGCCATCATTATCATGACCTTCATCGGCCTCGGTGTCTCCAGCCGCAAAACACGCGGCGGCATCGGAGTTCACCTCGCCATCGGCATCACCCTCGCCTTCGCCTTCATCGTCTTCATGAAAGTATCCACCGTCTTCGCTGTCTTCGGCACCCTCAACCCCTTCCTCGCCGTACTCCTGCCTCAAGCCCTCTTCGGTGTCATCGCCGCCGTCATGATTCGCACCGCACCCAAATAACTTAGTCACCCAATTCATTATCACACAACCCCATCACCCATGACAATTCAGGAAATAGAACAAACCATCATCGACGAATTCGCCTCCTTCGACGAATGGCTCGACAAATACGCCTACATCATCGACCTCGGCAAGGAATGCCCGCCCATCGACCCCGCCGACAAAACCGACAACAACCTCATCAAAGGCTGCCAAAGCCGCGTTTGGCTCAGCTGTCAACACCACGACGGCAAACTCTGGTTCAAGGCCGACAGCGACGCCGTCATCACCAAAGGCATCATCACCCTCCTCATCCGTGCCCTCAACGGCCAGACACCGCAGGACATCCTCAACGCCGACCTCGCCTTTATCGACCAGATAGGACTCAAAGAGCACCTCTCTCCCACACGCTCCAACGGCCTCACCTCCATGGTCAAACAAATGAAACTCTACGCCCTCGCTTTCTCCCAGAAACAATAATCCCCCCATCCTCCGGTCACTACCCGCACACCACCCATACCTGTAACACCCAATAAACACACCCGCCCAATGACACCCACCAAAGAAACCCTGCGCGATGCAGTCATCAACTGCCTCCGCAACATCTACGACCCCGAGATTCCAGTCAACATCTACGACCTCGGACTCATCTACAACATCGACATCGACGATGACTTCAACATCAAAATCCTCATGACCATGACCGCCCCCGACTGCCCTGAAGCAGAATACATGTTCATGGAAGTAAAACAAATGGTTGGCTACATCCAAGGCATCAAATCAGTCGATGTAGAGCTCACCTTCGACCCGCCATGGGACTTTAACAACCTCAGCGACGAAGTAAAACTCGAACTCGGCCTGATGTAACCCGACCTCTGCACAACAATCTTCCCACCCCAAGCAGTCTCATGACCCTCCACGACCTCCTACACCCTCGCCACCGCCTCTTCGTCAAGCGGCAGGCTCCCGCCCGCAGCACCGCGCTCAACCAGATGGCGTGGCGACGCTTCTGCCGCAACAAACTCTCCGTGGCAAGCCTCGTCGTCATCGGTCTTTTCGCCCTTGTTGCGCTCCTCGGCTACCTCATCACCCCCGACCCCACCCCCTTCTGCAACCAGCAATACCTCGAACTCGCCACGCTCAAGCCCTTCACCACCATTCAATTCACCTACGTCGACGACAGCCTGCCCCCCTACCGCCACGGTCCCCTCCACACCATGCTCCACGGCCGCCCGCTCCCCTACACCGCCATCCCCACCTACCGCGCCACACCCGTGGGCGACAGCGTCGATATCGAGACCTACACAGGCTCCTCCCCCAACGACGGCCCCGTCCGCCGTGTCGCCGCTTCTCAAATTGTCGGCCAACAATCCCGCACCTTCCTCCTCGGCACCGACGGCTATGGCCGCGACATGCTCAGCATGATTATGATTGGCAGCCGTGTAAGCCTCTCTGTAGGCTTCATCGCTGTCCTCATCGCGCTCCTCATCGGCATCACCCTCGGCGCCCTTGCCGCCTACCATGGCGGCTGGGTCGACAACCTCATCACCTGGCTCATCAACGTCGTCTGGTCCATCCCTACCGTCCTCCTCGTCATAGCCATCACCTTCGCTCTCGGCAAAGGTTTCTGGCAAGTCTTCGTCGCTGTAGGCCTCACCATGTGGGTCGACATCGCCCGTGTTGTACGCGGACAAGTCTACAGCATCAAAGAAAAAGAATTCGTCGAAGCCGCTCGCGCCCTCGGCCTCGGCTCCTTCCGCACCATCTTCCGCCACATCCTCCCCAACATAACCGGAGCCGTTATCGTCGTCGCCGCTTCCAACTTCGCCAGCGCCATCCTCCTCGAAGCCGGCCTCAGCTTCCTGGGCATCGGCGTCCAGCCCCCCATGCCCTCTTGGGGCACCATGGTCAAAGAAAACTACTCCTATATCCTCCTCGACAACGCCTACCTCGCACTCCTCCCCGGTCTCGCCATCATGCTCCTCGTACTCGCTTTCATGCTCCTTGGCAACGGCATACGCGACGCCCTCGACATCAAATCATAACCCCTCCTTCGGCAAAACCAACCCGACACCCTCCCGCTCCCACTTCCGAACAACCACTAATTCAGGCCTTAGAACATATAAAAATATATAAAAAGACAAAAAAAAAACAACGTTAAGAAAAAAAGTAGTACTTTTGCAAAATAAATACAAAACAGAAAAACAATTCAATTCATTATTAAATAATTAAAAATCAACACAAAATGAAAAACGTAATCAAACTGCTTAGCATCATGCTGATTGCAGGTACCGTAATGGTAAGCTGCACCGAGAAACCCAACGAGGGCAACACCCCCGACACCCCCGTTACCTACACCGTCCAGGTCAACAGCAACAACGCCATCCTCGGCACCGCCACCATCTCTCCTCTTAAGAGTACTTACAATAGTGGCGATACCGTCATCCTCACCGCTACCCCCGCCAACGGCGCTAAATTCCTCAACTGGAACGGCAGCATCACCGACAATCCCTACACCTACGTCGTAAAAGAGAACGCCGTTTTCACCGCCAACTTCGAGGCTCTTCCCCAAGCCACCTATGCTGCTACCTTCAATGGCACCGCTCTCGATATCGCTGGCTGGCACGATGCTCAGACCCAAGACCAACAAGGAACTCAAGTCTGGCTGTTCCAGGCCGCCAAAAGAGCTGAAGGCCAAGATGTCTATTTCCCTTACCTCGTTATGTGGATGGCAGGCAACACCACCAGTGATTTTCAACTCGTCCGTGGCACTGAACTTTATAAGGATACTTATTACACAGCTGGCCAAAATTATGGTGACTGGCAAGTCTACAGCGTCGACAACATAAACTGCACCCTCCTCGACCTCACCGCTTTGACCTTGTCCATGACCACCAGCCTCACCATGTACGACCTCGGCCCCATCGCTAACGAAGAAGTTGAAGATCCCGCCGATTGCCCCAAAGCCACTTTGGCTGTAACTATGGAGAATATGAATTTTTATGTTCCCCAACCAGGCAAAGGCTTCACCAAAATGTCGATTGTAAAATAATTTGTAATATTTACAACAATGAAACGCAATTTTAAATTCGCAGCACTCGCATTGGCCGCTGTTGCTCTCGTCGCTGCCTGCAACAACAATGCTACCCCCGAGCCTGTCGACACCATGCCTGTCATCGACACCACCGTTGTGGAACAAGTCATCGACTCCACTCCCGTTGTCGACACTCCTCAAGTAGCCACCACCCAGAAAGCCACCAAGGCCACCAAAAAGACTCCCACCAAGAAAATTGCTGAGGATGTCAAAACCGTGAAGAAAGTGACTCTGGACACCCGTAAAGACATCGAAGAGATTAAAGGCGATTTGAAAGAAGTTCAAGGCGCTGTCTCTACAACCTCCAAGTCCCTCGCTCCTTCTAAAAAGCCCGATGCTGCTCAAGCTTTCAAAAAGAAAAACTAATCATTTTTCACCAAAGAGAGAGTGCCAATCGACACTCTCTCTTTTTTTTCATCTTTGGTAATAACCTTTCTATATGAAAAAACAATTTTACATAATCGCCGTCTCAGTACTCGTCCTGATGGCAGCTTGCTCGGCAAAAGAAAGCCAACTCAAGGACTATGCCCAACACTATCTCGAAGCCATGGGCAACTACAAACCCACCGACGCACAGCCCTATGTCACTCCCGAAACTGCCAACGCCACCATCAAATTCTTCCTGATGCTCATGGAACACACCGACCCTGCCGTCTATCGCAACAACATGCCCGCCGAAATCACCCTCGGCCAAATCGAATACACCAACGACACCTGTGCCATCGTCTCATTCCACAAAAGCACCCCTTCCACCCAACAGGACGGCAAACTTCACATGGTCAAGCGCAAAGGCAAATGGTTGGTTCACGAAGTCATCGACCCCACTCCCATCACCAATTTGACAAACCAGAAAACAAGAACGCTCTCCGAAGAAGAAAAAGAAGCGTTGCGAAACAACTACTCCCCAAAAAGAAAACACAACGCTAAGAAAAGCGAATAGACTACTATGGACTTCTATAAATCACCTCATAGAGGTGAGACTTTTCATGACACCGTACAAGCGTAAGGCGCAGTGCGGTGATTATCAGCAACAAGATACCTGCGTCCCGAAAGGACGCGACAATGAAAACAAATAAATAGAACCCACCTACTGCGTAGCAAAGTCTGCAAGGTCTCGGTCAAACCAGGCTACCACTGTGTCGTGTACCCGCTGGTAAACCTCCGGATGGTGCGTGTACCACTCCACACTGCGCTCAAAATCCTCCCGTGTTAGCCCTTGCTCCCTCAGCAAACTATCGTACGACGCTATCATCTCAGGGTGCAGCGTGTCGTATTGGAACTCCGTCTCAACGGCATAAAAACCTTCCAACAAATACGCCTCCTTCAAAAACTTTGCCATCCTATCCTCCCCCAGCACATCCGGCGGCACCTTATCGTCCTTACAGGACGAAAACATAGCCACAACAACCATAACAAGCGTTAATGCAGTATATCTCAGTCTTTTCATAACTATAACCATAATATATTTCAGTTGCAAATATACACAAAATCCTCGACATAAACACACTCTTAGCTCTCCCTTTTCACAACCAACTAAAAAGGAGAACGGGCATCCTGCCCGTAATATAATAAAAGGAGTACGGGCATCCTGCCCGTAAAAAGAAAAGGAATAAGGGCAACCTGCCCGTAAAAAAAGAAAAGGGGTACGGGCAACCTGCCCGTAAAAACAAGGGGTAAGGGCAACCTGCCCGTAAAAACAAGGGGTAAGGGCAACCTGCCCGTTAAAAACAAGGGGTAAGGGCAACCTGCCCGTAAAAACAAGGGGTAAGGGCAACCTGCCCGTAAAAAAAGAAAAGGAATAAGGGCAACCTGCCCGTAAAAAACAAGGGGTAAGGGCAACCTGCCCGTTAAAAACAAGGAGTAAGGGCAACCTGCCCGTAAAAAACAAGGGGTAAGGCCACCCTGCCCGTAAAAAACAAGGGGTAAGGCCACCCTGCCCGTAAAAAAAAGGAGTAAGGGCATCTTGCCCGTAAAACAAGGGGTAAGGGCAACCACCCGTAACCGTTAAAAGAGAACTTTATTCATAAAAAAAGTTAATTTTTGCAACAAATCAAACACACCTGTGTCTTATAAAAAGTATAAAGTGGAGCAAGGTCGGCATTGGCTCACTTCTACTATGACTTCATAACGCCAACAACCGCCTCCCGCCACTCATACAAAACAATGTAAACAGTAACAAAACAATACAAATCTTATGAAAAGTACGCTAAAAATTAGATGCCTGCTGACCATTGCCGCCCTGCTGGTAGGCTGCACCGTCTCAGCACAATCCAACGCATTCTGCAACGGACTCAAAAACCCCACGTCATTCACC
>ONIP01000044.1 GCA_900317955.1 uncultured Bacteroidales bacterium
CGTCTCGGGCATCTCTGGTGCTTTGAGCAGTTCGTTGATGAAGTCGGTGAAGTGCGTCGTCAGCGATACGATTTCATGGTTGACGGTATCTACTTCCACCCGCTCAAGCCGCACCCATGCCAAGGTGGCTGTGTCATAATACGAAGTGTATATGTCGTCGGGCGTATAGCCTTCCGGCAACCGCTCGGGGTCGTAGGTCATCCGCAACTCCGCGTATGGCAGGAAGTGTTCTCCTCCCGGCAACAGGCGGTAACCTGCTGTGGCGGCTGTCATGTTCATCATGCCTTGTGGCAGCGGCGGTAGCTCTTCGCTCACAAGCGATGTGACCGAATAGTCTGCCTCATGCTGCACCGTTGCGTCTATGGCTGTCAGCAGCAGACCGTCTGTCTGCATGGCAAGGGTCTGCCCTCGTTTGACATGTATCTGCATGTCTGGCCGACGTACTTCGGAGTGGGTATAGGCTCCGTCGGAAATCGTGGATGGCAAACACACGGTTTCTTCCTTGCTTGGAGGCTCACCCACGTCACATCGCTCTTGATGCGGACTATGGCATCCGGCAAGCATGGCTAAAAACATACCGCCGATGACCAGTCTGTGTGTTATTTTTATCTTCTTCATGACTGTTGTTGTTTAGAGGTTTTTCGTGAGGGTGCCGTGATACGTACTTCCGTGGGAAGTCACATAAGTCCCATGCAGCGTGATTTTCATGGCAGTCGAGGTCATTGACTCGGCTGTAAATGATTCGTTCAAGGTCTCATGAACCCAGTTGAACTCGGAGCCGTTGATTGTCCATGTGCAATTGGAACCATTGTCAACACATGTGCCGTCGCTGTTCACCGTCATGTCCCATCTGAGAAGATGGTCGTCTGCATCAAAGTTCCAAGTTCCGACCATGAGGTCTGTCGTCAGCGTGGGCGACTGCGTGGTGATGGTTTTCACCAGCGTCCCTGTGGCTGTGTGCTCGACGCGAATCACATTGCCGTCGTTGTCGATGAGCTGATGCTGGCCTTCCACCTCCATCTTGTCACCGTTGATGGACTTGATGGTCATTTCCAGCCGATAGCCGCCATATACCGACAAGCCGACAAACTTGTTGCCGTCGAGCGTCCAGTTGAATTTGCTCATTGGCATGCCACCGCCGGTATGGTCTGCATTGAGGATGATCTTACTGCCTTTCATCTCATGGTTGCTCGGCCATCCCCATTCGCCTACGAGATTGGCTTCGGTGATTGCGTTGGGGTTAGTGGGGTCATTCTCCTTGGTGCAGGAGGTTGCAAACAGGGTGGCTGCTGCCACAAACATAATCATTGTGATTCTAAATAAATTTTTCATTGTGGTATTTTTTTTATTGTTATTTTTTTTATTTACTTTACAACCAGTTTCATCGTCTGGCTCCCGCTCTCCGTGGCTACGGTGGCATAATAGACACTGCCTGTCGGCAGCTCTCCCTCAAAGCGGTATCGTTCTCGGCTGTCGGCTTGGAACGAGGCCATGACCGTGCCGTGCACATTGTATATGGTCACCTGCACCTTCTCGGCACCTTCCACTTCAAGCGTGTAGTGCCCACTGGTGGGATTGGGATAGATTCGGGTGGTGAAATGGCTTCGTGCTCTTTCAGCCCCGGTGTCGGCGTGATGCCCCTGCGTGCCTTTTGCTCCGCTATTCTGCGCCAACTGCCAGAAAACACCACCCCGACCGAGGGTGAACAGACTGCTGTCTGTCGGAAATTCGACATCGTCAAATACCACGCTGTCGCCTCCAAGCCGTTCTGGCAGGTAGATGTAGTTGTCCACAAGAAGCACAAGGCTGTCGCCCGGCATCGCCATATTCCGTGTGTCGAACGTCAGCGAAAAGGAATGTCTTCCTTTCATGGTGGACTGTGTTTTCCAGTTGCGTCCAAGCACCTCCACGTCACCGTCCTGTTCAAAGGTCAAGGGCGCATCGTTGTCGCCCGCAATCAGATAGGCTCCCTCTTCAAGGCTGTCTGCCTGTAGCGTCAGCACGGCTCCTCCCATCTCCGAACGGCTCCGCAGCTGGTGTAGTCCCGTGGCGGGGTCATCGCCCACACCGGTCACACGGTGGTGGTACATGCCGCTGTCGGCATAGTCCCAAACGCGCCTTCCCGCGCCGTCAAGATAGCTTACCGGCCCGAGGGTGATACCATAGCGCACCGCAAGGCTGCTCTGAATTTTGCGGAGTGCGGCATTGCCCAGTCGCTCGGCATAGTACAGCACCTCCGCCACCTTCATCGCCCCGTCTCCTCCGACAGTCAGCCTGGCATAGGGTGCCGTGCTGTCTGGCGACGACTGCCGCAGGGTGTTGATGGCAGGGCTGGCATCGGTGCTCTCCGCATAGCGGATGGACATGCTGTCCGACAGAATGCGCTCGCTGGTCAGTCCTCGTGTCGCACTATCGCCGAACGTCAGCTGCCATAGTGCCGTTTCCTCATTGGTGTCAGGTCTGTACACCACTATCATGGTATAGTCTTTGGCGTAGGGCAGACTGTCGAAGACCATGCCGTCTCCTGTTATGTGCAGGGCAGGGTTGTGGTTTAGGTTGGCATTACTGCTTATGCCAATTGGACTCGGGTCACATTGCCAGTGGAATGCTGGCATCAGTGATATGCCGTTGCCGGTCTGCCCCATAGCTGCACTACATCCTATGAGCATCCCGGCGGTGAGTAATAATTGCTTTATATTCTTCATTTCGTAATTTATTAATTATTGTACTGCTTGGTGATTCCCTCTCTTGTTGTACTGTTGTTGGGGGGTGGCCTCTCTTTTGAGATGGCTTTGACTTTGTTTTTTCTCTTCATTTCCATCATTTCTTTTTTAGCAATGATTAAAAAATAACGTAAAACAATAATGTCCTGGAAGGACTTACTCTCAATAATCCCGCACAACGTGTGGGGTACGAAGAATCACCTAGTATATGCGTCCCAGAGGGACGCGCTCTCAAAACAAACATCGTTTTACTTTGTTTTTTTACTTTTACTTAATTTTATTTTGCATATAGGATTGCCAACAAATCAATAACGATTATCACCATCACCACACCGATGTAAAACAGACGAGTCGCTATCTTTTCATTCCTGTTTCTCTGCATGTTGGTGACTGGCGTATCTTGTGAAAAAGCGTCTATGGCTCCTTCGGTAGCGTCAACGGAGAAGATACCGGATTTCAATCTCGGTGCGTATGTCGCCATGTTGCAGCGTGGCGGTGGTGGGGCGGCCGTCGCCGTCGCAGGTGTACTCGGCCGTGTACGACGCCCCCTCGTCGCAGTCTGCCGCCACGGGGCAGCCTGCGCTGAAATGCAGCGGAAGCATGTGGTAATAATCTCCCATTACGCCCGTGCGGGTCAGGCTCCAGCAGGTGGACAGTTCCATCCCGAGGGGAAGGCGTAAGGGGTTGGGCGTATCGCCGTATCGGAATGCCGTGCGCTGCACCTCCGTGCCGTCCTCCCGGATGCTCTCTTCCGACACGTTGCCGCCCTGCCATGCAAAGCGGCGTTCGTAGTCGTGTTCCCTGCCATCGGCGGCTTGGCGGCGGTAGCTGACGCTGACGGGATGCGCGCCGTCGTAGGCGAAAGTGCAGTCCGTGGTGCCGCCCTGCATCGTGAGGGTCTGCAGGGCCAGTTTGCCGTCAGAATAGGTGTAAGTCCAGCGTTCGCGCATTGCCCCGTCGGCGGTATATACGGCGGTCTCCGTCAGGCGTGTGCCCGAATAGCGGCACTCCATCCGTTCGGTGCGCCCGTCGGGCAGGAGGCAGCTGACACCCTCCAGCAGCGTGTCCTGCCATGCAAAAGTGTATTCCAGCCTATAGGCTGTGTCGGGCGTGTGCTGTGTGACGGTTATATGCGCCACGCGCCCCGCCGGTACATGACTGTTGTCCTTCTCCTTCCCGCACGACATAAGGGTCAATATCGTGGTAAGGACAATAACTGTGGTTCGAATTTCTGTTCTCATGATGGATGATTTTTTTGCGCAGTCCAGACGGATTGCCTTATGTTGTTTTCGCTTAAAACTGTGCATAGGGGGCGGGGAAACACCCGCATCCCTATAATAGATTTAGATTGTCGGTGTGCTGTAAATGTGTGCCAGACAATTTATTTTCTCTGCTCCGAGATAATATATTCCGTTTTCTACAGCGCACCTATGAAGGTAATTAGAACGGTTAAGACTTTTGCTGCCGATAGTGTCATCGCTAGAGTGAATCATAATGGTGTCGTTGAGGGTGCAGCCTTGGTATTCTAAGTGAATAGGGATAACACTTGTTGCAATGTGAGTATCATCAACTTCGTACAGCATAAAATCAACATTTCCACATTGGGGTTGCCAGTCTTCGTGGATTGTCAAATCTATATCCCTATATTTTAACTCATTAATTTGTTTTCTTGACAATTCAAAATATTGTCTGTCTCTGTGAACCGCTCCGTTTTTAGTGACATATACTGATACAATGCTAAACTCGCTTCCTCCGTTCCAAAAATAATCATAATGTGTTCCAGAACTGGTAAATCTGAATGCTCTGGCTTCATATATAGTGTCAATTCCGTCAACATTAACGTCCCATGGGAGCAAATTATTGTTATTCATCCATGGATTTGCCCATCGTGCACCGCCTTTTGCCCATACTCCATTCTTAAAATCAGGATAATCAGAGTATTTGTGCTCGCCAATTGCAATGACAATTGCCTTCTGTTGACCATCGTCGACTGCTTGGCTGTTGACGGTGGTCTGCTGAATTGTACCATTCACCATCACAAAGCCCGTAGTGGTCGACATGGACAGGTCGTCGGGTGAGTAGCACACTACGGGAGTTGTACCAGGTGTCCAATCATCGAGGTACGGCCAGTAAATCACGATGTCGCCGTAGTAGTCACCTGCAGTAAGGCCTAATCCCTGCAGGTACGTGGTGTTGAGTACACTGCTCAGGGACTGGAACGTTGTGCCGTTCGGAATGAAAACGGAGTTGGCCGTATTTGCAATGTCATATAGGTATACCTTTTCATCAAGGCCGTAGTTTGTAACCATATTGATTGCGGACTTAAGTTCTGTTAAAACAGCGGGGTCGGCATCTATCATTTCTGCCAGTTTCATGGCCAACTCTTTTTTCCCAAAGGATACCGCTTTACTGTTTGTCCCTGAAAGAACTGTCTGATTGTTTTGTGCAGTGCTATACTCTTTCTGACACGACACAAAAGCAACACTTCCAATTGTCATGATGGCTGCGATAGCCACTGCTAAGATTTTTGTGTGCTTTTTCATTGTTTTAAAATTTAAATTGTTGATAATAAAATGATTTTTGATATTTGTTTTCATTGTTTTCGTCTTTCATTCATTTGGTTCTGTTGCCTGGTCTTGGGAACAGGTTTAACTGGTATCGTATATCATTGTTATTTACTTTTTTGTTATACATATATTTACGTTAGAACTCTTCAATTAATGTTATTTTGCTGTACGCAACGGTGTGAAGTTCAGACTGTAGCCCTCACTGCCGTAGAGTGTGAGCGTTTCTTTCTCGGCATTGTAGGTGAAGTTGAGGGTTTCGGTCATTCCGTCGGCTGAGAGGGTGATGGTGCCGTTGGGGCGCTTGTAGGTGTAGGTGAACGGAATGGTCTCTTCGTCGTTTCGGTCGGCACTCACATATCTTGATGTGAACTTGCCACTTGCCGTACTCTTAAATGCTATGATGCCCGTCTCTACCGATTCCTGCATCACTCCGTTTTCATCCTCGTAGGTGCCTCTCTCTTCCCACAAATAGAATGCTTGTGATTTTTCTAAATGTTTTCATTGTATAATATTTTTATAGTTGATAATTAAAATCCGTACTCGCTAAAACATTGAGTGATTACGTCATTGTGTCCGTATTGGTTTATCAATGCCGTTTTGAAACTATTATGATTTGTCACTGACGTGCCCATCACATTGTTGATTTGCATAGGTCCCACATCGCTCAATTGGTCATCAATATTCTCAAGGATTTGAGGCTTGAACCAAAAAGCATAGTTGTATGAGTAGTTTGTATTGTAATGGTAATTGAGACATTTGTTTCCAAAATAATTCCCCCACATCTCACCGACACCGATTATCCCATTAGTTCCGTTTGAGCTGTTGCCATAACCCAAATTCAGACAAATCTGTCCAATATAATTCAACCAATAGGCAGGCCCCGCTTTGCTGTAATGGGATGCATGTGCCATCTCATGGAAAATTGTCTTTTGAAGTTGCTTCGTGGTTGTGGCATTGTTGTTCATTACTAAAATATCTGGGCAAAACATCAATGCACAATACACTGCACCTCCAATTATAAGACTTGTGGTAGGACATACACCGAATATCTGCAACCATGTGGCAACTTGTACGAATGTATATCCCGCCACATGCCGCAACATTGGTGTACTCGCACTTCCAAGGTCGCTGCTCTTATTTATGTACCATATACGCAGGTTGTCGGGGGTGTTCGAAACTCCAAAATGTGGTACAAAGTTAGTTCTGTATAATAGGGCTGCATTATTAATCGTTGCCCACGGCCACGCTTGGGAACCAGTTCCAATGGTTACGTCATAACCACTCTTACTATGATTGCCAACATTATGGATAGCTGGAGTCAGTGGACCAATATTGCCCCAAATCTTGAACCCGTTGCTGTTCTCAAACACAACTGCATAGTCAGGATCAAAAAGATAGTAATTAGGTATGCTGTAATGTCCGTTGGCATCTGTGTACGCACAACCAATGTTAACGAACTTTCGAGTATATACATGTATACCTCTCACTCCTTCGTTCTGTCCGCTTTCAGTGTTATAGACTTTCACATTCCCTTGGGGGCGTTTCCATAGCGCTTTTGCAGAATATAGATTCTGCAACTCGCTTTGTGTGACATTGCCAGTTCGTACAAATGAGCCTATCTCTAACGTTGCATAGTCGGGATTGCTGTAGTCTTTGGGGATAAAGCATTCCTCTATAATCCTATGGCTTATTGGTATGTTATACCCCACAGGCACTACCGTATAAACTTCAGGGGTCACACCCTCTGGTACCTCAAAAGACCCTTCTCCTTCAATCTCATAATCCAGCGGATAAGGAAAGAGATGAAGTGTCGTGTCTTCAAGGATACTGTTCATGTCTGCACTGTCATTTGGGTACAACTGAACATACAGGTGTGTCGGATGAATGTCAAGGGACTCTTTCAACTGGCCAATATTTAGCAACGAATCTTGTGCCGCAAGCATATTTGCTACTGAATAGGGGTTGTCCAGTTTTCTTCCGAGGTGGAATCCTCCTGTTTCGTCAACTTTGGCACTGGGCGTTTCCATTGTAGAATGGGGACTTTCTTCTTCTTTGTTGCATCCAACTGCAAAAGCGGATACTACTGCCAGCATTACTGCTAATTTTAATGTTCTTTTCATTTTTGTTGATTTTTAAATTTACTATTTTATTCCTGTTTTTTAAACTTACTTTGTCAGTATTATTGCCAGTATGTCGATTGCGATTATCACCACCACGATACCGCCATAAAACAGCTTGGCCGCTATCCTGTCCTTTCTGCTCGGCAGCACGTTTCTTCTGCCACTGACATCACAATTATGCATCATTTTCATTTTTTCTCCTTTCTTGTTTTCATTTATTTTGCCTTAATTGCTTGGTTTCTTAATCACTTGTTGAAAACTTTCTTGTCTTTGTTTTCTGATGCAAAAGTACTGTCATTCTGTAAATTAAAATTGTCAATTCCGAGGGAATAATTGTCATTTCCAAAACGGTTTTGCCGTTTTTCTCACAATTCAATTATTTTTTTGTATCTTTGCATCGGATTAAACCGTTAATAAACAACCCGTAATATGGACAACCGCAAAGTATACGAAATTGACAACGAAGTGAGGGAAAAAATGACCCATTTCGACCCCCAGAGGCACAATTTTTTTGAAAAAGACTTCTCCCTGATGATGGATTTCACCCCCTACAGGGATAAAATCGTGCCAGGAAAGCCTATGCGCACCCCAGAACACAGGCTTATCTATGTGGAAAGCGGGTATGCCACGCTCCAAATCTCCTTCGACGACTACGAAATCCGCAAGGGCAGTCTGCTACTTGTGCCGAGGGGCAGCGTCATTATCACCGAAGAGGTGTCTAACAGTTACAACCCGTGGACTATCTCTTTCAATGTCCCAGAGGCCGACGGGCAGATGCTTGTCCCCTATACTGTCACAAAACTGCAACTGCCCGAATCCGAGGAGACCACTGTGGCGAACTATTTCCAGCTAATCAACCAGCTGATAAAGAAAGACAATGTCAACCGCCGCAGTATAGACTTTCTCATTGTCTCGCTGCTCTACCGTATTTACACACTCCGTGAGGAGGCCGCGCAGATGTCGGGCACAGGCCGCTCCACACGCGGAATGATTATCCGCGACAACTTCCTCTACCTCATCAACCAGTCCGGCATTCCCGAGCGTGAGGTGGGCTGGTATGCCAAGCAACTCAACATCACAGCCGAGTACCTCCGCTCCACCATCAAGGCACAGACCATGCAGACCCCGATGCAGTGGATAAACATGGCCACCCTACGCGAGGCACGTCTGCTGCTTGTAGATGAAATGCACTATTCGCTTGACCAGATTGCCGAGCGGCTGCACTGCGGAAATGCCTCGCAGTTCATAAAGTTCTTCAAGAAAGAAACAGGCGAGACCCCCAACGACTTCCGCAAGCGGATGCAGGCCCATAGCTAAACCCCAACCCTACGGCAGTCCGCATTCCGTAAGACTACCACAGCCACGGCAAGCACACTCCGCTTGCCGTGGCTCATTTTTTATGACCTTGTGGCGACACAATGCATAATATGAAATTTTCCTGACAACGATAATTCCGGCCTTCTTGGCCAATTGTTTAATCAAAAATTTCAGTATTATGTACCAGTTCAAGCAAGACCTCGCTATGGCCTATTTCCCCGACCACAGCAAGGAGAGTGCGAGCAAACGCCTCGCTCACGAAATCCATTCCAACAAACCCCTCATGGCCGCCCTCCAAGCCACCGGCTACACCCGCTCCCGCAAAATCCTCTCCCCAAAACAAATCCAAATCATCTACTCCTTCCTCGGCGAACCATAGCCCCACCTTCACCAACACCCCAAACCCAACCAAGGGCGAGCCCTCCCGGCCTCGCCCTTCATTATCTCCCCCTTTATCACCACCATCATGAATACATAAACCATCACCTTCACCAATATCCTCATCATAGTCCCCTTCACCACCATCATTTTCACCATCAAAATGAAAATAAATTTTGCCAGTCCCAAAAAAGTTAGTAACTTTGCAAAACCTATTTTATATATCGTTTTGTATAAATTAGTGATTTGAAGTAAAATACGATGAAGGATGTAGTTCACAGATGGTTCGTTCCTGTGTTATACACTGTATTATGGGTATTGGGATTGTATTTATCACAATACATGTCTGATATTTTCACCGCATTTGGGCCAACCCAAATAGAGATATTCTCTTTTGCTATTATCTTTGTCATCTTTTTTGTTGAACTAATTGTTATGATGCTTGACACATATATGACAGTAGGAGCGTATGCACTTTCTCCAAAATTTATTCTCTTTACATGTGTATTCATGGCTCTTTTTGTCGTTTTTTTATACTTTATTGTTGGTTTTTTTGCAGCCACACTAGACAATTCCGATGATGTATTAAAGAATGCTATTATTAAGATTTTAATTTTATCAGCAATAATGAAATTGCTTGAAGGGTTGATTCAAAACAATCCACAATGGTTTTTAGAGAAAGTTCAAACCACTCAAATCAATATAGAAAAACGCAATTATGTTAATCGCGATATTGAATTATAATCAGAACAAGTAATAAAAGAAAAAATGAATACAACTTTTGTTTATATTTTAGCAGCTGTTACGCTCGTTTTATTTGTCATACTAGTAATTGAGGTGATAGCTGGCAATAGTAAACTTCACAAAAATCCATTGCTACAGGTTGCATGTGCTGGATCCGAAAATCCATGTACTGCCAATAAAGTATGTGTAACTGATTTTAACTGGGATGAATTACCTGTAGATAAAAGCCAAATCGAAAAAACTGATAAATATAAAAAATTTATTATATCAGGCCAATCTATGTTACTTGGAGGAATCAAAAATAATGACATTGTTTTTGTTGAGCCTATCAAAAAAATAGATAATTTTAAATTTCCCGCAATTATTGTTTTAAAGAGAGAACCCATTGCCATGGAAAAAGCAGCAAGAGTGGACGATAAGGCAGAGTATAAGGTCCGTAGAACGTGGGGATGCTGTAGGCTTGACCAAACTAATGACAATATCATCAATATTGTCCAGAATGTTATTAGTAGCCCAAAATTCCAACAACTAAGAGCTAAAGATACAAGCAAATTCCCAGAAGAATCGTGGTTAATTGAAGACTTTAAGAAAAGACTGGTTCGTTACCGTGACGAACACGAAAATTGTAATAATAGTGCTAATGTTAATTACATGGCTTTAATTTCAACAACTTTAGATACTCAAAAAAACAGAGTTCACTTTTCGATGCATTCTAAAAATACGTTTGTTGGAATAGTGCGACATGCATATGGTATAGCTAATGCATAAATAAGAATACTATTACCTAAAGCCACGGCAATCCTCCACGCTTGCCGTGGCTTTTTTATTGCCCCAATCACCCCAATTTTCACTAAAATCAGGGTGAATACACTCCATTTTGCATCATCCCAACCATCTGTTCTCAGCCCCATATCCCCCTTTATCCTCCCTTATCCTCCTTTATCGCGACGAAACCTGACAATCCCCGAACCCGTTTTCCCGCACCGCCGTACTTTTGCACCGTCTTTCGAAAGTCAAATCAACGTAATGTCAAATCCAAAATTAACGAAAGGAACAACACAATGGCTAAAATCTTCGGTGTAAACACCAAAATCAGCGGCAAGGTGGGACAGCTCCTCTACCGTCAGACCAAGGCGGGCACCATCGTCAGCGAACTGCCCATGAAGCCCGCAACACCCCTGCGCACCCAGAGGCAGATGAACATCCGCGCACAGTGGGCCAACCTCGGCGCCATCTACAAGCAGTTCGATGCCATGCTGCGCAAGGGCTTCGAGGAACTGCCTCCCAGCATGAACGTCTACAACGCCTTCATCCAGGCCAACCTCGGCGTGGTCAGGGTCTATATCACCAAGACCATGAAACTCAACGGCGGTGCCATCCTCGCACCCTACCAGATTACACGCGGCTCCCTGCCCAGCATCGCCATGACGCTCAACGCCAACAACCTGCTCGTCAGCAGCGTCGCCCTCGGCACCCTCACCATCGATGCCACCACCACCGTGGCGCAGTTCTCCCAGGCCGTCCTCGACAACAACGAGTCCTTCCTCGAGGGCGACCAGCTCACCTTCTTCCACGGCATTCAGACCGTCGATGCCGTCACACGCACCCCTCGCGCCACCATCCGCGGCCACAAGGTCATCCTCAACACCGCCGACGACACGCCCCTCTGGGATGTCGTCGGTCAGCTCGGATTCTCCGTGGAGGACAACTGCGTGGCCACCTCCCAGCGAATCACCAACGGCGCAGCCGTCTGGGTGCACAGCCGCGAGAACGCCGAGGGCGACCTCAAGGTCAGCACTCAGTTCTTCTATGTCGAGAACTCCGCCCTCGCCACCTATCAGAGCAATGCCGCCCTCAACGCCTCCATCAACAGCTACGGCGGCGTGAACGCCAGGGCCGTCTATCTCCAGCCGGTCTTCAACCCGACACTAACGCCGGCTCCCTGACTGACCCGTTCCAGCCTCCTCCTCCGAGGCCGTCCCCTCGCCCTCGGAGGCCACCGGCTGACAATCACATCGCGATAATAATTTTCACTTTTCAACTTTCAATTTTCAATTTGCAACGTGGAAGACATAGAGATTACCACCCTGCCCGTCGCCGACCCACGCGACCTCCTCCGACTCCGCACACTCGGCTACGCCGCCGACGGCTCAGCAGCGCAGCTCCCCGTCACCGCTCTGGTGCCTCAGACCATCAAGGCCGCGAGCATCGACTTCCCCAGCGGTCGCTTCTTAGCCTGCCAGCCCTTCATCCCCGGCACCTCCGAAGTGTACGTCAACGGCCTCCGCTATTTCCCCGGCACGGACTACATGGAACTCTCCGGCAACGCCTCGTCCGAAGGATTCATCCTCCCCGGCATCGACAGCACCGACGAGATTGTCCTGAGAGCGGTGGTAGTCACCCCGCAGGAAAAGGCAGCACCCAAGGCGGCCCCCGCCTCCCTCCGCACCCCTCTCACCAACTAACCCAACTAACCAAACCACCCCACTATGCCCATCCTGCCTATCAACCCCACAACCCCCATCAAAAAAAATCGAAAACCTTTTTTATCAACCTTTTTAAAATTTCAAAATCATGCAAAAACTTAAAGTAAAACAAATCGACGGCGTTGTATCGCCTGCCGTGACCGACGATTGGTCAACCCTTACCGAGCAGCTGCCAACTGCAGCATCTGTCAACGCCAAAATCAGCGATGCCGTCAGCGACGCGGTAGGAGGGTCGTTGCTCTCCGTCTCCGGCGGTGCCGCCGAAAGTGGCAAGTATGTCTCCGCCCTCACCAAGGACGGCACTGCCCTAAAGGTCACCAAGGCCTCCCTGCCCGTCACGGGGGTTAACACCACCAACACGGCGGGCTCTGGCACCACCACCAAGGCCATTGTAAGCCTCGCCCTCTCCAACGGCAAGGTCGTGGCCACGGAGAAAAACATTGCCTTCCCCAACCCTCCTGTCCTGACCATCGACAGCGTGGACTTCACCGCCGAAATCACCCTCACCAAATCGCCCTATGCCGAAAGTGCCGTGGGTGTCTTCGTCAATGGTTTGATGCAGCCACCCAGCGACTACACCGTCGCCGAAGGCAAGATCACCTTCAAAGACCCCTCCCACTACGCCAAAGGTGACACCGTCAACATCCTCTACCTCACCGCCGCCTAAACCCTGACCAAGCAAGCCGACCGCACCGCGGGCAGTCGGCTTGCTCCCCTTTGTTTTTTGCCCTGCAATTCCATTGCAGCCCATTAACCCCACTAAACCTATAAAGAAATGCGAACCATCACCGAAATCATTCTCCACTGCACCGCCACGCGCCCCAATGCAATCTGCACCGTGGAAAGCATCCGCCGCTACCACCGTTCCCTCGGCTGGCGTGACATTGGCTATCATTACGTCATCTACCCCGACGGCAGCATCCACCAAGGCCGACCCGTCGAGCAGTCCGGCGCACATACCGAAGGCCACAACGCCCACAGCATCGGCATCGCCTATGTCGGCGGCCTCGATGCTGACGGTTGCCCTGCCGACACCCGCACCCCTCTCCAGCGTCTTGCTTTGCTCCAGCTGGTGCAAGACCTGATGGAGGAGCACAACGTCACCGCCATCCACGGCCACAACGAGTACGCCGCCAAAGCCTGCCCCTGCTTTGATGTCCAGCAATGGTGCAAAGAAAACAATCTTTAACCGCTGAAAGCGGAATAATTTACAAGATTTACAAGATTTCGTGCGCCCGCGGCGCACAGGAGAATATCAAGATTTACTGAAAAATGAACAACCTTTGGAACATCATCCCATCAATCCTAACCCTCGTCGCCGGTGGCGGCTGGTTGTTCGACCGCCGCCGTCACCGTCAGGAGGTCGAAAGCCTGAAGGCCGACAACCGCCAAAAAGACATGAACTTGTCGAAAATGTACGTCGAGGAGTTCAAGGAAAACATTGCCGACCCCCTGCGGCGTGAAGTCAGGGAATTACGCACCGAAGTAAACCATTTGAGAAATGCAATACAGAAGATTAACGACTGCCCTCATAGCGACGCTTGCCCTGTTTACAGTGAGTTGCAGAAGCAGCAAGACCGTGACGCAGCAGACCAGCACGATGGCCGCGACTGACACCCTCCGTCAGACCGTCACCCTCACCCTCCACGACACCATTCGTGAAACCACCACTATCACCATCCAAACCAACGAGACCGGCGACACCACACGACTCACCACCACCCGCGACCGCGAGAAGATAACCTCTCGCGACCGCACCGCCGACCACTCCCATCACCTCACCCAAACCGAAACCACCAACAATACCAAGGAAACCACCACTACGCCCATTCAGCCCATTAAACCCATCAAACTCACACTCTCCCTCAAACCCCTCATAATCTCCTTCCTCCTCGGCCTCCTTCTCATCCCCCTAATCAAACTATGCCGTCATCTCAAAAGAGTGTTTTGAGACGACGGAAGAACAAATGATATTTTATCTCTGATACAAATCAGACAGTCACCTTTCGATAGATTTGAGCCTCTACCTCAAGGAATAGTAATTTCATAAAACACTTTGAGGGCAATGTTTTAATATTGCCCTCAAAATTAATATATTGTACTTATTTATAATCTTTAGAATCACCTATCCTATTCATCTTTTTTCTTATCTCCAATCCCTCAACTTCTTTCAATAAATTTTCACGAACATTCTCAAAATTCTTAAATTCCTTCATGAGAGGAGTTGCAATTTGATTCATTCTTGCAACCAATTGCTTGTTATCCGCATTCCCCAACATGAGAAGTATTATCTTATTAATTACGGCGAACCGCAAAAGACGATTCTTTAAATATGGAAGAATTTCTTCAATATAATGTGAATTAGCTATAGGATTTAAGTCAACAAGAATAAAGGCGAGGATGAACATTCTAAATTCATTTCCCTCAGGGTTTTGTCTCATTACATTGAGTTTGTTCTCAAAAACTCGAATAAGATTTTGTTGACAAATTGCATCATAGAAAAATGTCTGTACTATAATAGGCATGAAGTTACTCATGAGTTGAACAACTCCTTTGTAGTCATCCTCTGCTAATTCTGACGATTTTACATCGTCTGAAATCATAAAGCCCAAATTACAGACACCCGTAATAACAAAATCCAATATGGCATCCGACAACTCTGAATGGTCACAAGCATTGCTATTCCTGTAAACACGAGACAAAATAAATAAAGCTTTTTCTATATTCGCGGCAGTTGGGGGGATGTTTGTTAAAATTATTTTTTGAGTCACACGAGAATCTCCAACAGAAGAAGATGGTACCGGAAGTAATTCTTCAGCTTCATCTTCTGACAATTCAGCAATCCTGTCAAACAAGTTTCCTGTTATTTGTACCTTGTTGGAATCAATAACGATTTCTTCTACAAGATGTTTGTCAACATCATTGTATCCTTCTTTCTCTGACAATGGCTTTAATACTGATTGTGTTTTTCCAAAAATATTTTGGATAGCATCCATGTCTTCTTTTTTAAAGCCTGCATATAATTCCAGTTCTGTTCCATAAGAGAAATAAGTACTATCATCTTTTAGAATATTGTCTTTTAATTGGGGGTTCTCAGCTAATCGAAGTGCAATGAAGTATTCAAAAACGCCATGAAGTCTAAATGTATAGAGCGATTTTCCTACAGCCCCATCAATTATCGACTCTTCCTCAACTAATATGCCTCTTCGTAAAAGTAAATCAAGGATGTCTCGTGTCTGCTCAACAAATTTCTTGTGGCTATCAATATAACTGGCTGTAAAAGAAACAAGTTCGTCGTATGATACACGATGGTTTACCTTCGCAAGCAAATACTCTGCTAATTCGGCCAGATAAGATTTTAAATCGTCATAGTCAACTTTAAAGGATTTATCTGTGATGAGGCTTTTTTTATCAAGTATTTCATCAATATACAGGTTTATGAGTTCAAAATTGTTATGAATATTGGAGGCATCAGTGTTTTCGAATATCCACAAAAACAATGAAATTGTCCAATAATTAAACGGCATATGCATTTGCTGCAATATCTTTACAATATTTTCCTCATACTTCTGTTTGTTGGCGACAGGCATATTCGGCCAACGTGCTGTCAATTGGTGTACTTCTCGGGGCGTCACATCATGGATATAATAATTATTAATCGCGACATCCTCGAAATACATCAAAGCACATTGATTCACCAGCGTTTCTTCTGTGGTAGCAATAAAGCGCACTTTTTTGAATGACTGTATTTCTGCATGAAGATTCTCAAGAAATTTTTTGTCGTTGACATCTAAATCGTCTAAAAGCAGAACCAACTCATATGATTCAAAACGCGAATGCAAATCAGCTTTATTAAGAGAAAGGAAATCTCGTAATCGTCGATCCAGGTTCAGGGACTCGCCATTTAGCTCTTTACAAGCGATATAATAGGGGACTACTTTGCGTGATGCATACGACTGCAAGAAGTCAATCATAAACTTATATTGCAATGTCGTTCGCCCACTTTTATTTCTCCCGAATATTATCGTAGATTTGTCAGAGTCTTCTATTTCTTCCAAGGAGATTTTGCGTCCAGATTTTCGTGATGCCAACAATTCCTGAATGCTTTTGTCTTTGATAATTGGATCAGAAAACAAGGTGGAAAAAGTATGACCAGCAATATTAGATGTCCTTCCTTTAACAAATAAATTATCAGATTTCTCACGGAAAATAGTAAGCTGTTTGCGCATCACCCTTCGAAAATCATTAGAGGCTCTTTTCTCCGCTGACATAGGAAGGGTAGCAACCAGTGGTTCATCGGGTATGAAATGACCATTGGTATAAGGGAAAGACTCTATTTTTACGTCATAAGTGTCTTCATCAATAGTAAGAATCAGATATCCATACGAAGAAATAGAATCTTTATAATTAAAAGTGGCACAAGCAACAGAGTGAAGCAATCCATTTGATGATAAGATGGATGATACCTTAGCCTTATGATAATGTCCTGTAAATAAGATATGAGAGTTTTCGTAGATTGTGTTTTCAATTTCTTGTTCTATATAATCTTTAAAATCGCTGACAGCGTGATGCATTGTGCACAAAACAAAATCGCATCCTCGCATCTTTGATGTGGCCTCTTGTAGATATCTTGTTGGATACAAAAGATTTCCACGGTCTTTATTTGATTCAATGCTTCGCCAAGCAGAGTTGATGGACATGAGTCCTATCTTTTTCTCGTTTATCACATGGGTTGCTGTAGTATACAACGGTTGAATGTCAATGTCATTGCCATAAAACTCCTTTACAAACTGAGTGTAAGCATCAAATCTGGTCAAACTCAAACGTAACTGTTCGCTATCATCACAAAAATCATCTAATTCTTTGCTGGTCTTTTTTGTGTTAAGACTATCAGAAACCATTTTCATTTCTTTGTCACGCGACAAATCATGGTTGCCCGGACAAATCAGCAATCGTGTTTTGTCAAGCTTAGCAAATTCAAGTAGTGGCGTAAATAAACAAGATGCGGCATCATGAAATTGTTCCAAAGAAGCATCTTTATTAATCAAATCACCTGAAAAAACAATTACATCAATTGGTTCCTGCTTTGACAATGATTCTACAAGTTTTCGAACAACTTGTTCGAATTCAGCCTTAAATTTAGGAATGTAATGGAAGTCAGATAAATGTAAAATTCTCATAATATGTTTTTATATTTTAAATCATCCTTGAAGAGGAAATACTTACACAAAACTTGGGGAGAACTGTCCTAATGCCGTATAATGGCATAAGTACCTCACAACCACCGAAATCATCAGACCCAATTGTGCTGCAGATTCTGTGACTAAAACCATAATATATAGAGTTTTGTCTTTCTCCATAACTATTTTTTACGTTGCAAATATACGTTTTTTTTTGAGAACAACGTGACTTTGAGAACAACTTTTATCAAAGAGGCAGAAAAAAATCATTGTGCATTTCTCATTATTCGCTTGATTATAAAAAATGTATAAAATAGCGTTTTTTTTGTTAATTTGATATTAAAAAAAGAACATTCTGTTGAATCCGTTCAGTACAAAATATTGCTGCTATGGCTCACGACTTTACGGAGCGACCGTGGACCATTGAAAAAAGGTAGCCCTGCGGGCAATAATATATAAAAAATGGCGTTATCAATAAGGAATTTATAGATTGGTTTAATCAAAAAATGGCGTTATTAAAAGCGGAATAATGGTTTAATAAAATGGCGTTATCAAATGGGAATGGGATTAGTGGTTTATAATGAATGGCAAAAGAAAGGATACCCGCTGGGGCCGTCCTCTGCTGCCTGTGATGCGGGTCTGCACCGTCGGCTACGCCGTCGGCACACCCCGCGTGTCAAGGCCAGCGCACGGAGTTCTTTTAGTTCCTCCGCGCAGTTTGCCCCCCTCGGCTGCGGCGACGAAGATTTCTTTTTTACGGCCTCCCGTGGGAAGGGGAAGTCGTCGGCAGAGCCCGACAGGAGCAAGAACAAGTTCCGCGACTTGGCTACGCCCACGCTGCTACATTTCGGCAATGCTCAAGCAAGCTTGGCACTGCGCTCAACTTCCGCAGCTCCCATTATGGGCGAGGTCCGCTACAACTCGCTGATGAAGACCTTCCCCCAGGAAGCCGAAGAACTCTTCGTCGCCACCGAGCGCAACGCCAAACTGCGCTACGAGGGTTATAAGAAGTTGAGCGAGATGTAATCTCCGCTCTAACCCAAGTTGTGGAGGTCGAGAGGCCTCCACAACTTCCAAGAATAATAACTGTAAATAATAATGATCATGCAGTTACTTAATCAGATCGACATCGTCAGCATCGCCCGCGCGGCCAATGCGGCGCACTATGAGTACCTCGACACCGTGCGCAAGCGCACCGAGGAAATCCGCCTCGACTACTTCCGCAAGCACGCGATGAGCGACCCGCACAAGAGCAAGAAGGATCCGCAGCCCGACGGGGGCGACGCGCCCGCCGACACGGTGGCCGCCGAAGCGTGAAACGGCCTCCGCACAGGTGCGGGATGCCGAAGCAGCCGTGCAACGCGCCCCGCACCCGTGCGTGGTCATTTTGCAGCCATGTAATCCGCTCCGCACCTGCGCGCAGTCAATTTACAGCCGTGTAATGCCCTCCGCACCTGTGCGCGGTCATTTTGCAGCCCTGCAACGCCACCCCGCACCTGTGCGCGGTGAAAATGCAAAAAAACGACACATTTCTATCATCGTTCGGGCAATAAAAACAGGACAGCGACGTTAATAGTGGCAAAAATAACAGATTGTATAACAAAAAAGAATGCCTATGATTAATTGATGCATAATTTCAATATGCGCATTTTAGAATAGAAAATAGCGAAGAATAGCTGAATGCTGGAATCTTTGAAACTTGGACACTTTCGAAGTTCTTACCCAGACCGAAGCGACGGCTTCCCGCCAAATGGCGTGGACTTGTACGTTGTAATTGGGTAAGACAGGTAGTCCAAGACCTCAAAGATTCCGATGAAAACTAAAAGTGCCACGCTCTTTTTATGTGCATATGACAACCGGCACGATGAATAGAAACAGAAAAACGAATTTAATAACACATTTTATGAACATTCACGAAGTTCTCAACTCTTGTATTTCAAATATGAAAGCGAGTAATGATTTTAATGACGAAGCAACGGTAAATTCAATCAAAGACTTACTTTCATGCGTGATAGAAAATCCAGCTGTACTCATTAATTTTGCAAATGAGGAAAAAATGTCAATAGCGTTAGCAAGTGTTCTCACATGCCAATTTCCTTCAGATTATCCGACATTTAAAGGTATAAATGTGCGAAATCTTGTTTTCGCAACATCTTATTATCTTTTTATGCATCAACTTGAAACAGGAAGTTTCTATGATAAAGATTGGCCTGCATTTATTACACTTATACATTATGGACGTAATGAATTTGCAAAATTCATTGTCGACACCAATCCATTTGCCCCTGAAAAAGTAAACGAAATAACAGGTCGTCTATTTGACAAACAACGTTCTTTGAATGCTGCAAAGGGTTTAGAATTAAACATGATGCTTACAGCAAAAAAGAAAGGCAGATGGGAAGAAGAATTAACGGATTGGTATGGTGAACTATATGATGACAGATATGAACTTTTAGAGAGTGACCCATTTAGAAAAGAAGCCATTCCGTTATATCAGATAATAACAAATTATCTCAAGGAGAACGATGTTACATTTGTAAACATCAAATGAGATAAGAGATGCGGAGCAGGAAAAAGGCAACTATAGTATGTTAGAGTACAATTAATATCAGGCCATTATGGTTAATGATTGTTAAATAATTTGGCAGTTCCGGACTTTTCGCTTTATCTTTGCACTGTATCGATACATATAGTTTAGTATTAATGAAAATCAAGTTTTATGGTAACAATTAAAAATGGTATTCCGTATTGTGCTGGATGCAGTAGAAAAGTAAAACGTCAAGAACTAAAAGCAGGAGAGTATTTCTGTCCTATTGTTGCTGATACTCCAATGAAAGGAATTGTAAGTGGAGATATCGATGGTACAAAATGTGTTGAACTGGGTGTTTATATTCCTATTGAAAGAGCAAATGCAAAGGAGCAAGTCAAATAGCGGCGACGGCTGGGGCTATGATATCGGATTCGGCGGCCTCGACCACGTCCTGGCTAGCGGCGAGGATGTCAACGTCGTCGTCGTCGACACCGAGGTGTATTCCAACACCGGTGGACAGAGTTCGAAGGCCACCCCGGCAGGCGCTGTCGCCAAGTTCGCCACCAGCGGCAAGAAGATCCGCAAGAAAGACCTCGGTATGATTGCCAAGAGCTACGGCTACGTCTATGTGGCCCAGGTGGCTATGGGTGCCAGCCAGGCCCAGTACTTCAACGTCATCAAGGAGGCCGAGGCCTACCACGGCCCGTCGCTCATCATCTGCTACGCACCCTGCATCAACCACGGCATC
>ONIP01000008.1 GCA_900317955.1 uncultured Bacteroidales bacterium
CATGCTGTCCCCTTCTTTTTTGTACACCGATAAAAAATAATCTCCACACCATATGGAATCAGGATTACTACCCCAAACCCTACAAGTGTCATGAAAATACTGACTCTCGAGTTGACTGCAAAACCGAATCCCCAAAATGGTCAAGGCCGTGTCGGTATAAAAGTATTTTGCGACTTCGCCACATATAGGACGTCTTTCCTGCATCATCGGTCCTAACCAAGACAAATTGTGACCAGGATTACTATGTGTAAAGAAGTCAGTATTGATTCTTTGAGCGGTATCGGTAATTAAGTCTTCATACCACCAATCGTAAAAGAGATTGGTGTCGCGGGGAAGAATAGGCACTTGGGCAGAAAGGGTCAGCCTCCCGATAAGCATTAATAATAAACTTATTCTTTTCATAAGATTCTATTTTTTTATTTGCTACAATTTACAATAAAATAATTGGTTGTAATAGTAGGGGAATGGGTAGATTCAAATGTCTTAGCGTCATTTACTATTATTCATTTCATCTGAATCATCGGCTGTAAGCACGGTGGAGCCGTTGGTGGTGCCTGTCAACAAGTGGAAGAAACCACGGCCGTTATTGTCTTCGGCATAGATAATGAATTGGTTGCCCCAAGCCCTGATAATGGAATTGGTATTAGCAGTTGTGTTGATTTCTCCGAAAACGCTGGCCTGCCCAAAGAGGCTTGTTGACATAGCCAACAGACAAAGATACAAGATGATATGATGTTTTTTCATAGTGTGGGATGATTATGATGACGGTACAAATATACGAAATTTTTTTGGAATAATCTTTTATTTTATTCAAGTATAGGCTTTTTTATTGTTTTGCGACCGTTTGAAATGAACGTCTGATTAACCATAGGTTCTCTTATTAATCTCCTTTCCATGATGTGAAATTAATGTGCGAACAGATTTTTTTTGTGGAGGGGAGGGGGCTTTGTGAGGCACGATTTGAAAACAGCCCCCTTTGGTCGAGCCGGAAGAGATAAAGATAGGTAGAAAAATGGCATTGTCGGTTTCTTCTTTATGGTGCCGCTATCTGTTTGTGGCAATGGGTTTTGTCGGGTTGAGGACATTGCTTTTTTTCTCCATCTTTGGACGTTTTTTTATTTATGTCGGAAAAAATAGGTATCTTTGCACAATTTTTTAGATGGATAATAATCAAATAATAAAATATTATGTACACAGATACCACAAAATTCATTGGCGAAGGCCTTACCTACGATGACGTGCTGTTGGTGCCGTCTTATTCCGAGATTCTTCCCCGCGAGGTGACCGTGGCGTCGCGATTTTCGCGGAACATCAAGTTGAACACACCGTTGGTGTCGGCCGCCATGGATACGGTGACGGAGGCTGCCATGGCCATAGGGATGGCACAGGAGGGTGGTATCGGTGTGTTGCACAAAAATATGTCGATAGAGCGTCAGGCCAACGAGGTGCGCAAGGTGAAACGTGCCGAGAACGGCATGATTGTGGATCCGGTGACATTGACGAAAGACGCTTTGGTGAAGGATGCGCTGCATTTGATGAGCGAGTACGGCATCGGCGGCATTCCCATTGTGGACGAGAACCGCAAGCTGATAGGCATGGTGACCAACCGCGATTTGCGTTTTGAGAAACGCATGGACCGTCCTTTGGCGGAGATTATGATTACCGATCTTATCACCACCCATGTGGGCACGACCTTTGCCGAGGCCACAGAGATTTTGCAGCGTCACAAGATTGAGAAATTGCCCGTGGTGAACAGCGACGGAGTTTTCATGGGGTTGATAACCTATCGCGACATTATGAAGACTAAGGAGCGTCCGCTGGCTTGCAAGGATAGCAAGGGCCGTTTGTGCGTTGCCGCCGGTGTGGGAATTACGCCCGACATGATGGACAGAGTGGATGCCTTGGTGAAGGCGGGTGCCGACGCCATTGTTATAGACACCGCCCATGGCCACAGTATCCGTGTGGTAGAGGCGTTGAAACAGGTGAAAACCGCTTATCCCGGGATAGATGTCGTGGTCGGCAATATTGCAACCGGCGAGGCTGCCATTATGCTGGCCGAGGCCGGTGCCGATGCCATCAAGGTGGGTATCGGACCCGGAAGTATTTGCTCTACCCGTATCGTGGCAGGTATCGGTGTTCCGCAGTTGACTGCTGTGTGCGAATGTGTCGGGGCTTTGAAACAGAAGGGATTTGATGTGCCAGTGATTGCTGACGGCGGTATCCGTTACAGCGGCGACATAGTGAAGGCATTGGCTGCCGGAGCAAGCACGGTGATGGTTGGTTCGCTGGTGGCCGGCGTTGACGAGGCTCCGGGCGAGACCATCATTTTTGAAGGACGTAAGTTTAAATCGTATCGCGGCATGGGTTCGCTCGAGGCTATGCAGAGCGGGTCGAAAGACCGTTATTTCCAAGATAAAGAGGAAGACGCGAAGAAGTTGGTGCCGGAAGGCGTTGTGGGACGTGTGCCTTACAAGGGAACGCTGAGCGAGGTGCTGTACCAGATGGTAGGCGGCCTCAAGGCAGGTATGGGTTACACAGGGTCGAAGGACATCGCCGCCTTGCAACAGGCCAAGTTTATCCGCATCACGGCAGCAGGCCGCACGGAGAGCCACCCCCACGACATTGCCATCACCCGCGAGGCCCCGAACTATTCAAGATAAAAAAGGTGCAGTAAGACGTTGATGTAAATATTGATTAAATACCGTCGGCGGTTTGCCGAAACATTATTACCATTTATGAAGAAGATAATTTCAATGCTTTTATTGTCGGTGTCGCTGCTAAGCGTGGCGGCACAGACCAAAACAGACCCCGTAGTGTTTGAGATTGGAGGGAAAAAGATTTATAAGTCCCAGTTTATGAGAGATTTCCTCAAATCGATAGGCAAGGACTCGGTATCGGCACCCACGGCCTGCACCTACGAAAAGCGCAAGGCTTTGGAGGATTATGTGGAGCTATATGTGAATTTCCAGGCCAAGTTGGCCGATGCATACGCTATGGGCATAGACACGCTGCAGGCTCTAAAGGATGAGTTGTCGGTGTATCGTAATGAGCTGGCTGCACCTTATCTGATAGATTCAGCCTCGATGCAGAATTTGTTGAGGGAGGCTTATGAGCGCAACCACTATGTGCTGCATGCTGCGCATATACTTGTGCCATGTGTAGAGAATGCCGCTGCCGCCGACAGTCTGAAGGCTTACAACCATGCTATGGAACTGTATGAGGAAGCATTGAAAACGGATAATTTCTATACAGTGGCTCAAAAAGAGATGGCAAAACAGCGCAAGGAGGCCAGGCTTAGTGACAATCCCGCAGCCGAGGAGGTCAACCCCTACGAGGGTGATTTGGGCTGTTTCACGGTGTTCGACATGATTTATCCTTTTGAGACGGCAGTCTATTCCATGAAACCCGGCGAGATAAGCAAGCCCGTGAGAACACGTTATGGATACCATGTGATAAAACTGTTTGACCGTTATAAGTTTTATGGCAAGGTGAAGTTGGCGCATGTATGGGTTTCAGACAGCGACCCCAATGCCAGAGGCCGTATCAATTCTGCCTATAAACAGTTGGAGAATGGCATGTCGTTTGCCGATGTGGTGAAAAACAACAGCGATGATATGCCGGCAAAGAAGGAAGGCGGCGTAATGCCTGAAATGGGGTGCAACCAGTTGCCGTATGAATATGTCGAGGTGCTGGCTAACGGTCTCAATGTGGGTGAGTATTCCAAGCCTTTCCATTCCCGTTTCGGATGGCACATCATCAAGTTGTTGAATCGTGAGATGCTGCCTGATTTCGAAAGTGTTATCCCTTATTATAAGTCGCGTATGACGCGTGGCGAGCGCAGTTCTAAGCCCCAGCATATTTTTGTCGACCAATGCAAAAAACGCTATGACTTTGTGGATTATACCAAGGTGAAGACTTCCAAGAAGAAAAAAGCCCCCTATGCAGCAAGTCTTGCAGCCGTAAGGGCTTTGGTTACCGATTCAATTTTCTCGGGCATCTTCAATTATGACTCCAACGAGATTACCGATATGCGGCCGTTGTTCAAAATAGGCGACCGCCAGTATAATTCGCGTCAGTTTGCCCGCTATATGCGCAGACACAAAACGGTTTATCCTTATGGTGACCTGGATGTATTTGTAAGAGACCGTTATGAGGAGTTTATTAACGCGATGGTTCTGAGGTATGCCGACGACAATTTGGAAAAGGATATTCCCGAGTTTGGCGAATTGATTAACGAGTATCGCCATGGGTTGATGATTTTTTCCTATAATGACCGCAAAATCTGGTCGCATGCCATTAAGGATTCCGTTGGTTTCCAGAAGTTCTACGACCGTTATTCCACTACCCACAGCTACGATGACACCAACGACGCAGTTTATTTCTGGAACCATCGTGCCCGTGTCAATGTCATCACGATTGCAGACAGTGCCTGCATTAAACCTTCGAAAGCACTCAAAACCGTTAATAAAGGAGTTGCAAAGGGTTGGTCAATGAACGACCTCCAATCCAAGTTGATGGACTGTGTAAGCAAGAAAAAATGTACTGCAGAGGAACCTGTAAAGATGGAGCTTCAAGTGGTTGAGGCCGGTAGTCAGACCCTACTAAAAAATAGTGAATGGGGTAAAGGTGTTTATCCGCGTCCAATGAATAAGGGCTATCAGATTCTTGTAGTTGAGCAGATAATCCAACCTCGGTTGAAGAGCCTGGAGGAAGCCCGTGGCTATTACCTCAACGACTACCAGAACTACCTCGAGGTGCAGAACAACCGCGAGTTGCGGAAGAAATACAATGTCAAGATTTATCAGGATGTAATCGACCAAATTACTTATTGATGCGAATTTACCCGGCAAGGTCTGTGGCGACACGCCTTGCCGGATTTGTAACAATTAATTGTCAACCCATTTTCAGGGAAGAAGAAGATGAAGAAAATAACCTTATCAATAATCGCCGTTGTGTTGAGCATGGTGCTCGGTGCGCAGACGGTAGTCAGTGAGGACAATGGACATCGTCAAGTGGTAGATGGTATCGTTGCAGTGGTGGGACAGAACATTATCCGTCATTCCGATGTAGAGCAGGCTTATGTCCAGATCCGTCTCAAACAGGGTGTGCAGAATGCCAAGATAGAACGCTGTCAATTGCTGGAGAGCATGATGGTGAACAAGTTGCTTGTACATAAGGGTGTGCAGGACAGCGTTGAGGTGTCTACCGACAGGATAGAGGAAGAGGTGCAGTATTATTTGAATGCCGCTGTGCACCAGGCTGGTGGCAAGGAGAATCTGCGTCAGGTGTTTAACTACAGTTACGATGAGTTGCATGACCAATATTATGACTTGATTCGTGACCGTCATATCTCTCAGACTATCGAATATCAGCTGACCGAGAAGGTGAAAGTTACTCCTGCCGAGGTGGCAGAGTTCTTTGCTTCATACGATGCCGACAGTTTGCCAATCATCCCCACGCAGTACGAGGTTGGCGAGATAATGATTTCCCCGGTAGTCAGCGAGGCTGAGCGTGACCGTGTACGTGACGAACTCAACGAGTTGCGTGAGCGCATAGTCAAAGGCGAGAATTTCTCGATGTTGGCGAAACTCTATTCCGAAGACCCCGGTTCGGCATCCAAGGGTGGTGAACTTGGTTTCTTCGATAAAGGTGTCATGGTGTCAGAGTTCGAGTCGGCGGCTTTTGCTTTGAAACCTGGAGAAGTATCCCCGATAGTAGAGACCCAGATGGGATTCCATATCATTCAACTCATTGAGCGCAGAGGTAATTCCATCAATGCGCGTCACATTCTAATGATTCCCAAGGTTAATTCCGACGACCAACTGAAGGCACGTATCACGCTTGACAGTCTGGCTCAGGAAATCCGTAAAGGTGCCATCAGCTTCGAAGATGCAGCCAAGCGTTATTCCAGTTCGCAGGCTGTTCAAGTTCTCAACCCCGCAACGGGAAGTGCCCGTTTCGACAAGGAGACTTTCAACCAGCTCTATCCCGGTGTCGGTATCGTGGCCATGGAGGAAGGCGAAGTATCCAACGCTGTTTCCCATGTCAATGCCGAAAACAAAACGGTTTACAGTATCATCCAGCTTACCAAGAGGATACCAGAACACAAGGCCAACCTTACCGACGACTACGACCGTATCTACGAAGCCGCACTGCAAACGGCCAAAACCAAGAAAATCATCGACTGGTGCAACCGTATGGTTCGTACAACCTACATCTATATTTCTGATGAATACAAGGACTGCCCCAATTTCAGTGTGAATTGGACTCCAACCCTTTAAGATGTATGAAACCACAATGGTCTGCACAATTTTTTAACGCATCCGCAGCCCTGAGTTCCGGGCATTTTTGAAACTATGTCTGATAAAGAATTAATTGACAACTTTGTAAACCAATATCACACGCTGAAGAACGAAATTGGCAAGGTGATTGTGGGACAGGAAAAGGCCGTCGACAGCCTGTTGCTCTCCATTTTTACCGGCGGACATTGCCTTTTGGTTGGTGTCCCTGGCCTTGCTAAAACGTTGATGGTTAATACACTCTCCAAGGCTCTTGGTCTCACGTTCAGCCGCATTCAGTTCACACCCGACCTGATGCCATCTGACATCACCGGTTCAGAAATTCTTGACGAAAACCGTAAGTTCCAGTTTGTCAAAGGTCCCGTTTTTGCCAACATCGTTCTGGCTGATGAAATCAACCGTACGCCTCCCAAGACTCAGGCCGCTTTGCTCGAGGCCATGCAGGAACGCAGTGTGACTGTGTCGGGCAAAAGTTACCCGCTCGCTGCTCCGTTCTTTGTTTTGGCAACCCAAAATCCTATCGAACAAGAAGGTACTTATCCACTACCCGAGGCCCAGTTGGACCGTTTCATGCTGAATGTAAGAATGGACTACCCCTCTTTCCAAGAAGAGGTTGATATTGTTAAAGGAACCACTACCAACGATGTTCCCGAGGTGGATGTGGTAGTCAGTGCCGATGAAATAGTTCGTTATCAAGCAGCCATCCGGCGCATACCTGTGGCAGACAATGTCTGTCAGTATGCTGTGCGTCTGTCCTCATCCACCCGACCCGTTGCCGCCGCAGCCGTATCGGGCAGTTCTTCCGCCTCTCTTGCTGCCAAATACCTCTCATGGGGTGCTGGTCCGCGTGCTTCGCAATATCTTGTCATGGGGGCTAAAACTCATGCTGCCATGCAAGGTAAGTACTCTCCCGATATTGAGGATGTACAGGCTGTGGCCATTGAGGTTTTGCGTCACCGCATTGTCCGCAACTATTATGCCGAAGCCGAGGGTATCACAACAGAAGAGATTGTACAGCAATTGCTTTCATTAAACGAGTAGCTTTATTCCTTAATATTTTTTGCTATGCGCCGTCTTGTTGTTCTCTTTTTTTTGTTTGCAACGCTATCAGCCGCGGGGCAGAATTCTGAATTGCTCATCCCGTCGGAGAAACCCATCAAGCCCAAAGACCTCCTCAAGGCATGGACCAACCCCGAAGAGTTCAGTCTGAAGCTACAATTCAACGAAAACGACAGTGCCTATCGCGAGGTGGATCTTGACCTCCTCGACTCAGCTTATACCATCGCCTTCAACAGAAACAACCCCCGTTTCTATACCATGTCGATTGAAGCCTATGGCGATGCTTACAATCAAGACATTATGAGAGCACGTGTGGAATCGGTCTACCGCTATTTCACCATGCGGGGACATGAGATAGTACCTGTCCGTTATGCCTACAATCCCATTCATTGCAGTTGCCATGGCGACACCGTTGAACTTATCCGTTACGAAGTACCGACCGACAAGCAGGTCTACGATTGTGCCGAATTGCCCTCAAGCAGGTTGCTATTCAACAATACTATCAATCTGAAAGGCACCGTTCTCGTTACCTTCCGCCACAATCCTGTTGAGTGTGTTGGCGGCAGCAGCGGCTGTTACATCCCGTCTCAAGACAGCAGCATTCGTGCGTACTACACGCAGCTTATTCTGAAAAAAGGCTCTATCTATTCTGTTGACAACACCAAAGATTCCTGTCCTCCGCCTGTCCAGATTTCTATTGAAGAACATCTTGATTATCAACAAGTACTCAACAAATACTTCCTTGTTCCCCATCGCCGCCAAATCATCCTCCCCATAGGTTATGTGGTGCTCCACTCCAGTTTCAACCGTAAACCTGACGAGTGCCCAACCCTCACCGATTCCATTTTCATCCGATTCCCTGTTACCGAGGGGCAGATGGAATCCCGTCTGCGGGTCTTTGCTAAAAAATTAGGCTCCAAGGGTATGGAATACAAACCCTTGGCTACGAAGATGATTAAAAACGGCCCTGTACCTATGATTCAGGCAGCCCTTAATCCCACCCAGTTCGATACCATTTTCATTGCCAAGCGCATAAACGAAGATGAGGTTTCGAAATATCTCTACCCCGCCGACTCTCCCACCGAACAAGGGGCTGTAACCATAAAAATTGACGGCGAGGAGCGTTCCTTCAAGCCTTTCCGGATGAACAACAAAGGCGAGTACGAATTCAGAAAACTGTTCCGCAACATGCTCCGTATCATTGAGGAAGACGAAGAGTCAGTAGGACCCATCATCGACAATCCATTCCAAAATGACGGAGACGAAGAAATTGAATAATTATGGCTTATCTACAAACTGATGTAACGAAAGTTACCACGCATGTTCTCCAGCGTATGAAGATGTCTGGAGAAAAAATTGCCATGCTCACAGCATACGATTACTCTATGGCCAAACTGCTTGATGCCACTAAGATAGATGTTGTCTTGGTTGGCGATTCCGCAGCCAATGTCATGGAAGGGTTCGACACCACTCTCCCCATCACTCTTGACGAGATGATTGTTTACGCGTCATCCGTCAAGCGTGCCATAAAACGTGCTCTGGTGGTGGTTGACATGCCATTCGGCACCTATCAGGGCAACTCAAAACAGGCTCTTGCCTCTGCCATCCGTATCATGAAAGAAACGGGTGCCGACGCTGTCAAGCTCGAAGGTGGAGAAGAAGTCCTTGAGTCTATTTGCCGTATTCTCACGGCCGGTATCCCTGTGATGGGCCATCTTGGTCTCACCCCACAAAGTATCAACAAGTTTGGCACCTATGCCGTCCGTGCAACCCAAGAGGACGAGGCCGCCCGTCTCATTCACGATGCCCATGTGCTTGAAGACGCAGGTTGTTTTAGTGTTGTCTTGGAAAAAATCCCTGCCAAACTGGCTGCACAAGTCACTTCCGAACTCAAGATTCCAACCATTGGCATTGGTGCTGGCAGCAGTACAGACGGCCAAGTCCTTGTCCTCCAAGACATGCTCGGTATCACCCAGCAGTTTACTCCTCGCTATCTGCGTGTATACGGCAGTTTTGGGGCTGACATCAGCAACGCCATCAGGCAGTATATCATGGATGTAAAGAGTCAGGACTTCCCCAACGAAAAAGAGCAGTACTAACCTCTTCCGATTGGTACTGCTCTTCTGTTCAAACGTTCTAAAGCTACCGCTGTCGACGTTTATTTCTTCTTCTGCAATGGGTCTGTTGTCAGACCAATGCCTAATTTCTTGAATATTTTCCTGTCCACTTCGCTCAGCATAACGGTGGCATGCACTTGGCAACCGTTCAGTTGAGGCAATGTGGCCAATGCCCTACGGCAGTTCTCATCTGTCAGGCTCAGCATTGACAGGGCAACCAGCACCTCGTCGGTATGCAGACGTGGGTTGTGGCCGTGGAGCAGTTTCACTTTCGTGTGCTGAATGGGCTCTATTATCTCTTGGGCTATCAGTTTTATGCTGTGGTCAATTCCGGCCAGATATTTGGTGGCGTTCAGCAGGAGGGCTGCACTGGGTCCGAGCAAGGTACTGCTGTGGGCAGTGATTATTGTGCCATCGGCAAGTTCTATGGCCGAGGCATCGGCATTCTCCTGTTGTTTGCGCTGATGGGCAGCAACGGTTGTGCGGCGGTCGTCTGTAGTCAGTTTCAATTGTTTCATCAGCAGGGCGATTTTGTTCACTTCGGTCTCCCCTGTCTTTCCCTCCGCAAATTCGCACAGCGCGTTGTAGTATCGTCGAATGATTTCATCCTTTGAGGCTTGGCTGCACACTTCATCGTCGCTGATGCAGAATCCAGCCATGTTCACGCCCATATCAGTGGGCGATTTGTAAGGGCAGTATCCGTAAATGCCCTCAAAAATAGCATTCAGCACTGGGAAAATCTCAATGTCCCGGTTGTAGTTTACAGTTGTCTTGCCGTAAGCTTCCAGATGGAACGGGTCAATCATGTTCACGTCGTTCAGGTCGGCTGTGGCTGCTTCGTATGCCACATTCACCGGATGCTTCAATGGAATGCTCCAGATGGGGAAAGTTTCAAACTTGGCATACCCTGCCTTCACACCAAGCTGGTTTTCTTGGTAGAGTTGGCTCAGGCATACAGCCATTTTCCCGCTTCCAGGGCCAGGAGCGGTAACCACCACCAGCGGCCTCGTAGTCTTCACATACTCGTTCCGTCCAAAACCGTTGGCGGAACAAATCAAGTCCACGTTGGTGGGGTAGCCTTCAATGATGTAGTGATAATACACCGGTATGCCCAATCGTTCCAGACGCTCGCGGAAAGCCATTGCACTGGCTTGTCCGTTGTACTGTGTTATCACCACTCCGCTAACCATCAACCCCCGACTCATAAACTCGTCGCGCAGCCGTAGCACGTCTACATCGTACGTGATGCCAAGGTCGCCGCGCACTTTGTTCTTTTCAATGTCGCGTGCGCTGATAGCTATTACTATCTCGGCATCGTCGCGCAACTGCATCAGCATTTTCAGCTTACTGTCGGGTTCAAAACCGGGGAGGACACGACTGGCGTGGTAGTCGTCAAAAAGCTTACCGCCAAATTCTAAGTAAAGTTTGTTTCCGAACTTGGAAATCCTTTCCTTGATGTGTTCGGACTGAATTTTGAGATACTTCTCGTTGTCAAAACCTTGTTTCATTATTCCGTGTTTTTGAGTGACAAAAATACGGATTGCAAAAATACAAAGAATTCCCGAAATATCGTTTTTTTTTACCTAAATAGTTTTCAACAACTGCCGTATTTTGTTTTTAATATATTGGTTTATTGTACGATAAACTTTTTGGTTGCTGAGCCGTGTGGAGTGGTGAGTGTAATAAAATACATGCCCGAAGGCCATGCTTGGGTCGAAAGACGGACAGAACTGCTCACTGGCCTGATGGCAAAAACCTTTTTACCAGTAGAGTTGGTTACAGTGATGAGGCAGTCTGTGGGGTTTGTCCCGTTGGCAACGAAGGCAACATCTGCATATTCAGAGGCTGGATTGGGCGAAACGGACAGGCGGGGTGTCTTTATCGAGGCTTCGTTTGCGGTACCCTCGTCGATGTCCAACAAAGCGGTGTCCACCACGGCCATCATATATTCGCCCCTGGGAGGTGTGCCGGTTATCTGGATATAATCAAACCTGCCCGTCAGAGTGGAATGGTGCTGGAGCGAGAAGACTTTACGCATTTTCCAAGGTTCGGAAGCGTCTTTCCTGTAGAAGAGGCGCAACGAATCCTTGGTGGCCGAGCCCAAGTAGAACTCTTGGTCGTTGACGGGATCCGTTCTGCCATACATGAAGCCCAACTTGGTTTTGAAATTACTGCTGTAGGTTCCGTTGACGTACCAGCGGCGGTGGTCCCAACGCTTGATGCCAGGTATTGGTTCCTGGTCGGCATTGCCAATGGCCATGCCCACATACATATTGGAACCCTCTTCAGTATGCGTGGGTTCAACAACCGTGTGGGTGTTGTAGGACGTCTGTCTGTAGACGGAGGAAATGTTGAACTCATCGTTGAAGTTGGCGGCAGCGGTCCTGTAGTGGTAATCCACGATGGCAAAGGCCGGGGTGAAAGGCAGCTGGAATTCGCCATGTGCATACAGCCCGTTGCTGGAGACCTTGCAGGTCATTGTGTCGCCCGATTGCGAGAAGAAGGTGACAGGCACGCGTGCCTGACGACAGTAGTCGTCGGCATGCCAGAGGTGCTGGCTGAGCCACACACCGGTAGTGCCGTCGGTGGTACGAATCGAGTCAACAACATAGCTCGAGAAACCACCATGGAAAATATGGAAGTCGTAGAAATCAGTCAAGTCCACACCGCTGTATGCACTCATTGTGTCGCGCAACCGATAGCTGTCCATACATTTATACGTGTTGCGGGCAAACAAGTTCTTTATCATGGAAAAGAAAGTGGAATCCCCCAACAGATTCCTTAAGTCGTGAAACACCTGAGCCCCTTTGAAGTAGGTAGTGTTCCGGAAAGAATACTGGTTAGGCATGCCACAAAGGGGGTGATAGCCATGTTCGTTAATTGGGAAACTCATGATGGCAAAGCGTTTGTGGTAGATAAGATTCCAATTGTCGCCTGTCCGGTTGATGTTTGCCAACTGGTCGGCAAAGGTTGCACCGCCTTCATTGAACCACATATCGTTGATGCTTGCACATGTGACGCAGTTGCCGAACCATTGATGAGCAAACTCATGTTCGATAAGGTAATCCATATCGTTATAGTCGAAAGAGATGCAGATATTTTCTACATGCTCCATGCCGGAACCCGGTCCACCTTCCGAGAACCTGATTTCATTCCATGGATAAGGGCCAAACAAATTACTGAAGAGTTCATACGTCTGGTTGAAACTACTGAAGATTCGGCTCACCTGGGAATTATTCATGTTCAAGCTAGCCACTTGGAAGGTACGACCACTGTCGAGTCTGAGGTTATGCACCTTATAAGGGCCGGCATTGAGACCTACCTGATAGGTTGATATAGGGTTTGGCTGTGAGTAGAGAAAGGTTCTGCTGCTGTCGTCATTGAGGAAATCGTTGAGAAGGGTGCCGCTGCACACGGCCGTCCAGCCTTTTGGCACGACGATTTCGAATGAATATGTAGCCCGGTCATACACGCTGTCGCTACAGGGGAACCAGCTTCTGCCCATGCTGAAAGGGCGTACTATGCGGTCTTCGCCAAGATTGTAGAACAAACTGTCCTCGCACCAAAAGCCACCGTCGACCCCAACCCATCCGTTGCTACCGTAAAACACTGTCAAAAACAACATGTCGCCTGAGTCGGCTTCGCCCACAGGGATATGCATCTGGGTTGAGTCGTAGTAGAACTCGCCATGGTAAAGCATACTATCGTTCACTTGAACCGAATCGACTCTGGCATCCATCAAGCCGAGGCTTACCACATGGGAAGGTTGCAACATCTTCAAACCCACTTTGCATGACCCTTGGATATAGTGAGGCCGGAGGTGGCCGACATCAAGTTTTATGTGATAGCTCTGCACATCGATAGTGTCCCGTTCAGTAAAATGGTCTTGCGCTATGGCACTGGAGCACCAAATCACTGCCATGGCCAATAGTAGAATGCATTTGTTCTTCATATTCTTTTATTGTTAAGAGTATCAATGTTGGATAATAATTATGCGTCTTTCAAAATATTATCCGCCATTCTGCGTTATTATTTATATTTCACAATTCAATGACTATCTTTTTGATATTTGTTTTCATTGGTGCCCTGATTTTCACTGTCGTGGCAGTCGGTAATTATGGAGCTTACATTTCCGCTATTATTGCAGCTATTTTCTGGACTCCTTTTCGCGAGATTGTGAGACTTTGCAGAAACAATCAGAAAAAAAAGGCTCTCACGCTCGCTGCCAGTATCGCTTTCGCCGTCGGCTCGTTAGCTCTCCTCGCGTGGGTGGTTACCTTATAGTGGGGAAAGGCTTGTTGACTATTCCTTGTTAATCTTTTTCAATTGGGCGTTTATTGGGGTCGCTCCACGCAAAGTTGTCGGGCACCCTCAGCCGGTTGCGTATTGTTCCCTTTTTCAGCCTTATCCATGTCTCGAAAGACCTTTCGCCTTCATGCAATACTATCACGCGGGCGCCGTTGCCGCCAACCAGGTCGTTGTACACCGTATTGCCGCCGGTATATCGGCCGTAGGCCAGCAATATGCCTTCCCACATCACTGCATAGTCGTTGTTGTGGTCGTGTCCGCAGAATATGCCTAACACATCTCCCTCCTTTTTCATGGCATTAAACATGCCGCTATTGTATCTTGGGCAGCACACAGACTCCATTCGTGCACCGATAACCCATGTGTCGCGCTTGCGAAAAGCGGTTTCGAACTCAGGCAGTGGAATATGGAAAAAGGCTACCGAGGGCACTGGACGGTCTCCGTTTTGCTTTCTAAGACTGCGGCTCAGGTCGCGATACCAACTTATCTGGCTCTTCGTTAGCCATGCGTAGCCTACAAACGGGCCATAGTGGCGTTTGTTGTGCGAGTCAAGGCAGTAAACGGCTGCGCGGGTGCTGTCGTCTCTGCTGCCCAGTATGCGCAGCATATAGTCGAACTCTGTCCCTGTTTCATGCTCTGGCTCTACATTGTTGGGGGTGTGCAGTATGGTGTACAATTCCTCATGGCTCAGTCCAAACTCTTCGTCGTGATTGCCGAAGGTGGTGCAAAATGGCACTCCCAAGCTGTCAAGGCACTGCGCCACATCGCGCATACATTTGTCGGCAGGCTCTCCGAATATCATGTCGCCTGTAACAATTACAAGGTCTGGACGCTCGGCCTCAACCACTTCTCGCATACGTATCAGAGCCCTCTGGGCGTGAGGGTTGTTGTGAATATAGTGCAAGTCGGTGAATTGTACAATCTTAAATGTGCCGTCTGCTCTAAAGCGCAACGGCAACCGTTGCGACTGTGCGCATACGGTTGCCGTCAACAGCACGAACAATAAAAACACTATGTGTTTCATACAGTCCGTATATGTTACTTCTCGGATGAGGGCTTCTGTGTGGTGGGTTTTACTCCGGCAGGCTTGGCGATGCTCTCGCGCATGTCGGTGTCGGCCTGGATGTTCTTCATGCGGTAGTAGTCCATAATACCCATGTTGCCGCTGCGGAAGGCGTCGGCCATAGCCTTGGGAACTTCTGCTTCGGCCTCGATAACTTTGGCGCGGGCCTCTTGGGCTTTGGCTTTCATTTCCTGCTCCGAAGCCACTGCCATGGCTCTGCGCTCCTCTGCCTTGGCTTGTGCAATGTTCTTGTCGGCGTTGGCCTGGTCCATTTGCAATTGGGCTCCGATGTTCTTACCCACATCGATGTCGGCAATATCAATGGAGAGAATCTCAAATGCCGTACCGCTGTCCAATCCTTTGGTAAGCACTAATTTCGATATGCTGTCTGGGTTTTCAAGCACCTGCTTGTGGCTCAGTGCCGAGCCGATAGACGAAACGATACCTTCACCCACACGGGCAAGGATGGTTTCCTCGCTGGCACCGCCAACGAGTTGTTTGATGTTGGTGCGCACAGTAACGCGGGCCTTAGCTATCAGCTGGATACCGTCTTTGGCCACAGCTGCCACAGGGGGCGTGTCAATTACTTTGGGGTTCACCGAAGTCTGAACAGCTTTCAACACATCGCGTCCTGCAAGGTCGATAGCAGTGGCGGTGCGGAAATCAAGGTTCATATTCGCTTTGCTCGACGAGATAAGAGCCTGCACCACGTTGGTGACATTGCCACCGGCAAGATAGTGGGCCTCCAACTCGTTTTGCGACAGTTTCAGACCGGCCTTGGTGGCGTTGATCATGTTGTTTACAATAACGCTGGGCGGCACTTTACGGAACCGCATGAACATGAGTTGAATCAACGAAGTGTGTACTCCCGACACCAATGCCTGGAACCACAGTCCCACTGGCACTAAATAGAGGAAGATGATGAGTAGGATGAAAATCACTACACATAGAATAATAATTCCGAATAAATCCATAATGTATTGTTTTTAGATTAGTATTTCTTGATTGAAAGTGAACGGTTAGTCGAAGCGTTTGTCTTCGATTTCGCACACATCGATACGGTAGCCTTCTATGGCAACGACTTCTATGGGGCGGTCTTGGTCGATGAATTTGTTGATGGCATGTACTTCTACCAGTTTTCCATCTATTAGGGCCTTGCCCGTCGGTGCCAGCCTTGCCACCGTGGTGCCACGGGTGCCTATCGCTATGGCTGGGTCTTCTATCTGGTTCACCGTGCTGTCCGACTCCTCGTTCAGACTGAACCGTTTCCATGTTTTGGTTTTCATGAATATGGCTAACAGAATGATGCAGATGGCAACGCAGCAGAGCAGTACGATGGTACCGCCTGTTACGCCCAGCCACAGATAGCTCTGCCAAACCCCGAAGGCTGTGAGCAGAAAGCCTATCACCCCGGCAAAACCGCCCGGAATGGCAACAATCTCAAGGGTTAGGAGCAACAGCCCCAACAACAGCACGATGATGATTAATGTAGGTGTCATATCTCGATAGTTTATAAAATTCGGTTCTTATTTCATTTTGCAAAGATACAAAAAAAAACTGACATGCCTGCCACCGAATTGTTTATTTTTTTTCAAATTGTAAGACTGCTTTGTCAAGATTGTTTTACAGTGCTGTAAATCTAATAATTATATGCTTTCTTTGACTTTGGCTCCGCCACTTTGTTGCGGGAGTTTTTTCCTTTCTGAGCCACTGCTGTCAGCTGGAGACTTGTTCCTCTACAACAATTGGCTGCTGATGTGAACAGTTTTCACCTGCTCACGTTTTGCATTCCCAGTATGTCCTGTAGAGCGTTCTTGACTTGTATCAATTGTTTAGAGGGGAGAGGTATGGGCGTGTCACCTTTGAAGAGAACAATATTTTGGAGGGGTGTAGATTGAACCTGTAGCACAGTTGTGGCGTCGAGTGTCAGTGTTTGTTTCTTCAAGGAAAAGAAGCGGAAATGTTAAAGGCATGGGTTTACCAATCAAATATAGCATAGATTCCTCGTTTTTTCGCCGATTTGACAACTGCACTTCTCTGCTTATTTCCCATCTTAAAAGGGTAAAACTAACAGAGACCAAACGCGACATAAATGGGGTGTTACCGAATCACAACCATCGGTAGGGCGAATGAAACACTTAAGGAAGCTTGGTTTGACCTCTTTTTTCTGGTCAGGAGCAGTTCACGTGCGAGGCTCTAAAGCTTGAGGTGTGTAATGTCTACGACGACGACTTCCACGTTGAGGTGGCGGTGGCCGAGGCGAGTGTCACATTCGGGACAAGGAAGGAAGGGAATGTTGGTGGTTAGCGTACTATCTCGGAAGTGAGTTGTTTGTCGAGTAGGGCGGTGTGCATGGGGAGAAGTGTGTCGTAGCTGCCATGTTTGACGGAGCATTTGCCGTGGCAGTGGACGAGGATGGCGCATTGCTCAGCCTGGGCATAGGTGACACGACAGATGTCGACGAGGGCTTTGATTACGTAGTCGAAGGTGTGGACGTCGTCGTTGTGGAGGACGAGGCTGCATCCAGAATCTTCAAGGACGTCGGCTTGATCTTGTGGGAGGGGTGATGTGAGTGGGTTTTCCATATGGAGGGTGGTTAAAGGGAGGTTGTGGGTTGGTCGAGTGGGAGAAGGAGTGCGATGGCATGGGCGCTGATGCCTTCTTGGCGGCCTTCGAAGCCGAGGTGTTCGGTAGTGGTGGCTTTGACGGAGATATTGTCAATCGGGGTGTTGAGGATGTCGGCGATGGTTTGGCGCATGAGCGGGATGAAAGAGGCTACCTTGGGTTGCTGAGCAACGATGATGCTGTCGATGTTGCCGATGCGAAATCCATGTTGGTTGATGAGTTGAAGGCAGTTGCGGAGGAGTATTTTGCTGTCGATGTTTTTGTATTGGGGGTCGTTGTCGGGGAAGTGCTGTCCTATGTCGCCGAGGGCGGCGGCGCCGAGGATGGCGTCGCAGATGGCATGGAGAAGTACGTCGGCGTCGGAATGACCGAGGAGCCCTTTGGAGTGAGGGATTTGGATGCCGCCGAGCCAAAGAGGACGGTCGGAGACTAATTGGTGGACGTCGTAGCCAAGGCCGATATGCATGGTGTCAAGTATTAAGAGTTAGGGGTGTTCTTTTTGCTTTTGAAGTTAATGGTAAGGGAGATGCGGATGGTGTTGGAGAGAGGGTTACTGCTGAAGCTGGTAGTGGGTGCGAGGTAGGAAAAGTCGAATTGGAGGAGGTTGTAACGGAGGCCGACGCCAAAGGTGATGTATTGTCGTCCGCCTTTGGTGGCACTTTCGTAGAAGTAGCCAACACGTGCTGCGAGGGTTTGTTTGTACCAGTATTCGCCACCGACGGAGATTTGGATTTCGCGGAGTTCTTCGGAGAAGCCGCCCGGGGCGTCGTAGAAGGATTGGATGGCTCCGCGCATGACGCCGGTGTTGTAGTATTCGGTCATGTTGCGGTAGTATTTGCTATAGGTGCTGTCGCCAACGGTGACGGGAGGTGTGGGGACGAGGAGTTTGTTGAGGTCGAGGAGGAGTGAGATGCTGTTGGAGGCATCGATGTGGTTGGTGTAGCGAGTGCCGATGCGGAGGTTGGTGGGGAGGAATTCTTTTTTAGTGTCGTCGTCGGAATAGGAGAGTTTTGCGCCCATGTTGCTGAAAAAGGCACCAGCGGCGAGTTCTTGGGTTTTGTCGATGGGGTGTTGCCAGTAGATGCCAAGGTCGGCGGCAACGCTGGTGGCGGGTTTGGTGGAAACGTAGCCACTGCCATCGGATACTTGCTGACCGTTGGTAAGGTCGGAGTTGATGAGTCGTCCAGAGGCGCCGAGCGATAGCTCTTCGTTGAGTTTCATAGCATAGGTGAGGTCGAAAGCAAATTCGTTGGGGTTCATGGTACCCCGACTTTGTCCTTCGGCGTCGGTCATTTGGATTTCACCGAGTGAGAAGTAGGTGAGAGAGGCGGCAACGGTGCTGTTGTTGTTAATGCGTTTGTAGGCACCGAGGTAGAGGAGGTTCATGTCGGCGACGTTGAGGTTGCGGAGCCATGGGGTGTAGGTGGTGCCAATGGAAAAGTCGCCATCGATGAAGGCGAATTTGGCGTTGTTCCAGTGAGAGGAGTAGATGTCGGGGTTGGAGGCTGCACCTACGTCACCTATGCCGCTGGAGACAGCGTCGGGGGCGACAAGGAGAATGGGCATGCCGGTGGAGATGTAGTTTTTGGTTTGTCCGGTGAGGCCGGTTGTTTGGTCTTGTTGGGCGAGGGTTGTGCTGGTGATGGTTGCCAGAATGAGGCAAACGGCGATGAGGCGGGTTGTTTTCATTAAGTTGTTGTGTGGGTTTAAATGATTTTGTTGGGTTAACGGAGGTTGTGTTTTTTTATTGTGCCGAGGAGTGTGTTTTTTTAGTTGCGGACGATTTTAGCGGTTTGAGAGAGTTGGGTGCCGTTGTCGGTGGTGATGAGTGCACGGGCGGCGTAGATACCTTTGGGGAGTAGGCTGCCGTTGGAGGCGGTGAAGTTCCATAGGAAGGAAAGGGTGCAGGGACCGATGGTGGGAGTGATGGTGCGGACGAGTGATCCGCGGGTGTCGTAGATGTAGATGGTGGCGGAGTGTATGGTGGTGGTGAGGTTGTGTTCGATTCGGAGGAGTGTGGAGGAGGAGGCGGGGTTGGGGGAGGCGGTGAATTGTCCGAGGCTGGGAGTGCGGTCGTTAGCGACGGTGAACTGGATGGTGGCAGAGGAAGAATAGTTGAAGATGTTCCAGCATTTAAGGGTGAGGGAGTGGGGACCTTGGTCGAGTTTGCCAAGGGTGTAGCGAAGTTCACCGTTGCGGCTGTCGTTAATGTCGGGTTCGAAGAGGTCGTTTAGGTTGATGGTGCTGTAGGGGTTGTTGTCGATAATGGCGGTGATGTCGTGCCCAAGGCCGCTGCCAGCGGCGTTGATTCCGATGGAGTCGGAGAGACGGGCGTAGAGGATGGGGTTTTCGTTGGTGAGACCACCGTTGCGGAAGTTGGTGTCGCCGATGTAGAGTTGGATGTGCGGGTGGAGTTCGGTGATGGTGATGTCGTCGTTGAATCCGCCAAACATGATGTTGCTGTATTGTCCGGAGGCGTCATCGGAGGAGGAGCGGGCGTAGTGGGAGAGTTTGGCGTAGTCGTAATGGTAGGAGACGTCGCGAGGGATAATGAAGGAGTAGGAGAATTGGCCAGAAGTTATGGGTTCGCGACCTTTGTAGAGTATGTTTTTTTGCTGGATGAAGTTGACTTGGGTGCTGTCGTTGTCGTTGGCGAGGGTGCGGCATTTTACTTCACGGTCGAAGACAATGGGGTAGATGGTGCCGTTGAAGTCGGGGAGGGGGTTGCCTTGAGGGTCGAGGATTTGACCTTGGACGGTGACACGTGAAAGGACTGTGGCGGAGTCGGTGACAGCGGGGTTGACGGGCATTTGGTTGATGTGAGTGACTTGGATTTGGTTGCGGGGGATAGAGAGCCGGAGCGCGGGGTCGCCGATGAGTGCAATGCAGTGAGAGACGGGGTTGGAGTTTTTAGCGATGCGGAGGGCGTCGCCGATGGTATTGGCGGGGTTGAGTGCCTGGATGCAGAGGTCGGTGTTGAAACGTTGAGAGTGGTGAATGGGGCGGGAGGCCGCGATGACACCGATGCCGGCGGCTTTGGCGAGGAGAAAGGCTTCGGAGCCGCAGATGTCGTTGACTTGGTCGAATTTGCCGAAGGTGCAGGTGCTGGTGACGAAGAAGGTGAGGCGGTCGGTGTTGGTGTATTTGTCGATGTCGGAGAATTCCATGTAGCGTTCGGTACCGATGTAGGTGCTGGAGCCGTGGCCGATGTAGTTGAGGAGGAGTGTGCCGTAGTTGATACGGCGGTTGAGGGCGTTGTTGACGTCGGGGTAGTATGAGCCGTCGGCGCCGGATTGTTGAAAGTAGGCGTCGGCGTAGATGCGGTCGATGTTATATTGGGGATAGAGTTTTTTGATTTTGCGGGCGAGGATTTCGGAGTCGCTGGCAAAGACGGAGTCGTGGGGGGAGGATGGGTCGGCATCGTCGGCGAGGAGGGTGACGTAGTTGCGCCAATCGCCGCGGATGTCGTTGTGTAGGAAGTCGCTGTGGTTAATGTAGTTGTCGATTTTGTTGACGAAGAGGTCGGCTTCGGCTTGGGATTTGGCAGGAAGGCGGCCGATGGAAACAGAGAGGGTGCCGTCGAAGGGCGAGGAGGCATAGTCGCTGAGGTAGCCGTAGAGGTCGTCGCTGGGGTAGGCCTGTCCTTCGGAGTCGAAGGAGGTTGGGGTTTGGTAGGTGACGACGGTGGTTTGGTGTGCGCCGAGGATGTCGCGGTTGTCGTAAGTTCCTTTGCCGAAGAGGAGGAGGTAGCGTGGGGCATCGGGGTTGTCGGGGGTGGCTTTGGCGCGCAGACAGCGAAGCAGCTGGCGAATGGCTACGGGGTCGGGTTTGCCAGAGGAGAATTCGTTGAAGACTTGCTCTTGGGAGACGACAAGTGTGGTTAGGCCGTCGTGGAGGTTGTGGAGTGAGGCCAGGCGGTTGGCTTGGCTAAGGTAGTCTTGGTGTGCGACGATGACGAGGTCGGGCGGTTGAGAGCCGTGGAGGTCTTGGTTGGGGATGGGTTGGATGGAGGAGGGAGTGTAGGCGTCGCTGAGCGTAAAGGCTATGAAGGTGCGGGGATGGTCGGCGAGAGCAGTGAAAGAGAAGGAGTTAGCAGAGGGTGTGATGTCGAGGGTGGAAGGCTGGAGAGGGGAGGTGATGTCCCAAAGGCGGAGACCGTCGGCGTTGCCGTTGACGAGGAAGAGAAGGTGAGAGGTGGTGTCGCTGAGTTGTTGGTTGCGGAAGATTTGCTGTCCGCCGTTGTAGGTGAGGGGGAGGGTGGCGTTAAGTTCGATGAAGTCGAGGTAGCCTGCTGCGCTGTTTTCGCGTGGCTGGTAGGTAAGTGTTAGGGTTATGGATTTGGAGTTGGGGGAGGAGAAGGTTTCTTTGAGGATTTGGTAGGTGGAGTTGGAGAGGGTGTGCTGTCGGGTGTCGGCGGCAAGTTGTACTTTGAGTCCAGAAGCGAGGTCTGAGACGTTAGCGAAGGAATATCGAGCGAGAAGTGAGGGGGTGGCGGGAATGTTTTCGAGATTGAGGGTGTAGGAGCGGGAGGAGTAGCCTGGGGAGAATTTGTCGGCGACCCAGATTTGTCCGCCGCCGTGGGTGTTGATGTTGTCTTCGTGGAAGAGGGCTACGCCGGTGTGTGTGGTGACGGGGAGAGGGGAGAAGGTGCCGGAAAGGGAGGGTTGAATGCGTAGGAGAGAGGACGATTGGGCGGTAGTAGTGAGGTAATAATAATTAAGGTTCGCGTAAGGGTGTACAATATATTCGAAACGGTTGTCGGCGGGGATGTATCGCCAGACGTTGGGGGATTCGGCGTAGAAGAGGATGTAGTCGCCTTGGTCGAAGATGCCGTTGTTGTTGTTGTCGGCTATTTCGGTGGCGACAGGCATGAGGTCGTCGTTGACGAGGTCGCGGGTGCTGGTGGAGAGCATTTCGCCGGGAGTGGAGTAGAGGGCGATTTGGTTACAGGGAGTGTTGTTGAGTGCAGGGAGGTTATCGAGTGTGATTTTGTAGACACCAGTGTTGCTGATGGGAATTTTGAACCACTGACCTTCGGAAAGGAGGGAGTGGGGTGTAAAGTTCTGCGCGAGGGCCATGCCGGGAAGGATGGCCATGAGAAGGGTGCAGAGGAGGATTTGTTTTGTTTTTGTGTTAAACATGCATCAATAACAGATTTTGTGTTTTTTTATTGTATCGGGGTGAAAATTATGATGGCTTAGAGGGGCGGGAGAGTGTTTGGGTGAATGGTTGAAAACAGGTCGAAATGGAGGTGAGTAAGGCAAGGGAAAGTATGCGGCGAGGGGGCGAAATTTGCGAAAAAGGCTGTAAAAAGTAGAGAAAAAACAGCGTTTCAAGATAGGTTGTGGAAAAATAAATATGTTGGAAATCAGTTTATTGAAAAATATTTTCGAAAGAAACATAATTATTTGACAAAAAAATCGTAATATTGCCAATCAATTTTAGGCTTATACTATACTAAAATTCGCATGATGAAAAAGTACAATAAAATTACCTTGATACTGCTGCTCGTTGTAATGGGTATGCAGGGAGTCAAAGCACAGGATGTGCCATTTTCGCAGTTCTATGCCAATCCACTTTACCTTAATCCAGCCTTTGCGGGTTCGAAGGTGGCTCCCCGTATTTCATTGGCATATCGTTCGCAGTGGCCGGGTCTGGTCTCGGCGTTTTCTACAGTTAGTGCCTCCTATGACCAATATATACCTGACCTTCATGGCGGTATTGGCGCTATTTTGTTGGCAGACAGACAAGGCGACCATGGTATATTGCGTTCAGCGATGGCCGGAGCCATGTATTCGTTCCGGTTTAAAGTTTACGACGACATTTATATTAATTTGGCTCTGCAGGCATCGTTGGTGAACTATGGTCTCAACTGGGATGAAAATATAATGGTTTTCCCGGATCAGATTGACCCGAATAGCGGTGTAATCAACCGTACATCAGCTACCGCTCCTGATCAGAAGAGTAAATTTGTGCCTGATTTCGCATCGGGTATCATGGTTTATGGTCCTGCTTGGTATGCAGGTTTTGCCGCACACCATCTGAACCAGCCGAGCCAAGGCTTTTACAGTGAAGACCGCGTTCCTATCAAGTTCTCGGCCAATGCCGGTGGTTTGATTAACCTTGCTGAGGAAAGACGCCGTCAGTCGTCGTTGGGACTTGGTACGCCAGTAATTTCTCCCAACTTTATTTATCAGTACCAGGGCGGTTTCCATTATTTCAATTATGGTTTGTATCTTGACTGGATGCCGTTCTTGGTGGGTGTGTGGTATCGCAATGGTATCGAGAATCCGGATGCATTCATTTTTATGGTGGGTGCACAGCATGATTATTTCAAGATTGGCTACAGCTATGATGTGACGGTTTCGGAATTGTCGAACAGCACGGCAGGTTCTCATGAAATAACACTGGGAATCTTGCTGCCGGTGCCAGAGCAGAAACATAAGATTAAGGCTATCCGTTGCCCGTCGTTCTAATAAAAATTCTAAAAAACGAAACAAAAATCCGTTATTTACGTATACAGAGAAAAAAATTAACCACTATGAAGATTTTAAAACAATCGTTCTTTATGATGGCCGCTGTACTGCTGATGGTAGCATGTGGCAGCAAAGAACAGTCCGCAACCACGGGCTGGAATCTGAATGATACCGAGTGGGGCGGTTTTGACCGTTCGTCATACACGGAGCAGATTACTGGTCCGGGCTTGGTGTTCATTGAAGGCGGTTCTTTCCAGATGGGTCGCGTTGCCGAAGAAGCACGTTTCTCATGGAATAACCTTGTGCACACGGTCACCGTTTCTTCATTCTATATCGATGAGACCGAGGTGTCGAATTTCTCTTACAGAGAGTTTGTATATTGGATGAACCGTGCATACGGCGAGGAGTATCCCGAGCTGGTGAAGCAGATTTATCCTGACACAAATGTTTGGCGTCAGCGCCTTTCCTGGGTGGAAAACTTTGTGGAGAACTATTTCCAGTGCGCTATGTTCAACGATTATCCTGTTGTAGGTGTGACATGGGAGCAGGCTTCTCAGTACTGCAAATGGCGTACCGACCGTGTTAATGAGAAAATCCTCGTTGACGCCGGTATCATTGACTTGGCTCAGTCAGAGCTCACAGGTTCCGAAGCTTTCCAGACTGATGTCTATTTGGCTGGATTGTACAAGGGTGAAGGAAAAGGTGTGCCAGACCTTGATCCTGCCAGCGGCGGTGAGAACCGTAACGTACGTCGTTCAGACGGTATCCTTTTGCCGAATTATCGTCTCCCGACCGAGGCCGAATGGGAGTTCGCTGCTCTGGGTATGATTGGCAACACCTATGACGAGCGTGTTGTTGAGCATAAGACTTATCCTTGGGCTGGTCAGAGTGTCCGTTCCGCCAATAAGAAGTATTATGGTCAGTTCCTTGCTAACTTCAAACGTTCTCGTGGTGATGCCATGGGTGTTGCAGGTAACTTGAACGATGGTTGGGAGTATACCGCTCCTGTGAAATGGTACTTCCCCAACGACTACGGTCTGTATCACATGGCCGGCAATGTGTCTGAATGGTGCGGCGATGTTTATCGTAAGGATGTTTCTCCTGTTGGAGCTGATGACCAGAACCCGTTCCGTGGTAATGTCTATAAGTTTATTGCCATGAGCGAGGACGGTGAGGAAGCCGCCATCGACGAGACCACTGGCAATCTTGTTTACCAGAATGTTCCCGATGACATGAACCGTCGTAACTACCGTCAGGCTGACAATATCAACTATCTCGATGGTGACTGGAATTCCAGCATCTATGACTTCGAGAGTAAAGAGGCTACTGCTGCTTCAGGATGGTTGCGTGAGAGCGATGATGAAGATGATGCTGAAGAGACTTATGCCCGTACCGATGAGGAGCAGACCAACCAAATGTATCACCGTTCAGACAGCACAGACAAGAACAATATCACCTCTATGATCAACAACCGTGTACGTGTTGTCAAGGGTGGTTCTTGGAGAGACCGTGCATACTGGATGCAGTGCGGTACCCGTCGTTACTATGACCAAGACCGTAGCACTTCATGGATTGGTTTCCGTTGCGCTATGGACCGCATGGGTTCCCGTACTATCAAGTAGTATAGGCAATAGCGTTAGAGATAAGGGTGGAGGTAGACTTGATTTTCTCCACCCTTTTTCTTTTAAGATAGAAGTTGAGGCTTCCTTGTTTTGTGAATTAGTCGGTCTTGTGAAAATATTGTTAAATGGTGTTAATTGTTGTGAGAAATGACATTCGTCCACGTTAATAAATAAAAAACATGAAAACACGTAGATTCCTTTTTGTTTTATTTGCAACTACTTTGTTGCTTGGATGTAGCAAGGGAGAAAATATAGTCCCAATCATGGACAATAATTTCTTTACAGGCTTTTATCATCCAGAAAACCGTGTACAGTCAGCTACAGTAGCAAGTCATATTGTCGGTGTAGAATGTGGTGACCAGGAGATTCCAGACCGTCCTGCTGTCCTTTTCCATTGGACAAAAGAGCATCTTGACTCCGTTATTCATTATACAGACGAAGCAACACCTGTTACAATTCGTTATCAATATGATGGCCAAGGGCGTCTTGTACGAGTTGAAAGGGATGCTACCTACGGAAATACTTGTACTCTCCAATATGAAGGCAAGCACCTTGTTTCCATCACCCAAAATGTTGGAGGGTGGTCCTTAGAACATTCCTTTACATACACCGACAGCGACTATCCCTCTGCTTATATCGAGCATTGCGAGAGCCAATACGTGGAATATACCGATACTTATAGTCTTCGCTGGCGGGATGGAAACCTTGTTTCCGCGGTTTGCGGCCCAGAAAACGATAATTATACCTTGGATTCCATTACATACAGCTATGATACCCGTGTCAACCCATTTTGTGGTTTCTTCTTTCCCAATACATTGAGGGAATTTGGCATTGTCCATGCACCCACATTCATTTCCAGAAACAATCCTGTCTCAATCACGTACCACACTGAAAGTGGATCTGTCCAGAATTTGTATTATTCGCTTAGTTACCAGTTTGATAATGGAGTAATGCAACGTGCAGTTCGTGATTACGACAACATGTTTTGGTGCCATATTACCGACACGTATACATTCCACTATTGACCCTCTGCCCAGGCTTTTCAGTTCGGAGTCTGTAATAAATAACTGCTTAAATCAATATTTTTTTGTATCTTTGCACTTTTAATAAAGTGGAAGATATGAAATTAAATATCTTTAAACCTGTATTTTTGCTGCTGTTGATGATGGCTACCCTGCCGTCATGGGCGCAGAAACTGATTACCTACGAAGCGGGAATGGGTACCCGAGACCCTTCAGATGCCGACGTATGGATTCTCTATCAGCGCGTTCGTGCCGAACATGAAGGCATGATTCTTCATGCCGATTCTGCCCTTCTGAACACTGTGCTGAACGACTTCACTGCTTTTGGTAACATCAAGATAGAAATATCCGACACTACAACTATTTATGGTGACCAACTCTACTACGATGGAGTAAGCCGTGTCTTGGACATTTGGGATGACACTGTTCGTCTCATCGACGGTAAAACCATCCTCAAATCCGACCATCTCTCTTACGACCGTTTTTCCTCGATAGCTACCTACGACACCTGGGGGATAACCACTAACGAAGACAAGCGCCTCGTCAGTCGTTCCGGATATTACAATTCGGAAACCAAAGTTGCTGATATTTATACCGATGTGCAGCTCAGCGACTCCAATATGCGGCTTTTTACCGACACCCTCACATACAATCTCAATACAAAAATCGCCCGTTTTTGGAGTCCTACGCACATCTACACTGACTCTACCACTATGTATAGTGAGAACGGGACCTATAATACCGACCTCCGTTATGCTCACTCGATGAAAGCCTCAGAGGTTCATAACGGTGAGAAACACATCACTTGCGACACGCTTCATTATTATGAAGAAAGTGAATTCGGCATGGCAATAGGAAACGTCGTTCTCCGCGACACTGTCAATGATATCATCAGCACAAGTCGTTATGCCGAGACCCGCCAGCGTACCCATACTTCTTTTGTGACCGACAGTGCTTTGGTTCGTTTTGTCTCACACAATGAAGATGATCCATCGTCTCGTATCGACACTCTTTATCTTCATGCTGACAGTATATTGGTTTTCAACGACTCGTCGCGTCATTTCAGTTCTCTACTGGCTTATCATCATGTTAAAGTGTTCCGTGGCGAGGCTCAGGCTATGAGTGATTCACTCTACTATTCTGCTGCAGACTCAACTGTGCATCTCTTCAACAGCCCAGTTCTGTGGTATCAACATTACCAGTGCACGGCAGATACCATAGTCGTCAAACACGACTCCTCAGGTGCGCGCCAGGCTTGGCTTAGCGACAATGTTTTCTGCATCGAACAACTCGACCCCGTCAAGTTCAACCAAGTCAAAGGCCGTAATGCCATTATCTACTTTTTAAAAGGGGAACCCAACTACGCTGACGTCCTTGGCAACGCGGAGATGGTCTATTACCTCACCGAGGAAGACCCCCCTGGACATAAAAGTCTCATCGGGGTCAATGTGGGTATGGGCTCCGATATGCGTATCTATTTTGTTGACCGTGCCCCCGACCGTGTGGTCACCATTGGCAATCCTGACATGCACACTTACCCCCTCGACAAACTTTCTGATGACAAAAAACAACTCAACAATTTCAACTGGCTCGAATCCCGTCGTCCCAAACACCCGCTTGATGTCTTTATTTGGTGACAAAATGTCAGACTCATACCTTTGGCATTCCTTTTGTTGCCCATCCCGCGGTGCAGGTTCACTGCCATACAACTCATTCAATGTTTAATATTTAATTCATTATTAATATGTCCCAAGAAGAAAAAGAACTCAACAATCAACCAGATACTGCCGCCGAATCACAGTCGGCAAACGAGGCTGCTACCCAGTCCGAAACCGAACATTCCTCCAAAAAGGAACGCAGAAAACGTCACGAGCGTCACGAAGACCACGAGCGCAAAGTGCAGGAAATGGGTGAAAAACTGGCCGAAATCAACGATAAATACGTACGCCTCTACTCTGAGTACGAGAACTATCGTAAACGTACCAACACTGAGAAAGCCGACCTCATTATCAATGGAAGCAAAGATATGATTAAAGCCATCCTCCCTGTTGTCGACGATATGGAGCGCGCCCTTTCTGCCATGGCCGATGCCGATGCCGCCAAAGAGGGTGTCCAGCTCATCTACAATAAACTTATGAACATACTATCCCAGAAAGGTCTCAAACCAATTGAGGCAAAAGACACTAAATTCGACGAAAATTTGCATGAGGCAGTCACCCAGTTCCCTGCTGCCGACGAAACTCAAAAAGGCAAAGTAATCGATGTGGTCGAAAAAGGCTACTACCTCAACGACAAAGTGCTGCGCTATGCCAAGGTGGTTGTGGCTATTTGATTGAAGTACAAAAGAAAGGAGACAAAGACACAAATGTTGGCCGTACAGATTTCAATCCACGGCATTCCTTTGTGTCTGTAAAACAGAATTATGGCAAAGAGAGATTATTACGAAGTGCTTGGGGTTAGCAAGAACGCTACCCCTGAAGAATTGAAAAAGGCTTACCGCAAACTGGCTTTGCAGTACCATCCCGACCGTAACCCCGGCGACAAAGAGGCCGAAGAGAAATTCAAGGAAGCCGCCGAAGCATACGACGTGCTCAGCAATCCCGACAAGAAAGCCCGCTACGACCAGTTCGGTCCAGCAGCTTTCGACGGTAGTGCTGGCGGTGGTATGAATATGAACGATATCTTCTCGCAATTCGGCGACCTCTTCAGCGACTTCTTCGGTGGTGGTGGTTTCCGTGGCGGATTCAGCGGCTTCGGTGGTTTCAGCGGTTCCCAACAAGGTAGGCGCCGTCCTGCCACCAGGGGTACCAATCTCCGCATCAAAGTCAAACTCACCCTCGAAGAGATTGAGAAAGGATGCGAAAAGAAAATCAAGGTGGCAAAATATGTTCCCTGCAAAACCTGCAACGGTACAGGTTCGCGCAATGGCAACTTTGAAACCTGTCCCCACTGTCATGGGACGGGTGTCGTGACCGAAGTTCGTCGCACCATCCTCGGCCAGATGCAAACCCAAAGTGTCTGTCCCCATTGCGGTGGCGAAGGCCGTATCATTAAGGACAAATGCCACGACTGCAATGGCGAAGGTATTGTCCGTTCCGAAGAAGTTATCACCATCAATATTCCTGCTGGTGTATACGACGGCATGCAGCTCTCAATGAGCGGCAAAGGCAACGCTGCTCCACGTGGCGGTGTTCCTGGAGACCTTATAATTCTTGTAGAGGAAATACCGCACGAACTGTTCGAACGTCAGGAAACCAACCTCTACTATAACGCCTTTATCACTTTTGCTCAAGCGGCTATGGGTGCTTCCATTGAGATACCCACTCTTTCAGGGCGCGTCAAAGTCAAAATCGATGCAGGCACGCCCTCAGGCAAAGTTCTCCGTCTCAAGGGCAAAGGCCTTCCCGAAGTTAACGGCTATGGCCGTGGTGACCTCCTCGTGAGCATCAATGTCTGGATACCCAAAAACCTCTCTCGCGAAGAGAAAGAAACGCTTACCCGTCTCGACAAGTCACCCAACTTCCAGCCTGCTCCATCCAAATCCGAGCGTGGTTTCTTCGACAAAATGAAAGACCTCTTCAACTAAACTCCCAACCCTGTTGCTACTCAGCCCGTCATGGTCAACATCAACGAATCCTTCCTCCAATATCTTTGGCAGCATCGGCTGCTTGAAGGTTCCTTTTTCACCACCGACGGGCAACCTGTCACTATCGACCACCCTGGTTTTCTCAACCGTGATGCAGGCCCCGATTTCTCTCAAGCCCGCATCCGTATAGGACAGACCCTTTGGGTTGGCAATGTCGAAATCCACATCCGTGCTTCCGATTGGAACCGTCACTGCCACTCTTTAAACAGAGCCTTCGACAATGTTGTGCTCCATGTAGTTTACGAAAATGACTCACCTGTCACCCTCCAAAACGGGCACCCCCTCCCAACTCTCCAAATCAAAAACCACATTCCCCAGCCTGTCTGGGATAACTATACTGCCCTCATCAATCCTCCCGCACCTTCCCCCGTCCCCTGTGCCGACAAACTTCCCTCCCTCTCGCCGCATTACATCCATACTGCCCTCGAGCGTCTCCTTCTTGAGCGTATAGAACAAAAGTGCGACAACGTTCGTCGCCTACTCGCGGCCTCGCATGGCGACTGGGAACAATGCGCCTACATTCTCCTTGCCCACTATTTCGGAGGCAAAGTCAATGCCTTCCCTTTCGAACTTCTTGCCCAATCCACACCCCAAACCCTCCTTGCCCGTTGGTCTGACCGTCCTGTACGCATAGAAGCACTTCTCATGGGGCAGGCGGGATTCCTTTCCGGCTATTTCGAAGATGACTACCCGCGCCAACTCCAGTCTGACTACGAAGCTCTTCGCCAAGGTGCAGGTCTCAATCCCCTTTCCGCCCACATGTGGCGTTTCTTCAGGCTCCGTCCCTATGGCTTCCCCACCATCCGTATCAGCCAGTTTGCACAAGTTATTTGTCGTTCCCACAACCTATTCAGCCATCTGCTTGAATCCACATCTCCCCTCCAGCTCAGACAACTCTTCGACGTTGCAGCCTCGCCTTATTGGGACAACCATTACCGTTTCGATGCCCCTTCGCCCGGCAGCCCCAAACGGTTAGGCTCATCCTTCATCGACCGACTCATCATCAACGCCTGGGCACCTCTTCTCTATGAATACGGCAACGCTCATTCACTCCAACACTACAAAGACCGTGCCGTCGATGTTCTCATGCAGCTTCCTCCTGAACAAAACAACGTCCTCTCCAAGTGGAAAAAAGCCGGTATCGATGCCCGCAGTGCCGCCGAAAGCCAGGCTCTTCTCCAGTTACATCAAAACTATTGTTCCCAGCATCTTTGTCTCAATTGCCAAATAGGATATAAAATCATCACAAATTGAAACCTACCGAAATAACCAACATCCTCAAGGGCTCCCAAACCTGTATCGTCAACAACGACCTCGAAGTCCTTCAGCTGCTTACCGACAGCCGTCGCTCCGCCGACCTTGCCCGCAGCATTTTTTTTGCCATTCCAACCAAACGCAACACTGGCAGCCGTTTTGTCCGCGACCTCTACAATCGTGGAGTGCGTAATTTCGTTGTCCCCAACAACGCCTCTCCCGAGCATTTCCAGCAGTTCAACCAGTGTCGAGAAGCCAATTTCTGGTTCGTCAGCGACGTTGTCTTTGCCCTCCAGCAGCTTGCCGCCTACCACCGCAATCTTTTCCACATTCCCGTTGTTGGCATCACCGGTTCCAATGGCAAAACCATTGTCAAAGACTGGATAGTCCAGCTCATCTCCACCGACTGCAAAACCGTTGCCAGTCCTCGTAGCTATAACTCTCAAATCGGCGTCCCCCTCTCCGTTTGGCAGATGACCGACGAAGACGAACTCGCCGTCTTCGAGGCAGGCATCTCAGAAGCAGGCGAAATGGACCGTCTTCGTAACGTAATTAATCCCACTATAGGCATTTTTACCAACATCGGACAAGCTCACGACGAAAACTTCCTCACTCGCCAGCAAAAAATAGCCGAAAAACTTCAACTCTTCACCCATTGTGATGTCCTCATCTACTCCTCTGACCACAAGGACATCCATTCGGCCATCTCTCAAATCGAAAGTTTCCGGTCAGTGCGCAGTTACACCTGGGGACATTCCGAAACCGATGCTCTCCAAATCACAGGCATCCAAGTTCGCGACAATGATACCCTCATCTCCCTTCTCCGCTCCGGCAATCCGTTCTCACTTGTCATACCTTTCACCGATCGTGCTTCAATTGAAAACGCCCTTCACTGCGTCGCCCTCCTGTGTTACCTCGGCTACGACTCTGCAACCATTGCCAGTCGCTGTCTCCACCTCACTCCCGTGGCTATGCGTCTCGAAATGGACGAAGCCCTCAACAATTCACTCCTCGTCAACGACTCCTATAGTCTCGACCTTGACTCCCTTGCCATAGCCCTCGATTACGTTCTCCACGAACGCCAACATCTAAACAAAACACTAATCATCAGTGATATACTCCAAGCCGGACTTCCCGAAACCGACCTCTATACTCATGTCCACAACCTTGCTCTCACCCATGGTATAACCCGTTTCATCGGCATTGGCGAAGCACTCGGTCGCAACAGTCAGCTCTTCTCCGACCTCGACGCCTATTTCTACTCCACTGCAAGCGACTTCATCCACCAATTCCACTTTGACCAATTCAATAACGAAGTCATCCTCCTCAAAGGAGCCCGCAGTTTCCACTTCGAAGACATCGCTCGCGTCCTCCGTCGCAAATCCCACCAAACCATTATGGAAGTCAACCTCGACAACCTCATCCACAACCTCAACTACTACCGCTCCCTTATTCGCCCGGGCACTCGTCTCATGGCCATGGTCAAGGCTTCCAGCTACGGTGCCGGCAAAGTCGAAATCGCCAACACCCTTCAATACAACCATGTCGATTATCTTACCGTCGCCTATAGCGATGAAGGCGTCGACCTCCGTCGCAACGGCATCACACTTCCTATCATGGTAATGAACCCCGAAGAAGAAAGTTTCGACGACATAATCCGTTACAATCTCGAACCCGACATCTACAGTTTCCGCATTTTTGAACGTTTCGCCGAATCTGTCCGTCTCATGTCCCCCGACGGCTCGCAATACCCCGTCCATGTCGAACTTGATACCGGAATGCACCGTCTCGGATTCTCCAATTCCGATATATCTTCGCTTATCCGTCGCTTCAACGCACCCGACTGCCCTCTTCGCGTCCAATCCATTTTCTCGCATCTTGCTTGTGCCGACGACCCCGAAATGGATGCCTTCACAAGGGGACAGATAGAACGTTTCACCGAATGGAGTACAACTTTGCGCAACAACCTTTCCTCGCCAGGTATTCTCTGCCATATCCTCAATTCTTCGGGCATAGAGCGCTTCCCCCAAGCCCAATTAGACATGGTTCGTCTTGGCATAGGGCTTTACGGCATCTCGCCCCAGCCCACGGTGCAGCAAATAATCAAGCCCGTTAGCACCCTCAAAACTAAAATATCCCAAATCAAAGACATTCCCGAGGGAGACAGTGTAGGGTACAACCGCCGCTGGATTGCCCCGCGTCCCTCGCGCATCGCCATCATAGCTATTGGATATGCCGATGGCCTCAACCGCCATCTCGGCTACGGTAACGGACATGTGCTCATCAACGGCCATGAGGTTCCCATCATTGGTTCGGTCTGCATGGATATGGCATTCCTTGATGTTACGGGTATTAACTGCAATGAGGGCGATGAAGTAATCCTTTTCGGACCTGCCGACCTCTTACAACGTCAGGCCATGGGTGCTGGAACCATCCCCTATGAAATTCTCACCTCGGTATCTCCCCGCGTCAAACGCATCTACTATCAGGAATGATAGTGGTTGTCTGCGATTTGATGTATTACCCCCAGAACCGTCCAACCCAAAAACACGGTTTGTCAAGGAACCCCATTGGTGTGTTCTAGTGAACGTATAAATTTCAAGATAAACGCCTCTCATAATATTTTTTGACTGGTTTTGTTGGTATCTACTAAAAAAGGAGTAATGATTGTTCGTCAAATATTGTCAATTATTTGTAAAGAATATTAATGCAAACGTATCTGAGTTCGCCCAATCGACCCACATTAGTATCCTGTTTGTTGAACAGTTGATTCGCATTTTATTAGTGTAGATATACTGATAAAGCTTTGTTTTCTAATTGTTAATAGAGCGGTTGTGATTGGCATTTTAGTCTTCACAAGTAAGATGAATCTCATTAATCCAACTTTTGACATGGAAGAGAAGGTGATGTCATCATTGTTTGCTATCGCTTGTCAATTCCCCAATGAAAGGGGTTTTGAGGAATGCGTGGCATGTGTCGGCAAGTGGCACTTTGCCTCTTTTTTGTACAGATTTCGATTAATTAAAAAAAAAATCGTACCTTTGCAACATGAAAAATAAGTATTTTGTCGGGCGGACGAAGATGGCAGACGTTGTGGCAGCAAATCATACGTTGATTTTGGCTATGCCACGTTTCGGTATACCGTTGGGGTTTGGAGACCGCAGTGTGCAGGAGATTTGCGAGCAATACGGGCTTCCTGTGGATTTTGTGTTGCTTATTTTTAATGTGTATACCTTTGACGATTACTTGCCTGATGAGTACGACTTGGAGCAGACCAATTTCAGTCCGTTGGTGCCTTATCTCGAGGCGAGCCACCACTATTATTTGAGCGAGCGGCTGCCGCATATCGAACGGCATTTGTCGCATGTGGCAGGTAGTGCAGGCGACAGGTACGGTGCTATTTTGAAGAAGTTTTTCGAAGATTACCGCAGCGAGGTGGTGGAGCATTTTGAAAGTGAAGAGCATGATGTATTCCCATATTTGAAGAGTTTGATGACAGACGGGAAGGCTGAGAAGCCTGTTTCGGAGCATTTTGCTGACAATCATACAGATTTGGTTGACAAATTGAATGACTTGACTCAAATTCTGTACAAGTATATACCGTGCGACAATTTTGCTGAAGAGTTGAACGAACTGGTTTTCGCCATTCTTCAGTTGAGTGCAGACTTGGAAAAGCATGCTGTGATTGAGGAGAAGATATTGCTGCCCTATATCCAACTGTTGGAAAGGAGGCGGGAGAATGAAGCCTAAGTTGCAGGTGCTGATTGCAGAGCCGAGCGATATTATACGTGAGGGGTTAGGAGCTTTGCTTGACGAGGAGGAGTTTGTGATGCAGGCACCTTTGCGGGAACTACCGTCCGATTTCCCGCAGCGGGTGGGACGTTTGCAGCCGGATATTTTGATATTGAATCCTACGTTGTTGAACACGCCGCCGAGAATGCAGCTGGTGTCAATCCAGCAGGCACGGTTGAATATGGCGGTTGTGGCATTGGTGTATGAGTATGTGGAACCTGCATTGTTGTCGCAGTTCAAGACAGTGCTGGATATTAGAGAGAAGGGGAGTAGGGTTGCCCAGTTGCTGCGTGAGTGTTGCCAGAACGATGTGGACGATGACGAAGGTTATGAGTTGAGCGACCGTGAGACAGAAGTGTTGGTTTTGTTGGCCAAAGGATGCAGCAGCAAGGAAATTGCCGATAAGTTGAATATCAGTGTGCATACGGTGAATACGCACCGTAAAAACATCACACACAAGACAGGTATTAAGAGCGTGGCGGGTTTGGCAGTGTATGCATTGTTGCATAATCTGGTGGTAGGGTGATGGCTTTTGTAAAAGAAACGTAAGAATTTAAAGCATAGTAAATAGCATGCAGGAGAAAGTAACAGAACGTTTGTGGAACGCTAACTATACGAAGGTATGGGTGGCGAATTTCATGATATTCTTTTCTTTCATGCTGCTTACTCCGTTATTGCCCATTTATCTGAGCGAACAGTTCAGCGCGGACAAGGATACAATAGGTCTTGTGCTGTTCGGTTATGCTGTGATGGCTCTTGTGGCGAGATTGTTTTCGGGTTATGTGGTGGATAGTTTTCCGCGCAAGATGGTGCTGCTTATCAGTTTTACGGTGTTCACGCTTTTCTTTGTAGGGTATGTTGCAGCGGGTACGCTGATGTTGTTTGCCGCAGTGAGGACAGTGCACGGTATGCCTTTTGGTTTTACTACGGTAGCAAACAGCACGGTGGCGATAGATGTTTTGCCTTCGTCGCGGAGAACGGAGGGAATTGGTTTGTACGGCTTGAGCAATAATTTGGCTTCGGCAGTGTCGCCGACGATTGCGATATGGATTTATACTACGACGCATAATTTTGATATTATCTTCTGGCTTGCGATGGCTGTTGCCTCAGTGGGCTTGTTGATAGATGCCACTGTGAAGACACGCCCGAGGGAGTTGGTTAAGAACAAACAGCCTATATCGCTCGACCGTTTCTTTTTGATGAAAGGGATGGGCGAGGCATTGACTATGGTGTGCTTTGCATTCAGCTATGGCGTAATGAGCACTTATGTGGCTATATACGGCAAGGAGCGACTAGGTATTGAAGGTGGGTCGGGGACGTTTTTCTTGTTGCTGTCGTTGGGATTGATATTGTCGCGGCTGCATGGCAACAGGGCTTTGCGGCAGGGGAGGATTACGCATAATGCGTCAATGGGTGTTTGTGTGTCGTTGGCGGGTTATCTGTTGTTTGCAGCCATGCCCAACGCTTTCGGCTATTACGGTGCGGCATTGGTGATAGGGTTGGGAAATGGGCACATGTATCCGGCCTACCAGAATATGTTTGTTGATTTGGCTCCTCATACCCAGCGCGGTACTGCCAACAGTTCGATATTGGTGGCATGGGATGTGGGCGTGGGATTAGGCATTTTGCTTGGAGGTGTGTTGAGCGAGCACTGGGGCTACAGTGCTGCTTTTTGGGTGGCGTGGATTGTGAATTTGGCTGGTTTCCTGGGTTATTGGATGTATGTGAAGGGGCATTTCACGCGGGAAAGGTTGCGCTAATAGAATGGTTGATAAACTGATGTGTAATATAAAAAGATAGAATGATATGAGTCCAGAGATTGTAGGCACCTTGGCAGCCATAGTGGTTTTCAGCTCTTTTGTATTACGGGGTGAGATGAAAATCCGTATGGTGAATTTTGTTGGGTCGTTGTTGTTTGTGTGGTATGGGTATTTGATAGCAAATTATGTGCTTCTGTTTATGGGAGTGGCTATTGCACTGGTGCATTGTTACCAGTTTTGGTATCGAATCAAGGAGTCGCGCACGGCGAAACAGATGGCAAAGGCCGAGGAGCGTGCCGCCAATGCCGAAGCGAAGGTTGACGAACAGCGTGTGCAGATTAAAAATCTGAAGGATGAGAATAACAAGTTGAATAACTCAATGTATTAATCGATAAATATAACACTTATGTTACGTAAGATAAGAATCGGTTTGGCCAGTTTGTTTTTTGTGGCTATTACTTTATTGTTCCTGGATTTTACAGGAGTGTTGCATCTGTACTTGGGCTGGTTGGCCAAGGTGCAGTTGTTGCCGGCGGTACTGTCGCTGAATGTGGGAGTGGTGCTGTTTTTTGTTGTGGTGACGCTTCTTGTGGGAAGGACGTATTGTTCTGTTGTGTGCCCGTTTGGTGTTATGCAGGATGTGTTTATCTGGATGGGCGGCAAGTGGAAGAAGAATCGTTTCCACTATACAAAAGGATGGCCTTGGCTTCGGGTGGCGATGCTGGTAATCTTTGTAGTGCTGATGGTACTGGGGTTGAACGGTCTTGCGATATTGATAGCCCCGTACAGTGCCTACGGCCGTATTGCGACGAATCTGTTTCAACCTGTATATATTTGGATTAACAATCTGTGTGCCTATTATGCCGAACGGGCGGAGAGCTATACTTTCTACAGCGTGGATGTGTGGGTGAAGAGTGGAGTGACTTTGGCAGTTGCTGCTGTCACTTTTGTGTTGGTTGGCTTTGTTTCGTTCCGTTGGGGTAGGGTATGGTGCAATTCGGTTTGTCCGGTGGGAACAGTGTTGGGATTCCTCTCACGTTTTTCACTGCTTAAACCCCGTATTGACACCAACAAGTGCAACGGTTGCGGCAAGTGCGCTAAAAACTGCAAGGCTCAATGTATCAATCCTGTTGACCATACGATAGACGGGTCGCGCTGCGTGGCCTGCATGGACTGTATAGAGAATTGCCACCAGCATGCCATTGAGTTCAGACGTGGGAAGGCAGTAGTGAAAGAGGTGTCGGTGGATGCTTCGAGGCGTAAATTTATGGTGGCTACGGCAGCCGTTGGAGCCACCATGGCAATTCAGGCACAGGAGAAGAAGGTGGATGGAGGTTTGGCCGTTCTGGTCGACAAAGAGTTGCCTGAACGACAGGTGGCTTTGAAGCCTTTCGGAGCCAAGAGTTTGAAGAATTTTTCCAGCCGCTGCACTGGTTGTCAGTTATGTGTGAGCAAATGTCCTCAACAAGTGTTGCGTCCATCAAATAAACTGGCTACAATGATGCAGCCGGAGATGGCGTTTGACAAGGGTTATTGCCCGCCTGACTGCACCCGTTGCAGCGAGGTATGCCCGACAGGGGCTATCAAGAAGATAAATGCCGCAGAGAAGAGTGCCATCAGTATTGGCCATGCGGTAACGGTGCCGCAGAACTGCCTGCTGGCCAAGGGGGTGGAATGTAATGCCTGCTCCCGTCACTGTCCGGCGGCGGCCATCAGTGTGGTCAGTGATGCTTCGACTGGTCACAGCCGGGTGGCAGTAAACGAGTCAAGGTGTATAGGCTGCGGAGCCTGTGAATATTACTGCCCAGTGCGTCCTTTCAGTGCCATTTATGTGGAGGGTCGCGAGGTGCACACTACAGTTTAGAAAAATCAACTAACAAAAAAATAGTCTAATATAACATCAAACAAAACTATGAGCAAGATTCTCGATACGCTTAGCGTAGTGAAGACAGGCAAGTTCTGGAAAGAGCTTGTAATCATGACCCTCGGTATGTTTGTTACCGCAGCGGCAGTATATTACTTTTTGGTTCCGAGCAAACTGATTATCGGTACCATATCCGGTTTGTCCATCGTTCTGGATAATATCTTCCAGGCGGCTGGCATCAATATCGGACTCTCGGTCATCATCATGGCCATCAACGCTATCCTGCTGATTCTGGCATGGGTGCTGATTGGACATGAATTCGGTGCCAAAACTGTTTATACAGCAATGATACTCGGTCCTCTTACCGATGTGTGGGATGCCATTCTCCCTTGGCAGAAAATCGCCAATGAGAACCTGGTTACGGGTACACCCTCTGTGATGGGCGACCCCTGGCTTGATCTTTGCTGCTTTGTGTTGTTGCTCAGTGCCTCGCAAGCCCTGATGTTCAGCATCAACGCTTCTACCGGCGGTTTGGACATCCTGGCCAAGATTGTGAACAAGTACCTACATTTCGATATTGGTACCTCGGTGAGTATAGCAGGTGCTGTGATTTGCTGCACAGCCTTCTTCATCAATCCTTTCCGGATGGTTGTCATTGGACTTATCGGTACTTGGATTAACGGTCTGGTGGTAGATTACTTCACCGCATCGTTGAACAACCGCAAACGTGTGTGCATCGTGTCGAAGGACTATGACCGAATCCGTCGCTACATCATCGATGACCTCCATCGTGGCTGCACCCTCTATGAAGTGATTGGCGGCTATAGCAACGAGCGGAGCATAGAACTCGAGGTGCTGTTGACCAAGGATGAATTCAGCAACCTGATGGCTTTTCTGAGAGACAACGAAATCAATGCCTTCACAACGGCTGGTAACGTGAGCGAGGTGTATGGACTTTGGACAAAACACAGCAAGAAGAAACAGATTAAAGAACACGCAGACAATAGATAATATCTTATCACCCATTAATTATTGCCACTATGAAGAAACCCATACGCTACGACAAGAGATTCCTTCCCATGCTGTGGATAGGATTGATTCTTTGGATTGGTTCTATGGCCGTGATGTATTTCCTTGAGCTAACCGGGGAGTCGCCCTCGGGACAGGAAAATCTCATGCAGATGTCCAAAGAGATGTTTCAAACTATTCCTGTATTCACATTGCTGCTGCTATGTTTCTTCCAACCCATATTGGAAGAGCTGAGTTTCCGTCTTTGGGGCGTTGGCAAGAAGTGGACCACCATTGTGTGCCTTGTGCTGATGGCTGTCTTCGTAACCAGCGAAATGAAGCTCTTTGGGCTCATCTTCATAGTGGCATTCATCCTTGTATGGATGTTTGTCCGAAACCGAGTGGCACAGGTCTGGATCAATACCATTATCACCTCTTTGGCCTTCTCGCTGAGCCACATCTCCGGTTTTGGCGATTTCTCATTGGGAATGGTCTTGGGCTTGGTCGATATTTTTGGTATGGCATTGGTGCTTTGCTGGCTCACTATCAATATCAATTTCTGGTTGGCTCCCTTGTTGCACGTGCTCAACAATAGTGTGAGCATACTGGTGCCCATGTTGTTTGTCTCCGATCCTATCACCTCATCCCATTCCATAACGGTTGGTCCTCAAGAAGTCTGCAGCTATCAAACCACAGTCGAACCCTTCCGCTATTTCGCCGATAATAAGGAGCTGATGTCTCAAGATGGGTCATGTGGTCTTTTCCCGCCCGATACCACTGGCTTCGTCCTTGTGGGCGAACCCGCGCAAATAGCTTGCAGGCTTGCCACCAGGGCCGACAGCACTATGCAAAACAACGTCGAATGGAAATACAACTACGATTGGCTGTCCAAGAACGCCGGTCTGGAAGAACGTGTTGTTTTCCGTGTAAGCGACTATTCTAACCCCGACGGCAATTACGATTTCAACAATATATTCTACAATGGGTTGCTCGACGACTATATCCGCGATGTGTCCCGCCTCATTGGAGACACCATCGTGGCCGATACCACCGAAATCATGATCCAAGAGGTTTGGTTGGTATACGACGACGGGCGAGAGGAACCATTCACTTCCGATAGTCCTTCCGGTGCATGGTCCGAGGCGATGGAGGGCAAAGTGTTGTTCGGCAAGCCTGTCGAAGAGAACGATTCCACAGTCACTATCCACTACTACGCTTACGATGACATCAACTACTCACCGCTACGCGATATGCGTTCCTCTCTCCTCAATATGTCATCCCGCGACTACCGCATCGAGTACCGCGATTCGCACAAGGAAACATTTATCATTTTCAAGTAACACAAAGAAACAAGCGGCTTAACGTCCACAAATAATTTAGTAATATGGATCGTAGAGATTTTCTGAAAAGCATGGGAGCCGGGGCTTTGGTCACGGCAGCAATGGCTGCGGGTTGCGACTCGCCGAACAAAACCAGTGCCGAAGGGTTTGCCATAGGCGAGGTGCCAACCGACAAGATGACATACCGGACGGGTACGCATGGCGAGAAGGTGTCGCTGTTAGGCTATGGTTGTATGCGTCTGCCTTCGACAGAGGACGGGAAAGACGGCAACCAAACCGAAGGTGATTTGGATCAAGACCGAATCAACGAACTTACCGACTATGCTTTGGAGCATGGGTTGAACCTGTTCGACACGGCACCGCGATACTGCAAGGCACGGTCGGAGATAGCGATGGGCAAAGCTTTGAGCCGTCATAACCGCGACGAGTATTTTATCAGTACCAAGCTTTCCAATCAGAACCCCGCCCTTTGGAACCGCCAAGGGAGTATAGAGATGTTCGAGCAGTCGTTGGAGCGGCTTAAGGTTGACTATGTTGATTTCTATATGCTGCACTGCGTTGGCCTGCCCGGACGCGACAAGGACGGGAACCAGGTATCTCCCCATGACGCCTTTATGCGCCGTTTTATTGATAACGGTATGCTGGAATGGCTGGTGGAGCAACGCGCCAAAGGGCGTATACGTAATCTCGGATTCTCTTATCACGGCGACGTGAATGTGTTCGACGAGGCCTTGGCCATGCACGAGAAGGTGCATTGGGATCATGTCCTAATCCAGCATAATTACATCAACTGGCAGCATGCAGCCTCCCTCTCTCCCGACGGTCAAGGGGACGCCAATTCTGAATATCTATACGGAGAGTTGGCAAAACGCGACATTCCGGTGTTTGTGATGGAACCATTGCTTGGCGGACAGTTAGCTAATTTGCCGCAGTTTGCAGTGGATGAGTTAAAGAGTCGTGCTCCTGAACAGAGTCTTGCCTCGTGGGCGTTCCGTTTTGCAGGCACTATGCCTCGCATCTTGACAGTTCTCAGTGGTATGACATATATGGAGCATCTTCAAGACAACCTGCGTACCATGGCGCCGCTGCAGCCTCTCACCGATGAAGAGATGGGGTTGCTCCGTTCAATAGCTGACCGTTATGTGGAGTTTCCATTAGTCCCCTGCACGGGTTGTCAGTATTGTATGCCTTGTCCTTACGGTATTGATATTCCCGGCAATTTTGCCCATTACAACAAGATGGTGAACGAAGGAAACTTGATGGATCGCCTCGGCGACGAGTCGACGAGCGAGGAACGCAAGGCCTATCGCAAAGCCCGTAAGGCTTATCTTGTGAGCTATAACCGTGTTATGGAGCGCGCACGTCAAGCCGACCACTGTATTGGTTGTGGCCGTTGCCTGCATGAATGCCCTCAGAGTATAAACATACCTGAGAAGCTGGCTGCTATTGAGCAAGTGCTCAGAGGCGTTTGAGTGGTAAGTACGGCTGAGTGGGTTTTGGGGCAATGAGGAAGTATGATACTTAATGACATTAAGACCATTCTGTTAAATACAAAAATATAGTCGAATGAATATCCTTTTTATTGGTACGACAGAGATTATTGTCGTCGTTCTTGTGGTGTTGCTGTTGTTTGGCGGCAAAAAGATTCCTGAGTTGATGCATGGTGTGGGCAAGGGAGTGAAGAGTTTCAAGGACGGAATGAACGGCAAAGAAGAACCAGGCCAGCAACCCGACAAAGAGAACGGTAACAGCAACTAAGCACTGCGTTGCAGCGTTGCTGCCACATGCAAAGGCATGGACTTTTGGGGTCATCTTGACGAGTTGCGGGGCAGTCTGCTCAAGGCACTGGCGGCTGTTGGTGTGGCCGCTGTTGTTGCCTTTTGTTGCAAGGAATGGATTTTCATGTTGGTTATGGCTCCCAGCCATGACACTTTCGTTACCTATAGACTTTTTGAACATATTACAGGTCATGGCACTCATTTCCAGATAGCCCTGTTCAACCCGGAACTTGCACAGCAGTTTATTGTCCACATGCGCGTGGCACTGTGGCTGGGATTGCTTGTTGTCTCCCCTTATGTGATTTACCTGCTGTTCCGTTTCGTCGCCCCGGGATTGTACGCCCATGAGCTGCGCCCTGCTGTCAAGGCGGTTGTGGGTGGTTACGTCATGTTCCTTATGGGGGTGGCACTCAATTATTTCCTAATCTTTCCGCTTACTTTCCGTTTTCTCGGTACCTACCAAGTGAGTGATGCTGTTCCCAATCAGATTGCCCTGACATCGTATATAGATATGTTGTTGATGCTTTGCTTTTTGATGGGGGTGGTATTTGAGTTGCCTGTTTTGTCATGGCTATTGGCCAAAATCGGGGTTCTGAAGGCGTCGTTTATGCGACGCTACCGACGTCAGGCCGTGGTGGTTGTGCTAATTGTTGCCGCCGTCATCACGCCTACAGGTGATGCCCTCACCCTTTCATTGGTTTCGTTGCCCATATACGCGCTCTATGAGGTGAGCATCGCTGTGGTGCGCCACACCGCGAAGGAAGATATTTGAAAACCTGTTAACACTATCATATCATGAAAAGAATTGCATCCTTACTGATAATCATAGTCTTTGCAACGTCTTCGGTTGCTGCCCAACAGGCCGCATACCGTTTGGCTCAGCGCATTTTGGGAAAACAGGCAAAGAACTTCGTGTTTAGGTTGGAGAAAGACTCGGGCGATGTGTTCGCGCTCTATATGAACAGCGGAAGTATCTGCGTTGAAGGCAGTAGCGAGATTGCTTTGTGCATGGGACTGAACTATTACTTAAAAGAATACGCGCGTGTTGATGTTTCTTGGTACGCCAACCAGCCTGTGCAGATGCCCGAAAACTTTCCACGTGTGAAGGAGCCGGTTCTGTATCGCTGCGAAGTTCCGGTGAGATTTTTTCTCAATTACTGCACATACGGTTATACGATGGTATGGTGGAAATGGCCTGAATGGGAACGTTTTATAGATTGGATGGCCTTGAATGGCATTAACATGCCCCTTGCCCTCACGGGACAGGAGTCGGTGTGGCAGGAGGTTTGGAAAGAAATGGGTATGTCCGACGATGAGATTCGTGCCTACTTTAGCGGGCCGTCGCATCTTCCGTGGCACCGTATGGCTAATCTTGATGGCTTTGGCGGTCCTTTGCCACAGTCCTGGATTGACGGGCAGCGCGACCTTCAACGCAAGATTGTAGCCCGTGAGCGCGAATTGGGTATGACCCCCATACTTCCTGCTTTTGCTGGACATGTGCCGCGCCAGATTGCTGAGCGCAATCCTCAAGCCGACATCAAGCAACTGAACGGGTGGTGCGGATTTGAACCTACCTATTTTCTTAACTCTACCGACAGTTTGTTTGCTGTCATACAGAAATCCTTCCTTTCCAAGCAGACAAAACTTTATGGCTCCAACCATGTCTATGGCATCGACCCTTTCAATGAAATGGATCCGCCCAGTTGGGATACCGCCTACCTCGCATCGGTGTCGCGCAACATCTATTCCTCGTTGCAACAAGTTGACCCCAAAGCCCGTTGGCTTCAAATGTCATGGGTATTTTATTATAAACGTAAACAGTGGACGCCCGAGCGCTTGAAAGCCTACCTTACCGCCGTGCCGAAGGGCAAGATGATACTTCTCGACTATTTTTGCGAGAAGACCGAGGTATGGCGTGAAACGGAAGCTTTTTACGGCCAGCCCTTTATTTGGTGTTATTTAGGCAATTTTGGAGGCAACACCATGCTGGTTGGCGATATCAAGACACTCGACAACTTGATGAGCAAAGCCCTCAGACAACAACCTGGCAACATGATTGGCATTGGCTCTACGCTCGAGAGCTTCGACCCCAGCCCTCACCCCTTTGCCTTCGTGTTCGAGTATCCATGGCAGTTCGGTGTTTTAGGCAACCATACTGCGTATTTCACACGTCGCTGGGCCGACCTCCGACAGGGTTACTTGAATCTCGATCAAAAGGGGTATGCACTTCCCGCGAGCCTGTCAGCTTCCCCCAACCATACATGGCAGCGGGCATGGCGGCTTCTCGTTGATTCGGTCTACCGTGACTGGTCGTTTTATGGCCTTGGTACCCAGATGGTAGCACGCCCTTCGCTTTCCGGCCACGGCACCTATTATACTAAGCCGTACTATTCTTACGACAACGCCACACTTTTGCGGGCAATCCAGTTGTTGATGGAAACTCCTTCACAGCGGGCAAGTTTTCAATACGATGTGGCTAACCTCCTGTCTCAGTGGTTGGGAAACCATTTTATGGAGGTTCGCGATGCTTACACCGACGCCTACCGCCGAGGCGACACGCTCCAGATGCACCGTTATGCCCGCATGGCTATTGATTTGATGGACGATGCCGACACCTTGCTCTGTGGTGTGGCTCCCTTCAACTGTGCCAACTGGGTACAGGCAGCCCGCTCCTGGGGCAGCAACAAGCGCGAGCAAGATTATTACGAAACGCAAGCGCGCACGTTACTAACCGTTTGGGGTGGGCCGGTACTCAACGACTATGCCAACCGCATGTGGGGTAATCTCATAAAACCGTATTACCGTGGTCGTTGGAGCCGCTTTTTCCAAGCGGTAGACTCATCAGTTGTCGCCGGTGTTCCATTTGACCAAAGTCAGTTCAACAAATCCCTTTCTACCTTCGAACATGATTGGTCGCAATGCTTGGAGGGAAAGACGGCTAAACCTTCCAAAGTGGATACTCAGTCCCAAGTCGAACGTATTATGCAGAAAATAAATGATGGTGCCTACTCCGTTCCCAATCGTGCCCGTCAGGTGTTGACCGAATATATGAACCGTTTCCCCGAGGCACAGTTGCAGGATGTATACAAATTCTGTTTTCAGGACATCTATGGCCCCGGCCATATCATCAAGGATTCTGCCTCCTGTGCTAAATATATCCTTTCCGAAATGGAGCAGATGGCTCCCGGACGCTTCCCTTATCCCGATTATGAATACGCTGGTATTGAAGGCAACTATGTGAGGGTCAACATTAAACTGATTAAAGACGGAAAGTTGGAGTTAGGCCGTTTCGTCCAACTGCTTATGTCCAGTGCCAAGCAGGACAACCCCATGCCGCTCTACGATTGGCGTGGACAGTGGCAACGGCTGCAGACCATTCTCAACAACGTGCATCCACGTCCCAACAATTTCGAGTCCGACGCCCAGCGTCTGCAACAGATGTTCGACCGTGGAGAGTATGTTTTCCACCACAGCACCCGCTTCAATCAGGCCTACGCCCCGCACTACAGGCTCATTCGGCGCGACCTCTTCGAACAGGAAATCCTACCCCTGTTGAAGCAATAAACTCTGTTCTCCGTCCTGCCAGCCGATATAACTTGTTGATAAATAGTTGTAATTAATAATTGATAATCTCGGATTTTAACGTATCTTTGCAATGTCGTTTCCGTTGGCATTGTTTGGTAAAAGTGTGAATTGCAGTCAAATGTCAGCAGGCATGACAGAATGTCAAAATTACAAAAGCATGAACCCCTTTGACTAAAGTCGAAACTAACACAGCCTCAAGCATTCCATATCACGTCCGTTGTTGAATAAAAAATAACATTATAACCCCATTTATATTCTACCTAATGAAAAAAATCATCGTTCTTCTTCTCTGTCTTTTGCCGTTGTTGGTCACTGCACAACGTGCCAAGAAAACCCCCAACGCACCTTCGTCCTATCCCCGCAACGTCATCTTCATTGTAGGCGACGGCATGGGCACTGCTCAGGTCTATTCTTCTATCGTTGCCCAACGCGACCACCGCAGTGCTTTCCTGCGTTTCCCTTTCAGCGGCTTCTCCCGCACCTATTCCTTCAACCGCTACACCACCGATTCAGGTGCTGGTGGCTCTGCACTCATGACGGGTCATAAAGTAGAGAACTATCATATTGCCAAAGGTCCCGACGGCACCGACTATAACTCCTTCCTCGTCGATGCCAAGTATCTCTTTGGCAAGGCAGCGGGCTTTGTAGTCACCAGCAGTGTGCTCGATGCCACTCCTGCCTCCACCTATGCCCACGTCACCAACCGCAAACTATTCGACAGCATTAGCATGCAGATGGCTCAATGTCCTTTCGATGTCATGATTGGGGGCGACATCAACCATTTCCTCCCCGAAAACAGAAAAGACGGTCTTGCACCTCTCGACACCCTCCGTTCCCGTGGCTATGACATGGTCTTCAATGTTATGGACATGTCACAAAGCCACAGTCGCAAAATCTGCGGCCTTCTAACTCCTGACAATCCTCCCAAAGCCATGGAACGTGGTCGTATGCTCACCATCGGTGCCCTCAAGGCTATCGAAACCCTCAACCGCTGCGACAACGGCTTTGTGCTGATGATTGAAGGCTCTCAAATCGATTGGGCGTGTCACAACAACGACAGCCTTTATCTTGTGGGCGAAATGGCCGACTTCGAAGACATGCTCAATGCTGTACTCGACTTTGCCGAGCGTGACGGACAAACCCTTGTCGTCGTCACTGCCGACCATGAGACTGGCGGCCTCACCCTTAAAAACGGCAGCATCGAGCAGGGTGTAAACAACCCTTCGTGGTCAACGGGAGGCCACACCGGGGTCATGGTTCCGGTCTTCTCCTACGGTCCTGGAGCCAGCCTCTTCAGCGGCGTGATGCAGAATACCGACTTTTACAACAAGCTCATGCTCCTCATGGGTGCCAAATGGAATTAATTCGTTAATTCGTAAACGTGTTAATTCGTTAATCGATTCACACATTCACACATTCACGAATTAAAATTGACGGGTTATGATTAAATTTTGTGTTCGTCTGGTGCAGCGTTGGCTGCCTGAGCCTTTCATCTTTGCCATCATCCTTACCCTTGTGGCAGCGGCCTTGGCCATGCCCATCTGCCATCAAACTCCCCTCGAGGTCATCGACCATTGGGGTGGGGGAGTGTGGAATCTTCTTGCCTTTGCCATGCAGATGGCTTTAGTTCTGGTATGCGGTTCGGCCTTGGCCTCCGCTCCTGTTGTCAAGAAAGGCATTAGTCTTCTGGCTGCCAGCCCCAAGACCCCCGTCGCAGCCATAGCTCTCGTTACTGCCATCTCGGCTGTGGCATGCTGGCTCAACTGGGGTTTTGGCCTTATTGTGGGTGTCATTTTCGCCAAAGAAATTGCCCGCAAGATGCCGTCTATCGACTACAGATTGCTCATTGCTTCGGCCTATAGCGGCTTTGTCGTGTGGCATGCGGGTCTTTCCGGCTCCATCCCCCTCACCATGGCCACGCCCGGCGAAGCCCTTGTCAAGGCCACCAATGGTGTCTTGACTGCTCCTGTGCCTGTCTCGCAAACTATACTCGATTATCATAACATCATCATTGTTCTCGTCGTGATGGTTGCCATTGTCGTAACCAATGCACTCATGTATCCCAAAAAGGATGTTGTAACGGTAGACCCCGCGCTGCTTGAAGAGGAAGTTCCCGCCCCCAAGCCCCAGGGAGAATCCCTCACTCCCGCCCAGCGAATGGAACATTCCCGTCTTCTGTCGTGGATAGTGGCAGGTGTTGGCTTCACCTATCTCATTTACCATCTGGGATGGGCGGGCGGCTCATTCGACCTTGGCAGTGTCATCATGCTCTTCCTTTTTCTTGGAGTCCTGCTTCATGGCACCCCGCTGGCCTATGTCCGTGCTTTCACCTCCGCCTCCAAGGGCGCGGCAGGCATCATCCTTCAGTTCCCCTTCTATGCGGGCATCATGGGCATTATCACTGGCGTAGGTGCCAGCGGCATCTCTTTCGGCACCGTCCTCAGCAATGCCTGCATCTCCGTTTCCAATGCTACTACCTATCCTTTGTTGACCTTCCTCTGTGCTGCGGTGTTGAATATGTTTGTCCCTTCGGGCGGTGGCCACTGGGCTATCCAGGCGCCTATCATGTTCGCCGCCGGTGCCGACTTGGGCGTTGACCCTGGTCTTACGGGTACCGCCATCGCTTGGGGCGACGCTTGGACTAACCTTATCCAGCCTTTCTGGGCCATCCCGGCTTTGGCCATCGCCAAACTTGATGCCAAGGACATCATGGGATTCTGTCTCGTCGACCTCGTCGTGACAGGTATCGTCATTTGTGGAGGCCTGCTCTTTTGGGCAATGTGATAAGCATCATACTCCATGAATCTCACTGAATTATACAATCTGGCATTTGCCATCGCCTCCCAAGCCCACAAGGGTCAGCGCGACAAGGCTGGGCTCGACTACATCCTGCACCCCGTCCGGGTGTCTAACCATTGTACCTCCCCCTTAGCCAAAATTGTGGCATTGCTGCATGATACCATCGAGGACACCAATGTCACTCCCGACTATCTCCGCCAACAAGGCTTCCCCGAAGTCATTGTCGAGTCCGTTCTCACCCTCACCCACAGCAAGGAACAGCCCTACGAAGACTATGTCAAGCTCCTCGCAACCAACCCTGTCTGTCGTGAGGTGAAACTGGCCGACCTCGAGGATAACATGGATGTACGTCGCCTTCCCCAATTAACCGATACCGACGTGGCTCGCCTCCGCAAATACCTTCGTGCGTGGCATTACCTTCAAGCGGTTGATTCTGAGTAATAATACATCGTTTCTCCCTGCATCCCTGTCTATAGAATTAGTCTATATTAAAAAAAAGTTGTATCTTTGCAAATCATAAAAAACACTACGACTAACTCATTGTCGCATCAATACATTAACGAATAAACGCTTTAGCACATTAAAAGTATGAACTATCTCGATATCATCAACCACTATCCCGATTTCCCCAAAAAAGGCATCGACTTCATCGACATACTGCCTTTTCTTCACAACAAGGAAGCTTTCAATCTGTTAATAGCCGACATCGACGCCCACACCCATTGCCCCAATGTGGCTACCGTCGAAGCGCGTGGATTCCTCTTTGCTTCTCCGCTTCTCACACAGTCGACTAAAGTCCAAACGATTATCCCTATCCGTAAAAAAGGAAAACTGCCTTACAACGAAGGCGACCTCCACGATGTCGAAATCATGAAGGAATATGGCAGCGACCACGTATTCTACCGTCTCAGCGATATCGCCGCCGGTGTTCCCGAAGGCGACACTTTCTATCTCACCTTTTTCGACGACATCCTCGCTACCGGCGGCACCGCTTGTGGCATTGCCGAAGCCCTCAACCGCGAGGTGATAAACCTGAATGGCAAAACTTATAAGGTCAAGGTCAAGGAATTTCTCTTCCTTGTCGAATTCCCCGACCTCTACGACCACGACCGCATCAACGCCATTGCGCCTGTGCACTCATTCGCCAAAATCAACGGCGATTAATCATTCTGTAACCCATTAAACAATATTATAATGAAGAAATTAGCTTTACTTTTGTTATCGGTGCTGTGCATCTCCTTGGTATCATGCCGCAAAGAGTCGCACTATTCCATTCGCTATACCGACTATTCAACCGCTATGGCCAATGTAACGCTCTTCGAGTACGACTATTCCTTCGACCTGGTCAAAACAAGGGAAATTAAAAACATCGAGCCGGGTATCGTTTACGACCTTACCTCTTCCGACCTCTCCTATTATGTGGTTATTGGGGTCGAAGGTGTGGTAGGTGGCCGTATTCTCAAATGGTACTCCGCTCATTATTACGAACTCGAGCAAAAACATCCCATCCACATCGATGTCAGTTTCACCGATATGGAAACCCAAAGCTCCAATCCTGTCAACACACGCGACTCTATTCAAGGCTATATCCACAAATAGCCTTCCCCTTCGTCGTCATTCCAAAAAACATTTTCCCCGCACTGTGATGGCTTGGTCCATCAGGGTGCGGGGATTTCTTCATTTTATGCAGAAATGGCCGTCGGTAGCGAACAACCGTCTCAGGATTCTGCAATATTACAACTAACTTACAATAATGTCGCGGATTACAATAATCAGCAGGATGATGGAATACACAAACTTCAGCCCTGTACCGGTGAGGAAACCTACAAATGCGCCCCATGCAGCGCGGAGTGCCTCGCGCGAGGCCTTCCCGCTAATCATTTCGCCCACAAATGCCCCGATAAAAGGCCACAGTATCACGCCCAGCAGTCCCTGCGGGCCAAAGGGCAACCCCACTATCGAGATTACCAATCCAATATTGCAGCCCCATATCCCCGCCTTGCTTCCGCCAAACTTCTTGGTACTCAGCGACGGCACCACATAGTCGAGCACGGTTATCAATGCGGCAATGCCCGCTGTGACGAAGAGAAACAACGACGAGTAGTCTGCTGCTGCGGTGAAACTAAGCACCAGCACTGCTGCCCAGCTTAAGGGTGGCCCCGGCACACCGGGAATAATTGATCCTGCCACTCCCACAAGTGCAAGGATTACTGCAAGGATAATCAAAAAAGTCTCCATCTGTCATTTTTGTGTTTTAGGTTGTAAAAGTCTTTTTTACTGCGATTGGCCTTGTTTGGTTTTATCATTTAGTACTTCTTGCTCAAAAATCTTGCGTACCTCTTCTCTTTTTTGTATCAGTTGCCTCAGTCGTTCCAGCTGCCGGGCGTTCCGCGACTCTGGAATATACAGCTTCAGGTATCCTCCTTCGGCATATTTCTCATTGAGGTGCTGCAATGTCCGCTCCCATTGTGCTTCGCGGTCCAGTTCGGGATAGTGCGACAGCCCGTATTGTACCGTGCGCCGCACAATGGTGGTCGGCTCTATGTCGCGGTCTGCCTCTGCCACTATCTTCCCGTATAGGCTGCGGGGTTCATTAGTCGATGATGCTCTGTGGTCTTCAGCGGCTTGGGCCATTGTCTCTATCTGCTCCGCTGTGAACCACTCTTTCAGCCGTTCGTCCTCGCGCATAATTCTGCCCGAAACAAGGTGGTGCCGCTCACGTCCTTCCACAACCCCTGTGTCGTGATACGCCGCTATGGTGTACACCATCTCTTTGTCCAACTCAGCATAATGGCTTGCCAGCTCCATGCTCTGCGCCATCACCCTCTCCACATGGTCCCTTTTGTGCGCAGTGTCAAAATGGTCGTATCGGGGCAGTATCTCAGCTTCTACATATCTTTTCAACCCGCTGTTCACCATTGGGTACATCATCTTCTGGAACGCCTCGCGTGGGGAACCGTCGCGCATATAAACCACTCCGCAGCGGGTGTATCCGTGCCGTTGGATTATATGCAGCATAATATGGTTGTCAAGATGTGTGTCCACACGTACCGATGCACACTGCCGTTCCGCCCACTCAAACACGCATTGGGCTATCCCGTGCACTCCAGCCGCACATGCCAGCCGGTGTATCGTGCCGTAGGGCGTTGTGTCGTCAAGCCATTGCCCCTCTTCTATATAGGTATATGTGGGCTCTGGAGTCCGCAACAGTGCAAAATAACCCACCATCCGTCCGTCCTTTCCTTCGTTTGGGTCAGGTTCGATAACCGCATGTCCAATGCCATGCGCTATGTCGCTCTTTATCAGGTCTGCCCCCGGATAGCCACCCCATTGTGAAAAATTCCCGTTGGCGCGCATTATACTGCGCGAGTGGTCTATCAGTTGCATTATCTGCGTCAGCTCCGATTCCTTTGCCGGGCGGATGGTGAGTGGTTGCGGGTCTGCTCTCATTTTAAATTATCGCGTCTATGGCTTCCGTTATGGCTGAGGTCTGGTCGGTGGGTTCAAACCTGCGCACCACATTGCCCTCTCTGTCAATCAAGAATTTAGTGAAATTCCACTTAATGTCGGGATTGTTGGCATACAGGCTGTCCTGTGCTTTGAAGGCAGCGTGGAGGAATGCTCCCCGCGGGTCGGTGGTGTCGAAACCGCCAAAGCCTGCCTTGCTTTTCAGCCAGCTGTACAGCGGTATGGCCTGCTCTCCGTTCACGTCCACTTTCTCAAACTGGGTGAAAGTAGTGTTGTAGGTACCTGTGCAGAACGTGTGAATATCCTCATAAGTCCCCGGTGCCTGCTTCCCAAACTGGTTGCAAGTAAAATCCAGAATCTCAAATCCGCGGTCGCGGTACGTGTCGTATATCAGTTGCAAGTCGGTATACTGGGGTGTGAAACCGCATTCTGTGGCGGTGTTCACCACCAGCAGCACCTTTCCCTGATAGTCGGACAGCGACACGGTGTCCCCGTTTCCGTTTGCCACGCAGAACTGATAAATGTTGTCAGCTACTGCGGTTTCAGTGCCTTCGGCATTTTTCTGGTTGCAACTCCACACCATCAAGGTGGCTGCCATGCAAATGGCAAGTACTTTTAATTGTTTCATTGTTTTGTATTATATTGATTATTACTTTGTTTTATTCAACTTGCTGCAACTTGTTGCAACTGCAAAGATACAAAATTATCTTCATCTTCCACGCTCTGCCCCTGCATTCTTTTTTCGAGCCCATGTAGCAACGGTTTCCCCTCTTCGTTAATTCTTCATCCCCTTGCTGCAATAAAACAGTCTCCCCTGCGTTATCACGGTATGAAAGGAAACGAACTCAAACCCCATATCGGCATCTTCGGACGCCGCAATTACGGCAAAAGCTCCCTCGTCAATTTCCTCACCGGGCAGCAGATAGCCATCGTATCCGATTTGGCCGGCACCACCACCGACCCCGTCAAGAAAACTATGGAGATTGGCGGCGTAGGTCCTGTGGTCTGGATCGACACCGCCGGCATCGACGATGAAGGCTCCGTGGGACGCCTCCGCATTGAAAAAAGTCTCGAGATGCTCGCTCAGGCCGACCTCGCCCTTATCCTCTTCACCGACAATCGTTTCGAAGCCGAAGAGGTGATGCTTGTCGATACCTGCCGCAAGCGCGGTATCCCCTTTGTGCTGATTTATTCCCAGTCCGACCGTTTCAAGCCCGACCCTCAACTCATCGAACGGATTGAGAACGATTACGACACCCGCATCTTCGTTCTCACCGTCAAAAACCTCTCGTTGCGCGAACCGCTCACCGCCCGCATCCGCGAAGCCCTCCCCGAAACGGCCTACGTCCACCGCTCTCTCCTTGGCGACGTCATCGGTGAAGGCGACACCGTTGTCATGGTGACTCCCATCGATTCCTCCGCACCCGAGGGACGCATGATTCTGCCCCAGGTGCAGGTGCTGCGTGACATACTCGACAACCACGCCCGCGCCGTGGTTTGTCGCGAAACCGAACTCTCCGACACCCTCGCCCAACTCAAGCAGTCCCCCCGCTTGGTTGTCACCGACAGCCAAGTCTACGGCATGGTCTCCAAAATCGTCCCCGACGAGGTCTTCCTCACCTCTTTCAGCGTTGTGCTGGCACGTGCCAAAGGCCTTTTCGACCAATATATAAAAGGAACCCCCGCCATCGACCGCCTTCAAGACGGCGACCGTGTGCTGATGCTCGAAAGCTGCACCCACAACGTTACCTGCGAAGACATCGGACGTGTAAAACTGCCCAAGCTCCTCGCCAAATATACAGGCAAGCAACTGCGTTGCGACGTCGTGGCGGGGCTTTCGCCCATCATCAACCCTGCCGACGGCTTCTCTCCGACGGCATTGACCGACTATGCTCTGATTATCCAGTGCGGCGGTTGCGTGGTGACAGCCAAACAGCTCGCCGCCCGTTTGGCCCCCGCTATCGAAGCCGGCGTGCCCGTCAGCAACTATGGCCTTGCCATCGCCTACATGAACGGCATCTTCAACCGCTCCATGCGCATTTTTGAACGTGTTAATGTGTAAACGTGTTAATGCGTTAGTCGATTTACGAATTTACAGATTAACGAAATATTGAATTAATAATGATTGACATTAAACCGAAATACAATCTTTCCATCATCGTTGCCGCTGCCCAGAACATGGCAATAGGCAAAGACAATGACCTTATCTGGCACATCAGCGACGACCTCAAACGTTTCAAGTCCCTCACCTCCGGACACTCCGTCATTATGGGGCGCCACACCTTCGACTCCCTCCCCAAGAAACCCCTTCCCAAACGCCGTAACATAGTTCTCACCCATGACGAAAGTTTCCATTTCGAAGTCCCTGCCTCGGCAACTGGAACCTTGGAGGTGGCTCACTCTGTGCCGCAGGTGCTTAAAATGGTCGAAGGTGAAGAGGAAACCTTCATAATGGGAGGCGCAGCCATCTATCAGCAATTGCTCCCCTTGGTCAATCGTCTGTATGTGACTTGGGTGTACCGCGACTTCGATGCCGATGTGTACTTTCCCGCCATCGACCCCTCCCAGTTCCGGCTGTCGAGCATCACCCCCCGCATGACCGACCCCGAGAGCGGCCTGGAGTACGCCTATGCCGAGTACTACCGCCTGCACGACCCTCTTCTCAATTAACCCCCGCCCCGCTCATTCAGCATTAGAACTACAATTATTCCGCATTTTTTTTAAACTTTTTGAAGTGTAGAACAAGTGTGGAACAAATGTTTTATGGCAGTAATCTCTACGGTTCTGTTCTGCGGGATGGCCTGTGGGCTCGCTATTTGACGCGGAGGCGTTTTCCTATGCGCAGTGTGGTGGTGCGGGTGATATTGTTCAGGCTGCAAATGGTGCTGATGGAGGTGCCGTAACGTTTGGCCAAGGCACCAAGGGTGTCGCCCCGGCGAATGGTGTGGTATTGGCTGTCGCCGGCTGCAGCGGGCTGTGAATCGTCTTCTTTGGCATTGGTACTTTTCGACGGTTTGTTGTTGTGGACAATAAGATGGTTGGCCTTGCGGTCGATGTCCTTGTAGGCTTTGTGCAGGCGGTCGACGGTGATGTCGTAGTCTTGGTTTACAGGGCGGTCGGGGGTGTCGAGACGGTGCTTAAAAAGCCAGTCGTAGGTCTCGCTGATATAGAAAGCCCTTGCCAGACCGCCGTGGCTTACGCCGGGGAGTTTGGAGAAACGCAGTCGTGGGCTGTCGCCGCATTTGGCCATGGCGTTGACAACTTTTTGCGACTGGCTGATACCGACGGCGCGATCGGCAGTGCCGTGAATAATCCAAAGGGGCAGTTCGTTGAGGCCGCAGTAGGATTTGGGGTTGCCGCCGCCGCAGAGGGCCATGGCAGCGGCGATGCGGTGGGAATAGACGGCGGAATAGTCGATGGTGCCGTAGCCGCCAAGGCTCATGCCGATGACATAGAAACGGTTGGTGTCGCCAGAATAGTGGTCGAAGACCCAGTCAACCACGTTATTGATACGCTTGGGGTCCCAGGCTCCGCCGGGATTCTGCGGGGCAATGATGACGGCATCTATCTGGCGACCCATCTTCAGGGCGTCGAGGGGTCCGTATCGGCGCACACGCTCTAAGTTGTGACCGCACAGGCTGGCACCGTGGAGAAAGAGGATAATGGGTTTGTCGGAATGGAGGGAGTCGTAGTCTTTCGGGGTGGAGACCCAGAAGTTGTAGCCTTGCGGCACCTTGTCGTGATAGGCGGTAAGGGTTTGGCAAATTGCGGAGAACGATAAAGACAATAATATAAAAAACAACAACCTTTTCATAGAGCGGATGGAATATTACAAAAATGCAAAGATACACTTTTTTTTTCAAGTCGTCTTATTCTGTGTGAAAAAAAAACGCAAAATTAGCAAACCACAAAGCCCTACAAGAAAAATAAACACTAATGTATTATGATATAAATCAATGTATTACCCTCCCCCATATTCATAAAGAAAGAATGAGTATGGCAATTGAAAAAAAAGTGCTATCTTTGCAACCCGAAAATAGAAACAGAAAGAAACGTAAGTCATATACGATGAAAACGAAAAAACATATTACAACGATTCTCCTTGCCGCCATGCTGTGGGCAGGCGGAGCCATGGCTCAGACCACCGAATGTGCTGTTTTGCCTTTGCCCTTTATTCCTAATTTCGACACATTGGATTATTTTGTCAGCGATACCGTTCCGGGCGACAGTCTGCCTCCCTGTTGGCACAACACTTACATAGGCACCGATGTTTCGTCCAGCCATGTGTTGCGATATAGAAACAACCGCACCATGCTATCGCTGAACTTCCCACAAGGGAATATTCTGTCCACGCCTTTGTTGGCTGTAATGCGAAATCCCTTGCACATCAGTTTCAACTACGCCACCAACTACGGTGTCCCCTATATGCTTGAGGTGGGCTATATGACTGATGCTTCAGACCCCACTACTTTCGTCTTGTTGGAGTCGTTGCGGATACCCACCAACACCAACCTGATTCATCCTTTGGAGTTCTACACCGACAGCATCCCAGCCGACACGGTCTGTATTGCTTTCCGCCGTGCTGCCACCAATTCGGGTATGGTGTATATCACCGATGTGGCAGTGTTTGCCGATAGTGGATGCCGCCGGCCCTCGGCGGTCTATGCCGATAATGTCACGGATGCGTCGGCTTATTTGCATTGGACTCCCCAGGCAACTGTGTCGGCAGGTTACCAAGTGTGCTATTCCCCTTCGAACAGCCGTGTCGACCCCTCGGCCGTAAGCCTTATGGTTGCCGACACGAGTGCCCTTGTCACTTCGCTCAATCCCAACAGCACCTACTATGTTTGGGTGCGGCCGATGTGTGATACCAACCATCCTTTTTCATGGGATGCTACTACCAGTTTCACTACCCAACTCCACTGCTACCCAATCACCAGACTTTCGGTGCCGCAGGTGGGAGCTACATCGGTGGGAGTGAGGTGGCAGTTTGATGAAAGCCACTACCGTCAGGCCTCGGACATGGTTCTTGCATGGCGCGACACCGTCTCCGGCTCCGTTTGGGACACTTTGGTTGTGCCTGCCTACTGGCACGAGACTTGGATTCCTTCGCTGTTGCCGAGTCATACCTACATAATCGAAGCCCGCACGTTGTGCAATATCGACACCGCCAGTGCCCTCACCAAGATGGTTACCACCGACACTGTTGTCAGGAGACCACTGCTTATGGCCTCCCCGGTTGATTCGACAACCATACGCCTTACTTGGAGCGACATGCCCGTGCACACAATAGAGTTCCGTGCCGCTGCCGATAGCCTTTGGATTCCTCTCTACGCCATGATCGACTCGATGCATGTCACCTTGCTCGAACCTGCTACCAACTATCTTTTTCGTGCCGTGGCGGGTACGGGTACAGCGGTACGCTATAGCGACGTGGTTTCCGCCTCGACGCTGTGTGGCTATCTCCATGTCCCGTATCATCAGGTCTATGACTCTAACTCTCTCGCTTGTTGGAATGTGGCTGTTGCCAGCAACGCTGTTCCCCGCAACACGTGGAACGGTACCCCGCTTCTGCTGGGTACGTCGAGTGTTGTCATCCTTGCTCCTGTCACGGAGGATGTCCGCCAATTGCAGTTGCGTCTTGCTTATACAAAATATACAGGGAACCTCCATCGGTTTGAAGTGGGTGTGAGCGACAGCCCCGAAGACACCTCGGCCATTGAATGGCTCCACACTGTGGCTTTGAACGGGCGTTCCTCAATAACCCAAGGCGACACCACCCTCACTTTTGCCAACTACAGCGGCTATGGGCGGCTTTTTGCACTCCGTTGCACAGGAACTGGGGACCGTTTCGGCTTCGATACCATGGATATTACCGTGGCCGACTGTCTGCCCGTGGAGCAACTTTATTTCGACTCGCTTGAGCCCGATGCAGTAAGATTGGTATGGAATACTTGCTCCACTGCCGCCGCCTATCTGGTTCAATATGGCATCGACGGCGGAACAGACACAACCATTATGACCTACGACACAGCTTTGACGCTCCACTCTCTGCTCCCCACCACCGACTACCATGCCCGTCTCTTTGCCATCTGTCACACCGGCGACACTATGACGGGTTCGCGTACGCTTCTGTTCCATACTCCGTGCCCGGAATATGTCCCCATTCCTTTATTTGAGGACTTCTCCTGCTCAGGGCTCCTACCCGAATGTTGGACTGCCGTGGCGCAGACCGAGGCCTATCCCGCCACCCAGCCAATGTACCCCAAAATACAAAGCGGCCGACTGTACTTTGGCTCAAAAAACGGCGACACCTGCATTGCCGCCACACCGCTCATCCCTGCTTACGGCAACCGTCTGCATGTCAGTTACCGTCTCACCATGTCACGCAACAGCTCCTTGCATTTCTCTGCAGGCTTGATGTCCTCGCTCTCCGACACCTCTACTTTCATTCCTTTGGTTCCCCCACGTACATCTTCTTATGAAAACGAGTTCTTCGAGTTCTCCACCGACACGGTGCCCCAATGCCTCCCCAATGTGCAATATTATGTGGCTTTTCGATTCATCTGCAATCAAGTCGGTCGCATGACGGCCAGCATCGACGAAGTCTCTGTCACATCCCTCGACTCCTGTCGCCGTCCCGAAAATGCAACCGTCACCAATGTGGGCATCCACACCATTTCGCTTTCGTGGGACTCCACAGGTGCCGACGCCTATCTGCTCACCTGCCAAGGCGGCGACAGCGTGATGCAATATGTCACTAACCAGCCCCATGCCACCCTCGACAGCCTGACGGGCAACACCTCCTACACCCTTTCGGTGAGCAGCATTTGCGGTTCCGACACCAGTTTCCCTTTCAATGTGGGCAATGTCCTCACCCGTTGCGATGTCTATCCCTTGCCTTATTACAACGATTTCAACAGCAGCACTCCCGGCTACCCCTCCATGTGTTGGGCAAGTAATGGAAACGAGTTGTCTATCATGCGTGTGGTGATTGACCATGCTTTCAGCGGCTACTCACTGGCAGTGGGTAGTTCCTTTGCCGCCTCGCCTATGATTGTTGTGCCGGAAGGCGGTCTGCATGTCTCTTTCCTGGCCAGCTGTGCTTACCCAACGCATTATAGCGACTTCACTGGATACGTGGGTACCTATATGTGGGCAGGAACTCTGCGTGTGGTGAATGGTGAAATAGTGCTTGCCGACAGCCTTGTACATACCTATATCGGTGCCGAACATCTCACCACTACCGCGTGGAACAGCTATTCTTTTTACGCCGACTCGTCGATGGCGGGTGACACCATTGTCGTTCTGCTGCGTGGCGCATTCCCTTCAGTATACTTCGACAATTTCCTTGTCGAGGCTGCCGGTTGCCGTCCGCCAATCGGCATTGCCCCAGTCTATACGGGACACGACAGTATTGCCCTAAGTTGGAGTTCGGTGCAGCCACACACCACCTCGCTTCTCTTTTCTTGTTCCATCAACAACAACCCCGACGACAGCACGGCAATCCTTGTTTCCGTCCCCGCCTCCGACACGGTAGTGTCTTTTGGACACCTCCTTCCCGACACGCTCTATCATTTCTGGGTGAAAGCCCTGTGTGACTCGCTCACACCCGACATCTCATCGTGGCAGCCTTTGCAGCCGGTCAGGACAGAGGGGCTGCCGCAGTGTCCGCCTCCTTTTGGCCTTGAAGTTATCGCCTTCGATACTGTTACTGCCACCGTGGGTTGGTTGCCCGAAGACAGCACCGCTCTATGGCAATTGAGGTTGTCCGACCCTTGGGGCGACACATCCTATCACACCTCTTTGCAAAGTACCTATTTCTTTGACCAGCTGCTGCCCGCCACAACCTACACCCTTGCTGTGAGGCGACAATGCAGCGGCACCCTCTTCAGCATGTGGAGCGATAGTATCGTTTTCGCCACCGACACGTTGACCCCTGTGTGTCCCACTCCCGAGGGATTGACGGTGAGAACTTTCGACAGCATCTCCGCCACTCTGGAATGGCAAAGCACCGACGAGGCCAACCAATGGCAACTGCATCTCATCTCCTCCCAACAAGACACCATACTCCAGTTAAGTATACCTCGGATAATGTTATCCACTCTGCGTCCGGCCACACTCTATAAAGCCTCCGTGCGTGCCCAGTGTTCCGACACTCTCTTCAGCCGTTGGAGCGATACCGTGCTTTTCTTCACCGACAGCACTGCCAACATTGGGGTGCCTGCGGTGAGCGGCGGCACGGGTGGCATGGTGCTTGCCCCCAATCCTGCCCGCAAGCAGGTGGTGGTGACTCTGCCCCTCGACGGTTGCCTGCTCACGGTGACGGATATGTGGGGACGAGAAGTGTGGAAAGCCACGGTGTCTCGTCGCACTACAATAGACCTTTCGCAATGGACAAGAGGCATTTACCTTGTTCGTTACACGTCTGGACACAGCCATTTTGCCGCCCGTTTGACGGTGGAGTGATGTTTTTTTCTCCCTCTTTTGTAAAATAGTTTGTATCTTTGCAGCATGAAAAAGGTGAAGATTACAGCTATACGAAAAGCCGATTACAAAGATTTGCAGGCTCTTTACGAAAACCCGATCGAGCATACTTGCGATGTGAGTAAGGGTACATCGTGGGTGAGCGTGGATGGGAAGAAACCCGAAGGCCTGTGCCCTGAGGCATGGAAGACCATGCGCGAGTTTGTCGAAGTGTTGGCGCAGGGTGGAGGCGACTTCTTCGATGGTTGGATGAAGAATCCCCACAGCGCTATGATTAGCTGCAACGACGGCTTTCGTCCCGTCAGTTTCCTGATTGAGACGGTTGAAGAATAGAAAGTAACAAAAATAAATATGTAACCCATGAAAAAGTATGTGTCCACACTCCTGTTTGTGTGCATCTCCATGGCACTTTCGGCACAGACCGTACTCCGCGGCGCGGTCATAGACAAGTCAAATAATGAGCCGTTGCCTTTTGCCACGGTGGCGGTTATGAGTGCCGACAGCACGGTAGTGGCGGGTTCTGTGACAATCGACAACGGAGAGTACCGGGTCGATATTCCGGTACGTGGACAATATCTGTTGTCGGTCTCATTTATCGGCTATCAAACCCATTACCAGTCGCTCAACGCCGACAAGGCCAGAATAGACCTGCCCACCATCGCCCTTGCTCCCGATGCGAATATGTTGCAGGCCGTGCAGGTGGTTGACAAGGTTCCAGTGGTAGAGCAGCAAATGGATAAACTGGTGATGAATGTGTCGAAGAGTGCCTTTGCACAGAGCAGCAATGCCCTCGACTTGTTGCGTAAAGCCCCCGGTGTCAGCATCGACAAGGACGGCAATGTGCTCCTCAACGGGAAGCCGGTAGCCGTATGGATTGACGGTCGCCCCTCGCACCTCGACGGCAAAGGCCTTGAAACCCTCCTGCGCGGCACCGACGGCACGGGTATCGACCGCATTGAGGTTATCGCCAACCCGTCGGCAAAATACGACGCCGAAGGACAGGGGGGCATTATCGATATACGTACAAAACACCATTTTGCACAGGGACTGAATGGTTCGTTCTCTGCCAATCTGGGCGGCATGGGTTTCAACCGCGAGATGGAGGGCAGGGGAGCGCGCTCTCAGTTGTTCCTTGACCATAGCATTAGTGCCAACGTAAGTTTGAGGACCGAGAAAACCAATACCTTTGTGCAGATTGCCGAGCAGGCCAGCCAAATGGGGGTAGACCTGATTACCTCCACCAAAGCCGATTTTGGCGGCGTGGGATTTGAGCAGTACAGTGGTTCGCTGTGCAACATCAACTCGCACAACCTTACATTCAAGATGGGCAATGACTGGTTTATTGACAGCCGCAATACTCTGGGTGTGATTTTTACCATGCCCAGGGCCTCTGTACGCCAATGGGACGACTCCAGTTTTTCCTACCAGAAAACGGGAGGGCAGACGATGCAGCAGATACTTTCGCAGCCTATTACAGAGTATACGCTCAAGCAATATATGGGCAACTTGAATTTCACCCATGTCTTTGATGAGTCGCGCGCTGCCGAGTTGACTGCAAACCTTGACTATTTCCATAACATAACCTCGGCCGACAATATACAGAACAACTTTTTTCTGCCCATCCTCTCGCCGATGGTGTGGCAGGGTCAGAAATATGATTCGGTTAAGTATCTTACCCTGCACAGCGACAACACGATTGATATCTACAGTGCCAAAGTCGACTATCAGAGTGTGGTGCTTGGCGGCTATATGATGGAGGCAGGAGCCAAGTGGGCACTGTCCCATACCGACAATTTGCTGAACCAGATTAACAGCATCCAATACCGGGGTAATGACACGATTTACGGCAACACTGTTGATAATCCCTTCGACTATTCAGAGCATGTCGGGGCTGTGTATGCCACACTGGCTCGACAGTTCGGCCAATGTTGGACGGTCAAGGCGGGTTTGCGCGGCGAGTACACCTATGCATATAATACGCTGCGCACAGTTAAACAGGATTAATTCGACCTTTTCCCCACACTCTATGCGGGTTACAATACTCCCGACATGATGAAACGTTTTGGCCTAACCTACACCCGTCGCATCACTCGACCCAACTACAACCAACTAAACCCCTTTAAAAATTATGTCGACGCCCATACATCGAACATGGGAAACCCCGACCTGAAGCCCAGTTATAGCGACAATGTGGCGTTGACGGCAGGTTTTGGCCGATATTTGACGTTGACGGGAAACTATATCTATACCAAAGACCAGCTTACCATAATACCCACTCTCGACCCGGCTACGGGCGACCAAGTGATGCACTACGACAATTTCGGTTCCACTACGTTGCTTGGTGGCGGCGTGGCTTTGACAGAGTTGCCTTTGGGCAAATACATTTCATTTACGCTCAACGCCAATGCCTACGACTATCGCAGTTTAGAGGTTAACTCTACCAGCCGTGTTGTTGGTCAGAACGGTGCTCCGACTGTCTACGACCGTCATTCGTTCCTTGGCACGGCATACGCCTGCCTTTCCTTCAACCTGCCTAAGAACTGGAAGGTGCAACTTGACGGCTACTATTCAACGCCTATCACTGTTGGGTATTTGCAGACCAGTTCCAACGAAATGGTCAATTTGGGGGTGAAAAAGACTGCTCTCGAAGGTCGTTTGCTCGTCTCACTGCAAGTGAACGACCTGTTGCGCACCATGAGCAACAGTTTCGATGTTGTGTATGCTGACGGGGTTGTTTCGCAATACGAACAGAATTATTTGATGCAGAAAGTCAGTATCGGCCTGCAATGGAACTTTGGTTCGGCACAGCGCCCGCTGAAGCACAGGAATGTCGGCACCCTCGACGAACTGGATAGAACTTCCAACAGTTCAGGCCAGCTCAACTGATGGTTTAACCCTCACGCGTTCTCCTTTTCATGGATGATGATAATTGTGTTTTAGACTGGAAAATGTTGAGTTATAAAAAAATATGTATATTTGTAAATGTAAAAAGGATGGTAGAGTGAGTGCTATTAATAAGATAATCAGAATTTTGCTGTTTTTTGTAGCGGTGGTTCTGTCGGCGGGCATTTGCCGTGGGCAGGAGAAAGTTGAGGATTTTTCAAAGTTTGTGGAGCGGTTTGTGAGCGATTGCGGGTTTCAGCAGTCAAGAGTGTTGTTTCCAGTGGAGGCATTGCTGCATGAAGAGGATACCGTTAAGGAGGTTATGGTTGATGAAAAGGATTGGGGAGAGTGTGTGCCTTTTTCCGATTTTATTGTGAAGATTGGGCCGAGCATTTCGGACGGCGCGACGGTTATGATAGTGCAAGGGTACGATAATGGAGTTTTGGTAGAATACCGTTTCGGATTGGTTGACAACAAGTGGTTCTTGAAAAGGATTGAGGATTATAGTATGTGACGCGATGGACAAAATGGGATTGCTGTATTGTAGATAAAACACAAACAATATGATGAAAAGATTATTTGTATTGGCAATGATGTTGAATATGATGTTTGCCGTAGAGGCACAGGAAACGAGTCACAAATGCTGCTCCCAAAAGGGCGGTTGCCGCCAACAGACCAAGACAGAGAAAAGTCAGGCTGTGCAGGCAAAAGTAGAGTCATTGGCTGTGGAGGAGTTTTCACAGCGAATGATGTGTAAGAGTGTAGTGCTGGTGGATGTCCGAACCCCCAAGGAGTATGCCGAAGGACACCTGCAGGGTGCTCGGAACGTGGTTTGGGGTGACGATTTTGAGAAGCAATGGAAAGCGGCTGGCATCAAGAAGCAGTTCACTGTGGCAGTGTATTGCCGTGGAGGCCGTCGCAGCAAAGCCGCAGCCAAAGAATTGGTGAAAATGGGCTACAAGGTTATCGACCTTGACGGAGGCATTATGGCTTGGCAGAAGGCTGGCAAACCGATAGTGAGATGATTCCCAATTATAAAAAAAAATATAAAAAGATATGAGAAAAATGATTGTTTCCGCTCTGTTGTGCGGGTTGGCCGTTGGCGTTTCGGCACAGTCGCCAAATAAGATTGTCAAAGGCATTGAGAATTATAGTCGACACGGAAACACTATTTCCATGATTGAGCGTGGCGTTGCCAAGAGTGGATATCATTATAGAATGAAGGCGTTTAGAACCAACGATAACTACCAGACAGATCAGTTTTCGTACAATGAACAGATGCAATTGGTGGAAGTGAGGGAGGTTGTCAGGAATGAGTACAATTTAATCGACTCGCTGTTTTATAATGAGCTTGGCCAGATGGTGAGACTTTCGGGGTGGCAGTTGCTGGGCGGTGAGTGGCAGAATGTCTATTATGTGGATTATGGCTACAATGATGCCGGTTTGATTGCTTCGCGGAGCAATTACAATAATTTCGACGGTGTGTGGGAGTTGGGCGGCACTTATAATTATACGTATAATGAAGCCGGTTTGATTGTTCTGTCGGAGCTAACAATGGGCGGATCTTTGTTCCAGAAGGTGGAGTATGCTTACGACCGGGACGGCAATGAGGTGTGCGAGTTGTGGTACAGCTATGACGGCGTGGGTTTGACACCTTCGGAGAAGATAGTGACAGAGTATGCTGATGGTTTGAAGGTGGGGGAGTATGACAGTTTGAGTCAAGACGGCCGCAATTGGGTGTATAATGGATATGCTACATACTCATACAATATTAGTAACGACTGTGAGGAGTATCATCGCTATGATAATGTCAATCGTGAGGTGGAGAGAAAAGTCTATTCTTTCGACATGGACATGACAATGGCGGAGACTTTGTTCCCGTGGCATCCGGAGTTGACACGGCCTGTTGCCTATCAGAATACACATGTGTATGATAGAGAGGAGTGGCATTCGCTTGATGTTGACTTTGTGTTGCAACATGTATGCGATTACTTGTATGAATATGAAGGTGTGAACGGGATTGCTGACAGGACTGTGCTGAGTCCTTTGACCGTTTATCCCAATCCAGCGCATGATTATGTTGTGATGGAAGGGTTGGACAATGAGCCTTGTAGGGTGGAAGTGTATGATGCGTTGGGGAGACTTGTCTTTGTTGGAGAATCCGTATCTGAAGGACAGAAATTGTATGTAGGTCAGTTGCCCGAAGGCTGCTATGTTATCAAAGCATCGTCGACGAAAGGCTTTTTTGTTTCAAAACTTTTAAAGGGACTTCTATAAATCACTCTAATAGGATGTGAGACGAATAACACTCTGAAAGCCATGTATGTTGTCGCTGCCGAAAGGAGAACAGCCATGTCTCCACAGTGAGTGGTATGGTGTGCGGTTGGTTTGCGTGCCGAAGGTACGCTATTGTCTTAGAATCATTGTTGTACTTTCAGTACACAGGCCCTGTTCCAGGACGGTTATGGAATAGGTATGGTCTTATTAGTCTCAGGTTACTAAAAAAATCGGGGCAAAAACAGTTTTTTGAAAATTTTATTTCGTTAGTGTCCGATAAACGTGCTGAAAGCGCTTAATCCTATTAACCCCACACGAAGC
>ONIP01000022.1 GCA_900317955.1 uncultured Bacteroidales bacterium
CCTGCCAACAAGGTACCTATGTCTACCATATCCGCTATATCGACACCAAAGACAACAACTGGAAAGTCCTCGACGGCACCGTAACCCTCATACGTTAATCCTCCGTTTCAATCCATTCAAAAAGATGACGCGAAACCATCTGGATTTCTTTTCCTATGGTTTCACGTCTATATTGGTTTGTGACAGGCCAGAAGTGTTCTTGTGGCTATATTAATAATCCCATTCGCAGTAGGAATAATACTGGGCAGCCAATCCCTCCATATACATCATATCGGAGCAGCTCTTGCCCAGACTCTCCAATTGTTCAGGGGTGTAATATACCAGGCTGCTGTCGTTCCTCATGCAGCGGCATCGCTTATTGCACGATGTTGCAACCAGGCACACCATAGCAACCGCTACTGCTGCAACAACATTTCTTGCTGTTTTATGGGAATAAAACTTAGTCTTCATCAGTCAAAAAATCAACAATCTGTTCTTCGTCAATATTACGGTAGTGGTAAGTCGTCTTCACCTCGCCGTCTTCCATCAAAAATACGATAGGCCGTTGTCCGTAGGTAATCAGCGCAAAAGTCATGCTTCTAATCAAATATCCAGGATATAGAAAAGAATTGCTGTCCCTTGTCAAGGGAACGATAGTACTGTCGTGAGCGGGAATAAAATACACAAACTCAGCGGTGTCCAGCTTGTTACGGTTGCAGATATAAGTCAGTTTCTCGTCAGCCATTTTGCACATGGGACACCCGGGCGTTACAAAAGCTAATAGATGCCTACCTTCGTCAAGGTTCAGGGGAGCCAACTCACCGGAAGGAGCTATTGCCTTTTGAAGTTCCTCTTTGTTGTAGACTTCCTCCGATGGACCGAAGAGCCAATTATCGGGTGCCGACAGAATAAACACGGTTACCAATGGAGCAAGCAAAACAGGCAGCCACACAAACCAACGTGGCTTCCAGTTCCAAGGCTTGGCATACATCGCAACCAGCAGCACTAAAAGAAGCAACGCATTTTTTAGAATTGACTGCAGTGGATTCATCTCTAACAGAGACCCCATACACTGGCAGCTGTCTGTGCGCCCTATCAAGGCGGCATAACCTAAAAACAATGTAAAACCCGTTAACATCAACAATGTGCAGGAGTCAACAAATCGTTTCCACACATTAGAGAGTAAACCGAGGCCAATCCACAATTCAGCCACAATTACAAGCCGAGCCGCCAAGATAGCACATTTCAACGACAAGATATTGTATGAGAAAACATATAACTCAAACATATCAATGTCGAGCAGTTTCGCAACGGCCGACACTATGAAGAAGGCACCCAGTGCCATCCTCATCACCAAGGCAAAAATCCTGAAAACTCTATTCTCAGCGAACCGCTTCATCGGTCTTCTCGCAAGTCACAACTTCCATCTCGCGCACCAATTCACCCTCCAATAAGCGTTCTGTGCCTAGATGTGTTAACTTAGAGCAAGACATCCCCCTGACATCAATAAACGTAATTTGGGGGCGTCCCTGGGCGTCAACAGCCTCTTTGGCAACGCATTTACATTTGGTGCTTTTGGAGCATCCCGTCAGGCTAACGGCCAACAGGAGACCAGCTATGATTACTATTCCTTTTTTCATGGTCTTGTACTTTTACTTGTTCGTTGCGGAGGCTATTTTATTTTGCGTACCGTATTGTAGAGTCGGCCTCAAACGGGAAGTCTGTGCACACCAGCGTGTCTAGATGCACCACATCCAGTACGTCAAGGTAACTCGAGTAAAGAATCTTGTGGCAGTCGCCGTTCGTAATAGTTATAATTTGCACATTCTGAGTGCCCATGGCAGCGCATCGGCAATTCTTCTCCTTCTTGCATGACACAGTCAGTGTCAGCATTGCAACAGCCAATAATAAGAGTGCTTTCTTCATGGTGAATCTTTTATTTCAAATTGCAAAGATACAAAAAAAATCTAATATACAAGAAAAAACATTACCACAACAATTTACCTTGTTCCTTTTCCTGAGCGATGCTCTACCTGTTCAACGAACTCTGCACATCATTATTCCATCGCGGAAAGGCAGCAGTATATTATCGACTCGTTCGTCGGCGGTTATATCTTGGTTAAGTTTGTGGATGATACGTGCTTCGCGATTGCATCGTAGTTGGTTCTCTACAGCATCATGGTTACATTCAAGGTCAACAACCCTCCCATACCACAACATATTATCTAAGAGGATGATTCCGCCTTCCTTCATCTTGGGCAATATCAGGTTATAGTATCGAGGATAGTTCTCTTTATCGGCGTCAATGTATGCAAGCCCTATTCCATCGGGCAGTGATGGTATGATTTGTTCGGCGTTTCCTATATGAATCTGTATGTTTGACTGTATACCTGCCATCTTGGTATGTTCTCGGATGAGAGGTTCGTATTCCTCATTGGCTTCGATGGTGTGTAGCGTAGCGTTCTGACCTAAACCTCTCGCAATACAAGAAGTGCCAAAGCCAGCATGAGTTCCTATTTCAAGAGCGATGTCAGGACGAAGGGAGGAAGCAAGCATCTGTAAGAAGATGCCTTGATAGGGAGATGAAGCCATGTGTGGGTTGGCAGTATGAAGCTGGACGGAACGATAGACGGCGTTAAGTTGGTCGTCGAGGGGTGTGGTGTGGGCTACACAATAGTCTTCGGTGGGGTTCATTTGAATTGAACAGGGTGATTTAGAGATTTCGAAGAATCTCTTCTAATTGTATTTCGTCGTGAACGAGTACTTCGCGGGCCTTAGAGCCATTGTAAGGGCCGACAATACCTGCCGCTTCAAGTTGGTCGATGATTCGTCCTGCACGGTTGTATCCAAGTTGCAATTTCCGTTGGAGGAGCGAAGTTGAGCCGAACTGACTTGCGACGACAAGGCGGGCAGCGTCGTTGAAGAATTCGTCTTTTTGTTTTGGATCGAAGTCTTTGTTGGGTTCTTCGTTCTCGTCGAGGTATTCGGGCAAGAGGAAACCTTCAGGATAGCCTCGTTGAGAGCCGATAAAGTCGGCGAGTTCTTCTATTTCTTCGGTTTCGATGAGTGCGCATTGTATGCGGACAAGATCGGAACCGGAGAGGGAAATGAGCATATCGCCACGGCCGATGAGGCGTTGGGCGCCACTACAGTCGAGGATGGTTCGAGAGTCGATGCCACTTGTGACCTTGAAGGCTATTCGAGCGGGGAAGTTGGCTTTAATGGTGCCGGTGATGATGTTGGTAGTAGGACGCTGGGTTGCAATGATGAGGTGGATGCCGACGGCGCGGGCGAGTTGGGCGAGGCGGCAGATGGGCATTTCGACTTCTTTGCCCGCAGTCATGATGAGGTCGGCGAATTCATCGATAACGAGTACGATGTAGGGGAGGAAGCGGTGGTCGTTTTCAGGGTTGAGTTGGCGGTGGATGAATTTGTCGTTGTATTCGGTGATTTTGCGTACGCCTGCTTTGCGGAGAAGGTCGTAGCGTTGGTCCATTTCGATGCAGAGGGAGTTGAGGGTTCGGACAACTTTCTTGACGTCGGTGATGATGGCTTCTTCAGAGTCGGGGAGTTTGGCGAGGTAATGGCGTTCGATTTTGTTGTAGAGGGAGAGTTCGACTTTTTTGGGGTCGACCATGACGAATTTGAGTTCGGAGGGATGTTTTTTGAAGAGAAGGGAGGCAATGACGGCATTGAGACCGACGGATTTGCCGGTGCCGGTGGCTCCTGCCATGAGGAGGTGGGGCATTTTGGCGAGGTCGGTTACGAAGGGGTCGTTGCTGATGGTTTTGCCAAAGGCTATGGGGAGTTCCATTTTGCCGCTGTTGCGGAAAGCGTCGCAATCGAGCATGCTTTTCATGGAGACTATTTGGGGTTTGGCGTTGGGGACTTCGATGCCGACGGTGCCTTTGCCTGGGATGGGTGCTATGATACGGATGCCAAGGGCAGAGAGGCTGAGGGCGATGTCGTCTTCGAGGCTTTTGATTTTGGAGATACGGATGCCAGGAGCGGGTTTGATTTCGTAGAGCGTTACGGTGGGTCCTGGGGAGGCTGTGATTTCGACGATATCGATGTTGTAATTGCGGAGGGTTTCTACGATGCGGTCTTTGTTGGATACGAGCTCCTCGTTGGTGACTTTTGCGTTGCGGGTTTCCCAGTCGGTTAGGAGGTCGGTGCTGGGCATGATGTATTGCTTGAGGTCGAGGTGAGGGTCGTAGAGTTCATCGACAGTGTAATGATGGGAGGTATGGACGTTTTCGAATTCAGAGTAGCGGGAGGGCTCTTCTTCGGGAGGTTCGGGGTTTGAGGGCTGGGTGTCGGCGATTGTGAAGAGGGGGTCGGAGTGCGGATCCGTGTTGGATGATTGTGTGTTTTTTGGGGTGGAGTTTTGCGAGCGTTGGTTGACGCGGGAGAATTCGTCGTCGATGGAGAAGGTTATTTTGCCATTTTCGGGTTGGGCGGCGGGGCGTTCGGGCTCTGATTTTGGCTCTGGGTCGGATTCTGATTCGAGCGAAGGAGGAGCGAAGGTAGAGCGAACCTGGGATTGGTCTTTAGCGTTCGGTGCGGGGATGATATTTTTGATTTGGCTGAGGTTGATGTTGACCTTTGGGGGGCGGATGTGTACGCGGTGTACCATGACGAGGAAAACCACAGCGAGGAAGGCGAAGAGCACGAGTGTTCCCCATTTGATGAGACGGTAGCATCCGTGAGCGATGAAGTCGCCTGTTACGCCTACATAGTTACCGAAGATTTCGTTGTTTTTGCCAAAGTTGCCAAAGATGTAACCGAGGACTGAGGAGACCCATATCATCCAAAAGAGGGTTGACCAAAGGGTTTTTGTCCATGGGAGGATGTTCTTATTCCAAAGGCGCAGGCCGTAGATGAAGAGAAGGAATGCGAGGCCGAAGGAGGCGATGCCAAATGTGTTTTGGATGATGATTTCGGAGAGGTGGTAGCCCAAGGTGCCCAGCCAGTTGTTGTGGGAAGGCCATGAGATAAAGAATGAGGTCATGGCGATGGCAAGGAAGAAAGAGAGAAGGATGTAGCAGGAGCCCCTCAGTTTGCGGCAGCGTTGAGTGCGCCAGTATTCGATGAAGCGGCTGGTGGGGCGTGTCTTTTTCTTTGATTTTTGTGACTTGGGCATAGGGTGTGGTGTTTGTGAGTGGTGGGGGATGGGCGTGTTTTTTGTTGATTAGAGGGTTTGAGGGATGGATTTTTCCATTGTCCTCAAACCCTCCTGTTTTGTTGTTGTCGTTTTGTAAGGAAGAGGGGTTGTCCAGATGGACGGGGTTATTCTTCCAAGAGGGAAGCAGCTTCTTGCAGTTCGGTCATGAAGTTTTTGAATTCTTCTTCGGTGGCGTCTTTGTAGCCTGCAGGAAGGAGCATTTCGGTTTCTTTGACTTTGCCTTTAACGATTTCAGTGGCGGTGTAGGTGATGGCACGGCCTTCGCCGAGTTCTTGAGTGAAGACGAGGGGGAAGCCTTTGATGTTGCCGAGGATGATGCAGTATTCAGGTCCGATTTGAGTGGTGAACCAGCATTCGGCAGGGTTGTCAACGCCTTCTTCGTCATAGCGGTGCATGATGAGTTTTTGAGCGGTGAAGCCGAGGATGTCTTTGGTCTCGTTGACGATTTCGTAGTAGTAATGACCTGCTACTTTGTCTTCGATGTAACCGCTGTCGATGGCTTCTTTGGTGGTTTCGGCGCGGACGATGAATTTACCGTCACCGGTGTAGGTTTCGAGTTCAATGCCGTTGGCGGCGAGGTAGGCGATGGCCTGGCTGAAGTCGGCTGCCTGGGCTACTTTGAAGTCGGTCTGGATGGTTTGACCTGAAAGAATTTTGTTGTCGTAGACTTTGATTTCGGTTGTAGATTGTTCAGGTTTGATGCTGATGTCGACTTTACCGGTGCTTTCGATTTTGTATTTTACGATTCCACGGAAGTTGTTTTGTGCTTGGATGTTTCCGAGGGTGAGCAGCATGATGGTGGCTGCGAGGATAATTTTTTTCATGATTCTATGTTCGGGTTTTAGTTTTAAATTGGGTTAATAACGTAGATGTGGTGTTATTAGTATGTGTAGGGTGAAAAAAAGTTGGCTTGGGGATTACCATCCTTGTGGTAGGATAATGTTTTGGATGAGGTGGGCGTCGGAGAAGAGTGGTGCTATTTGTTGGTCGGTGAAGCCTGCGATTCCGCAACCGATGCGTGTGACGAGAAAGGTTAGTTCGGGGTGTTGTTGAGCGAAAGAGATGAATTCGTCGACATAGGGGCGTATGGTTTCGACGCCGCCTTGCATGGTTGGGATGGCATAAGATTGACCTTGGAGACCGACTCCTTGACCGTAGACGGCACCGAAGCGTTCGTAGGCAATGCGGGCAGCACCTCCACCGTGGTGACCGGCGAGGTTGCTGCCGAAGACGAAGATTTCGTTAGGCTTGAGATGGGTGATGAAATCAGGAGTGTGCTGCATGCTTGAGTGCATTAGTTGTTAATGAAGGTTCTGGCACCCCAGTTTTCACCGAGTTTGCCGCCGATTATCATGCTTGGCTCTTGGAGTTTGCCTTGCAGTGAGGTTTCGTAGGCCATGTTTTTGGTGACGTTGTTGAAGAGCTCTTGGAAGGTGATTTCGCCTCGTGTGTATTTGAGTTCTTTAAGGATGTAATAGGTAAAGAATCCGTGGTGTTGGTCGATGAAAGAGTAGGCTGTTTTGTCGCCATCGGCGGCCATGAAGATGACAATGTCGCTGCGGACACGGGGTGTGCGGTAGCGTTTGGATTCTTTTTTGATGGTGAAGAAGGGTTTGCCACAGCGTTGAATGCCATCGAAGCTGGCGTCGATGATGAAGGTGTAGCTGAGTGCTTCGACGCGGTTGAACCATCCGGTGAGAGTGTCGAAGGAGATGCATTGTTCGAGGATTTTTTCTGCATCGCCGCCTTTAAGCACGATGTCCTCAGGGAGGGCGCCGGTTTTGCTGCGGAAGGCGCGAATTTTGCTAACGTCGACATTGCTGGGCATGAGATAGGGTGCGAATTTCTGGTTGGTGACACCGTGACCGGCATAGTATACGATGATGTGGACATTGCCGGATTGAGCTTTGATGATGTCTTTGAGCCAGTGGATGCCTTCGTTGTAGATTTCCTGACGGCCGGCGTTGTGGAGTACTTTGACGTGGCGGGTGGGGATGCCGAGGGTGTGGACGAAATATTGGTGGAGAACGTCGCCGTCGTTGTTAGCGTAGTCGCAGTTGGGTAGAGGAGCGGTGTATTCTTCGTCGGCAACTATGAGGGCGTAGGTTTTGCTGTTGGAATTTTCTTCGATATGCGGGATATTGAAGTCGACGTATTCGTCATTTAGGAGTGCTGCCTCGAGTGTTTTGGCAGCTTCGTCGAAGGCACCGTGGACGACAATCTGGAGACTGGAGCGACGGTAGTGTGGACCCGTCATGTCGAAGCAACGGGTGACGAAATGGTAGTCGTTGTCGGTATTTTTGAGGCTGCTGATGTTTTCTTTGAGGTAGCTGCGGACGCTTTGGGCGCGGAGGTAGGCGAGTTGTGCGTTGGTGGTGATACCGTCTTTTGTGTCGACAGAGATGCGGACGTTCTCGTCGTTGAAGATGGCAGGCATGTAGCGGAAGTCGCCGTATTCGCCTTTATATTCGATGTGGGCGATTTCGGCAGCGTCGGTGGTGGAGGTGATGGTGATGGTTGTTTTTTTGCCGGGGGCGAAGATGTCGCTGAGCTCTTGGTCGATCATGGTTTTGGTGAGGTTGCAGATAGCACGGCATGAGTTGGATGTTGACCAGAGGTAGGATGCGGAGGGGTAGTCATCCTCGGTGCCTTCGAAGTGGTGGCAGTTGTAGGAGATGTTGTAGACGAAGTTGATTTCGGGTGTGCCTTCTTCGGTGGTGTCTTCTTGGACGCCGGTGGTGATGCGGACGAAGGTTTCGTCGTAGAGTTTTTCAGCGTTGGGGAGGTTGATGAGCATTTGCTGGATTTGCTTGTTCATCTGTTTTTCGCGTTGCTGGGTGTTTTGGCGAAGGCGTTTGATGATGAACGAATGTATGTCATCGTTGTATTGGTGCTCGGTTTGTGGAGGGAGCACTGGGTCTTGAGCGAAGGAACTCACAGGGGAGGCAAATAGCATGGCCGTCAGCGTGATAAGGGCTATGCTGAGGCGTTTTTGTCGATTTGTTTTCATTGCGCGATGAATATTATTTTTCAAAATGCAAAATTATACCTTTTTGTTGGATTGAAAAGGTGTTTTTTGGAAAAAAAATCAACGACTTAATGTGAATAAGGCGAGGGTGTGGAGGGGGGAGGGTCAAGGGTTTTTGCGGAGGCGGAAAGTGAATTTGCGCTGTAGACGGTTCCTGCAGAGGTATAGGATAAGTCCGTAGAGGAGGACAGCGAGGATGGTGAGGAGTGCGATGAGGAGTTCAGAAAGGTGGAGAGAGTAAAGGGTGGCGAAAGTGGCGAGGATGAGCAGGGCTGGAAGGACGTAGGCGATGAAGACTGCAAGGAGTCCGTGACCAGAGTTGATGATGACGGTGACGGGTTGGCCAGGGGTGTATTGTTGCCAGTCGGGAGTGTCGATGTCGACGAGTTTGTCCTTTTTTTCGGAGAAGCTACAGTGGGCGTGTGCTTCGCAGGAGGCGCAGGCACTGAGTACTTGCATTTTGACTTGAACTTTGCCGTTGGCAGAGTTGACGACGGTACCGTCGTGGGTGGCTATTGTCTCCATGATTTGGGTGCTTTTTTACAGTTTTTGACGCATTTTCCTTCAGTGTTCATTTTGTGGATTTCGCCTCGGTAGATTACCTCTGCGCGACCCCATTCGAAGGGCGAAGCAATATCGAAGGTGGGAGGGATAAAGAAGTCGCCTTTGGTGTCGATGTAGCCCCAGAGTCCGACATGGACTGGTGCGAGGCCGTCGGCGAAGTGGTAGGCATCGTCGAAGCAGGGGTAGATGAGAAAGTGACCTTCGAGGTCGACAAAGCCGTATTGCCCGAGTTTTTCGATGAGAGCGAGTCCTTCGTGGTAGATGTAGAGTTGGCTGCGGAAGCCACTATTGTCGTATTCGATGGGGAGGATGGTGCGTCCTTGGCGGTCGATGATGCCCCATTTGTTGTTGATGGAAACGTAGGTGCGACCTTCTTTAAACAGTCCAGCCTGGTCGTATTGGCAGGGGATGATTTCTTTGCCTTTCTCGTCGAGGAAGCCGAATTTGCCGTTTCGGGAGACGAGGATGCGATCTTCGGTTTTGCCTTCAAGAGAAGTGTAGATAGGTTTGGTGAGTTGGCGGAATTTGCTGTTGTAGAGTGCGAGACCGTCATCGTCGCCGGCGAAGAAGAGTCCTTCGAAGACGGGAGTGAGGATTTCAAATTTGATAGGGAATACTTCGCGTCCAGTGCGGTCGATCATACCGTAGCGGTCGTAGTTTTTAACAACGGCGAAGCCTTCGCTATAGGGTAGTGCATATTCGAAGGTAGGAGGGATGACGATGTTGCCGTCGTGGTCGATGAAGCCGTAGCCGACAAAGGTGCTGTCGACGTCGATGGCGACAACGGCGGTGCCTTCGCTATAGGTGGAGGCTGCGCGATAGACGAAAGGGACACGTTGCCGGCCGGTGGTGTCGAAGAAGCCGTATAGGCTGTCTTGCTGGACGAGAATCATGCCGTCGGTGGGGTAGTTGACATCGGTGTAGAGGCAGGGGATGATTTCGTTGCCATTGCGGTCGATGAGGCCGCATTGGTTGTAGTCGAGGTAGACCTTGCAGTAGTTGCCGTGGAATTTGTCGACAAAGCGGTATTTGTTTGGTACGATGACGGAGCCGTCTTCCCGTTTGAAACCGAAGAGTTCGCCTTGCTGGGTGGTCTGAATGCCGTTGACGAAGACGAGTTCACAGCCACATGATTCGTCGTCGACGTATTGGACAGTGTCTTGCGCAGCGAGGAGGGACGGCAAGGCAAGACAGAGGATGAAAAGTAACAGTATTTTTTTCATGGATGGGTTTGTATTTTTATGTTTAATGGTTAAAGGTGGGTTCTATTTATTTGTTTTCATTGTCGCGTTCCTTGGGCGTAGGTATCTTGTTACTGTTAATTGCCGCACTTTGCCTACGGCTTGTATGGAGTTATTCCTAATCTCACCCGTCGGGGTGATTAATTGAAGTCCGCTAAATAGTGGTAACATCCGAGACGGGGAGCCAGCCGGTGTTGCCGTCGGCGATGCGGACTTTGTGCCATTGGCCGAGGGTTTCATCGATTTGGACTTTTGCTCCTTCGTGGAGGATGAGTTTGTCGATGCTGTTGGGTTCGGGCGAGCTTTTGACAACAACCATGGGTGTGGTGACGATGGCTTGGTTGTGCCTGTTGAAACGGATGCTTGATGAGATGGCGCAGGCGAGGCATAGGATGAGGAAGAGTGTGGTGACGGAACCTGCAATGAGGGAGCCTTTACGCCAACGGTAGTCGCTGCTGAGGACGAACAGGGCGGTGATGGCACCGAGGAGAGCGAGGAGGCAGAGGAAGAGGATGCGCCAGCCGGTTGGGCTGAACCAAGAGACGACTTTGTGAGCCCACTGGGCGAGGAATATTTCGGGGAGTGGAGGAATTTCTTCTTCGGTTTTGCTGTTGGCGAGGTCGAGGTTTTGGCGAGCGTCGCGGAAGTTGGGTTTGAGACGGAGGGCACGCTCGTAGTTGAGGATAGCGAGGCCGTATTCGTCGAGGCGGTAGTGCGCGTTGCCGAGGTTGTAGTAGAGGTCGGCAGACTGGTAGCCGGCGTTGAGGACTGCGTTGTAACAGTCAACAGCTTCGGCGAAGTGTCCTTGGGAGTAGGCGTTGTTGGCGCGGAGCATGAGCTCTTGGGGAGTTTGGCCCGAGGCACTGATTGCGGTGAGTATGAGGATTGCGGCGAGTATTTTCTTCATGGTGCGGTGTGTGTTAAATCATGACTATCATTTGAAGAGCTTCATTGTATATTTCCTGTTTGCGGGAAGCAGCATCGCCAGGAGCGAAACGAGCGAAGTCGACTTTTTGCAGCGTTTGGAGGATGCGTTGTTGTTGCTCTTCGGGTACTTGCTTTTCGGAGAGGCAGTCGCGGACGGTGTCGCTGCTGAGGCGCGAGAGCTGGATGTTGTATTTGTCGGCGAGGCAGCCCCAGATGGCTTTGTAGATTTCTTCGTAGAAACGGTTGTCGTCGCCGGTGTAGAGGTAGTCGGCAGCCGTCTTGAGACGTTTGCGGGCCATTTTTGTGGCGCGTCGCAATCGCATGCCAGCGATGTCCTGCAGTTGGGCTTGACGTCGGCGTCCGATGATGATGGCGGCGGCGGTGGCGGCGACGATGAGGAGCAGGGTGAGCCAGAACCACCAGGGGAAGACATCCTTTCGGTTGGTTGGGAAGAGACGGCCAGGGTTTGTCTGGATGTAGTTGATGTCGCTGTTGAGGAGTTTGACTTCGTTCTTGGTACTGGTAACGCTTTTCATTGAATTGGGGTCGCCTTTGTCGATATGGACGGGAATGGCGGGGAGTTTCTTGGTGACGTAGCGTCCGGTGTTGGGGTCGAAGAAGACAAAGGTGGCGGCAGGGATTTCGTAGTCGCCATGGTTGCGTGGGATGAGAATCCATTCGAAGGTACGGCTTCCACTAATGCCGTTGTTGTTGCGGGTGATGTGGTCGTTGATTTGGGGGTCGTAAGCTTCGAAGACTTTGGGGAAGTTGATGTTGGGGGCGTCGATGAGCATCAGGTTGCCTGCACCGCTGATGGTGAGGCGGTAGGTGATGGCTTCGTTGGCGCGGACTTGGCGGGTGTCGGTTTCAGCCTTAATGGAGAAGTTGCCGACTGCACCGTTGAAACCTTCGGGTGCATTGGGAAGTGGTTTGACGCGGACATTGATGCTGTTGGTGCGGAGATGTTTTTCAACGGCCTGCGTGGGGTTGAAGAAGGGGTCGTCGAAGAGGTCCCAGATGGAGCCTGTACGTTGACGCTGGCGTTGGACGAGTGCAAGGACATCGAGGTCGAGGGGCTCGATTGTGAGTTTGCCACTCTCTTGGGCGAAGAGGGCTCCACGGCGGATTTCAGCAACCATGTAGCGGCGTCCGTCGACGGTTTCTTCGTATTGGTGGATGTTGCCGTCTTTGGTGAGGTCTTCGCTCCAGAAGCCTTTGTTGCCGGGTAGTTTATCGATTTGGTACTGGCTGAGGGATATTTGGGTGTATATTTTATAGGTAATGATGACTTGCTCGCCTTGGTAAGGGTTGTTTTTGCTGATGCTTGCGCGGGCGAAGAGGGATTTGCTGTCGATGTTGGAAGATTGAGCGGGTTGCTGGGCGGACTGACGGTTGGAGCGGGAGCCGCCATAGGCGTTTTGCTGCTGGTTGTTGGGATTGCTCTTTTCAACGGTGATAGTAAATCCGGGGCAGGTTATTTTTTTGCCGTCGACGCTACAGCTGGCGCCACCGATGTTGAATGTGCCTTCTACGTCGGCCAACAGGATATAAGTGAACCCCGTAGTGGTGGATTGGGACATCTGTCCGTTGACGATGGAGACACTGCGTTGGGTGGAGGCATTGGGTCCGGAGAGGACAGACAAGCCCTTGAATGAGGGGCCGCGGAAATCGCTGGCGCGGTCGTTGACTTCATAGCGGACTTCGAAGCGGCGGCCTTGTTCTACACGTCCAGGGGCGCGGACGGTGAGTTCCTGGGCTGATGCGCCGAGGAAGAGTGCAAGGAATAGGAGGGATATGTATATACGTTTCATAATCGCGGTGTGTGTTGCTGTTACCAGTCTTTTTCAATGGAGCGGGGAGCAGCCACTTCTACTTTTTTGGCGTTCTCCTTCATGGTGTTCTTTTCGTTGTTTTTGACGGCTTCGAGCAGACGTTCAGCATCTTGCTTTTTTTGTTGCTGTTGCCTTTTCTGTTGCTTTTGTTGCTGGCGGTCTTGTTGGTTTTGCTGCTGATTCTGGTTCTGTTGTTGCTGTTGTTTGTTTTGTTGCTGCTGTTGGTCTTTCTGATTGTCTTGCCCGTTGTTGCCTTGCTGGTTTTGATCCTTGTTTTTGTCCTTGTTTTTGTCTTTGTTGTCTTGGTTTTGTCCACCGCCTTGTTGCTGCTGTTGCTGTTGGGCTTGCTGAAGCATTTTCTTGGCGTAGGAGAGATTGTAGCGGGTGTCGTCGTTCTTGGGGGCGAGTTTGAGGGCTTCTTGATAGTCGTTGACGGCTTGCTGGAATTGCTGCATGCCTTCGGCACGGTTTTCTTTTTGGAGACCGGCTTTAAGGTAGCTGTTGCCGCGGTTGTGAAGAATGCGGCTGCGTTCTTTGTCGGAGAGGCCTGGCTGAGCGAGGGCTTTGTCGAAGTGGTTGATAGCTTCGTTGTATTTCTGCTGACGGTAGAGTGTGTTGCCGAGATTGTATTGAGCCCGGTAAGCGTTGCTGTCCTGGTGGAGTGCACGGAGGTAGTTGACTTCGGCACGGTCGTATTTCTGGGCTTTGTATTCGCGGTTGCCTTTGCGGGTTTCTTTCCGAACGGTGCTGTTCTGCGCGGAGAGAAGAACGGGCAGGGCGGCGACAAGGACAAGTATCAGGAATGATTTGAAGGATTTCATGGGATGGAAGAATTATAGCGTTTTATGTCGGTTAAGAAGGTTGTCGATGTTGAATTTTCTGTTTCTGCGCTCGAAGATGAATAGTTCGGCGAGGAGACAGACTATAGCCGCGGCCAGGGGGTATTGGTAGCGGCTTTCGTATTCGGAGAACATGGCTTCGCCGTAGTGGTCTTTCTCAAGCCCTTCGATGAGGCTGACGATTTCCTGGACACCGGAATTGATGTTGTTGGCACGGACATAGACACCTTTGCCAGCGTGGGCGATGGAGGTGAGGGTGGCTTCGTCGAGGTGGGTGGTGACGGTGTTGCCGCTGTTGTCTCGTTTGTAACCTACGCGTTGGCCGTTGCGGTATTCGGGGATTGGAGTTCCTTCGGTAAGGCCCATGCCGATGGTGCAGACGAGAATGCCTTCGGAAGCGGCTTTGCGAGCAGCGGCTTCGGCATCGTCTTCGAAGTTTTCACCATCGGAAATAACGATGATTGCCCGGCCTTGATTTTTGACCCATTCACGGTCGGGGTCGCCATAGCCGAAGGTTTCCATACCTTTCTCGATGGCGTCTCCGATGGCAGTGCCTTGAGCACTGATTAGGCTGCAGTCGATTTGGTCGAGGAACAGTTTTACGGCACTGTAGTCGTTAGTCAAGGGCATTTGAACGTAGCTGCTACCGGCAAAGACGACGAGGGAGATGCGGTCACTGCCAAGCGAGGATAGGAGGTTGTTGATGGTGCGCTTGCTACGTTCAAGACGGTTGGGCTGGATGTCCTCAGCCATCATGCTGTTGGATATGTCGAGGCAGATGGCGATGTCGCTGCCGATGCGTTCGCCTTTTACCATTTTGCTACCCTCTTGGGGGTTGGCGAGAGCAAGGATGAGGAAGGCGGAGGCAAGCATAATGAGGCCGTATTTCACAGCGGGACGCCAGCGGGAGGCGTCGGGGATGAGGCGGCCGAACATGCTGTGGTCGGCAAATTGTTCAAGCCGACGTTTGTTGCGGATAGAGAGCCATATCCAGAGTCCCACTCCAAGCGGGATGAGGAGCAGGAACCATATTATTTGAGGATGTTCGAAGTGTATCACGGATGTTTTGATGTTTGTTTAGATAAATGGTCAAGGGGTGCTGCGGAAATAGAAAAGGCCAAGCACGATTTCGAGCAAGAGTGCGATGGCAGCAATGACGAGCCATATTTGGTATTCGTCTTTTGTCTGGGCATACTGAGTGACGTCGATTTTGCTCTTTTCCATTTCGTCGATTTGTTTGAAAATATGCTGCAGCGATTTTTTGTTGGTGGCGCGGAAATATTGTCCGTCGACGGTGGATTGAGCCATCTGGGTAAGCAGATTCTCGTCCAGTTCGACAGGGACGTTCTGGTAGTGTATACGCCCATAGGGGTCGCGCATGGGGTAGGGGGCCATGCCTTGGGTGCCGACACCTATAGTGTAAAGCCTGATGTTATAGAGTGCGGCAATTTCGGCGGCACTTTGTGGGTCGACGGCTCCTTGGTTGTTGATACCATCGGTGAGGAGGATGATTACTTTGCTCTTAGCCTGGCTGTCCTTGATGCGGTTGATGGCGGTGGCGAGACCGTCGCCGAGGGCGGTGCCGTCTTTTATCATACCGCTTTTCAGCGTGGATAGTTGTTTAAGGAGCACGTTGTGGTCGATGGTGAGGGGCACCTGAGTGAATGCCTCGCCAGAGAATACCACAAGACCCATGCGGTCGTTTTTGCGGCCCTCGATGAAGTCGGAAGCGACATTCTTGGCTGCTTCGAGTCTGTTGGGACGGAAATCTTCTGCGAGCATACTTCCGCTGACATCGATGGCCAGCACGATGTCAATGCCTTCCACCTTCATCTCCTGGCGGCTGAGCATGCTTTGCGGGCGGGCAAGGGCGATGACCAGCGCACCAACGGCTATCATGCGGAGAATGAACAGCAGGGGATAAGCCCGTTGGCGGAACGTTGGACGGACACCTTTGAACAGGTTGATGCTTGAGAATTGTAGCGCGGGCTTCTGTTTGCGGTATCGCATGATATACCATACCACCATGAGCGGTATGACGAGCAGCAACAGCAGCAGAAGCGGATGTGCGAAAGTTATGTTATTCATGATGGAATATTTTCAGATTCGGGAGTTTCGGTTTGACGGGAGATTTCGGCAGTGGTTTTTACAAAGCGTTGAGCTTGGTCCAGAGCCAGGTCGTGCTGGTAGGGTTGCGGCATAGACTTTGCAAATTTCACCATGTCGGCGGCATTGAGAATCTGGCTCAATATCGAGGAAGTGTCTTCGTTGCAGACAGGAGCACTTTTGAACGCCTCGAGGGTCTGCCCGGTGGTCATTTCGGTTGATTGGATGCCGTATGATTCTTCGAGGTAGACACGGACGCTGTCGGTGAGTTCGGTATAGTATTCTTTTACCATACCTTTCTGCCAGAGTCCTTGTCGCCTCAGCGCCTCGAGACGTTCCAGCGCGCGGGTGTCGGGAGGAAGGGGAGGCGTTTTGGGCAGGCTGATAAGTGGCTTGCGTTTCTTGATTCGTACCACTATCAATACAGCGGCAGCCACTATTGCCCAGAACAACCAGAAGAATAATATAGTCCGTGCAATTTCTCCGAAAGTGTACGGTTGGTTCATAATGTCGGCGATGTCGCGGATTTCGGTAGAGGTGGTATCCACATTCGCCACATCGTTTACCTTAAGCAGCAGGGAGTCGGAACCAATGTGCAGCCAATGCTCGCCGGGTTCGAAACTGGTGAGGGCCGTATATAGGGTGCCATTGGAGGTGTCCATCCACTGCCTTACAGCCACGATGCCATCTGTCGAAAGGTCGTCAAGTGAGGGGTAAAGGGGAGTTTTCTCTATGGCCAACACCGTCTGGTCGCCCAGCATAATCTCTTTGCTGTCTATCTTGTAATGATAGGCTATCTTCCCTGTTTGGGAGAGGTCTGGTTCAGCGTCGGTGGTTGGTTGCGGGGTGGTTGCAGTCCGTTGTGCCGTACAGGGGGCGGAAACAGCAGCACATATCAGAAGCAGAAGGAAAAATCTTTTCATGTTATCCAAAACCATTGCAGCTCGCATTCTTTTGAAATTAATGATTCTAACGTATGCCGTCCGAGCGGCGTTCAAACAACTTTCTCAGTTCCTTAACATAATCCTCGCCGGTGTAGAGAACCGTGCGGTCGATGCCATATCTACGCAGTGATTCTTCCACCTCGTTGACATGTGCCGAATATCGGGCGGCAACCTCTCTGCGGATGGAGGGGTCGGCGGTGTCTACCCACAGGGTGTGTTGGCTTTCGGGGTCGTAGAACTTGACGAGTCCGAGGTCAGGCAGTTTGGCTTCGCGTTCATCGGCAATACGGATAGCGACCAGGTCGTGTTTTCCGGAGGCTATCTTCAGTGCATCGGTATAGTTGGTGTCGAAAAAGTCGCTGAGCAGGAAGGCCGTACAGCGTTTTTTGATAACGTTTGAGAAGTATCGGAGTGCAACCGAGAGGTCGGTGCCGTCGGATTCAGGATGGAAAGTGATAAGTTCGCGGATAATGCGGAGAATGTGGCTGCTTCCTTTCTTAGGGGGAATAAACCGTTCAATCCTATCGCTGAACATAATCATACCGACCTTGTCGTTATTCTGAATGGCACTGAAAGCAAGAGTGGCGGCCACTTCGGCCAACAGTTCCTCTTTGAATTGGTGGTGGGTGCCAAAACGGTTGGAGCCGCTCACGTCTACCAATAGCATGACGGTGAGTTCGCGTTCCTCTTCGAACACTTTCACATACGGATGATGCAGCCTTGCCGTGACGTTCCAGTCAATACTGCGTACATCGTCGCCGTACTGGTACTCGCGAACCTCGCTGAAGGCCATACCGCGACCTTTGAAGGCACTGTGATACTCGCCCGAGAACAACTGTCGTGAGAGTCCTCGAGCTTTTATCTCGATTTTGCGTACTTTCTTTATAATATCATTATTCTGTTCCATATAATCACCTGTGGATGATGAGTTCCTTAATCGGGGGGAGGAGCCTCCCGTGCATTTAATTTCTTAAATTACTTATTAAGGTACATCTACACGGTTCAGAATCTCATTCACGATTTCCTCGCTGGTTACGTTCTCGGCTTCGGCTTCGTAGGTCAGTCCAATACGGTGGCGTAACACATCCATTGCCATGGCTCTGACATCTTCAGGAATAACATATCCGCGGCGGCGCATAAAAGCGTATGCTTTCGATGCAAGTGCCAGGTTGATGCTTCCACGGGGAGAGGCGCCGTAACCTATAAAACCCTTCAGCCGTTCCAGGCCGTACTGCTCAGGGAAACGTGTGGCAAAGATAATTTCGGTGATGTAGTTCTCGATTTTCTCGTCCATATACACCTCACGCACCAGGTTGCGGGCTTTGATGATGTCGGCAGGGGTCAGAATGGGGCGTTGTTTGGCGGCGGGACTGCCCATCTGTTGGTGCAGAATCATCCGTTCTTCATCTTTTTGAGGATAGGTGATAACGACCTTCAGCATGAAACGGTCTACCTGAGCCTCGGGGAGAGGATAAGTACCTTCCTGTTCTATGGGGTTCTGTGTTGCCATAACCAAGAAAGGTTCGTCAAGACTATAAGTATTCTCACCGATAGTTACCTGCCGTTCCTGCATGGCTTCCAGAAGTGCGCTCTGAACCTTAGCGGGGGCTCTGTTGATTTCATCGGCGAGGATGAAATTGGAAAAGATAGGTCCTTTCTTCACGTTGAAGGACTCTGTTTTCTGGCTGTAAATCATAGTGCCCAGCAAGTCGGCGGGCAGCAAGTCGGGAGTGAACTGTATACGACTGAATTTTGCATCTATAGCATTGGCAAGGGAAGTGATGGTAAGCGTTTTTGCCAAGCCCGGCACACCTTCGAGCAGAATATGCCCATTGCTCAGTAAACCAATCATCAAACTTTCAATCATGTGCTTCTGCCCTATAATATTCTTTCGAAGTTCAAGGGTCAGTGCATCCACAAAAGCGCTCTCGTTCGCGATGCGCTCATTCAATTCTTGAATATTGACAAAACTTTCCATATAATTTTAATTGTTTCAATACATTTTATTTTTTTATTGTTCCCGCGAGGGTGCATGCACCAATCTGGAAAGGATTCGGAAGACGTAACGCAGCGGCCTCCATTGGTAGTATGCCCTTCGTTTTTTTTTTTCGCTTTGATAACGCCATCCCTTTTTTTTTATTGCTAAAAGTACACTTTTTTTGTTTTTTTAGCATGAAAACCTCGCTATTATAGAAAAAAAATGTATCTTTGCTAATTATAATACTACAACGAAAATTGAATATCTAATTAAATATTAAAATCTTATGAAAAGTAGAAAAGTACTTCTCGGCTTGATTGTGGGCTGCTTTGTCTGCCTTGCAGGCACAGCTACCGCCCAAAAAGCGAATTTTGAAAGCAACAAACTGGTTGAAATCGGTCCCGACAATATCGGTGGACGTGTGACCTCCATTGTGGCCTACAGCGACGATACTTCCAGCGTGCTCTTTGCCGGTGCTGCCACTGGTGGTTTATATACCCGTACCGATAAATCCCAAGACATTTGGCAGTATCTTCCCTGCTATGTCGACGGCAAAGAACTCACCCTTCCCATCAGCAGCATGCTCAAGATTAACGACAGTATCATTCTTGTCGCCACAGGTGAGAGCTACTATAACAAAGGAAACAAACTGAACAAAATGGCTGCTTTAGGCCGCGGCATGTTCCTTTTTAACCGCAATGACGGCAATCCCCAAACTCGTTTCACCCGCATCAGTGTCACCAACCCTGGTACCAACCTCGATGCTGATTTCGCCTCCGTCAACCACATGTCCATGATGACTGCCGGTGGTGTCAATTATGTCTACGTGGCTACTCCGAAAGGACTTTTCCGTTGGCGCATCACCCAGATGAGCGACTGGAACAGTGCCCCCACCAAAATCTTCTCCGAAGAAGTTCGTTCGATTGTCGTTTCCAAACAGTACAACCGTGCTTTCTTCACCAGCAAGGGCAACCTTTACAAGATTAGCGATGTTATCAACTCCTCAGCTATTGTCAATATCACCAGCAGCTGCGCCGGCTTTGGCAGTAACACCGCCAGCATCGACCTCGCCATTGCTCCTGGCCACGAAGAATTGCTCTATGCTATGGCCTCCGATGCCAATGGTATGCTGATAGGACTTTACCTCACCAAAAACACCAACAACTGGATTCTCCTTTCTTCTCCCACTGTGCTTCCCTTCAACAGCGTATCCACTGCCAAGACCAGCGGTGCTATTGCCGTCAGCCCTGTAGACTCTTCCCGCGTTTATATGGGCGGCTCCACTTTCTGGATGGGTAAAGGCTATGTCCAGAACGCTCCTTATCAATGGACCATTTCCTCTTCCAACGAAGTCCAGCTCAACTTTGGCGACTACATGTCCTATGTTTTCTCCAATACCCGCTTCCTCCACTCCGGTATCCATGACATCGTCCCTATCGTCTATTGGAACCCTGCCACCCTCTCTTTCACCGAGGAATATGTGATTGCCACCGATGGTGGTGTCTTCTTGGCCAAGACCGCTTCCAACGGCAACATCATCCGTTTCGAGAACTACAGCCGTGGTCTTAACACCGTTCAGATTAACAGCCTTGCTGTAAGCCCCGACGGTTCTATCATCAGCGGCGCCAACAGCAACGCATGCCCCTACATCGAAGCCCGTGTTGAGCACGACAGCGGCTTCAACGATAACACTTGGTACGACCACTCTGGTTCCAACACCAACCACATGGCCAACATCATTTGGAAAGGTGATGGTGGTGCAGTTGCCGCTTCACGCTTCACCCAGTATCAGCCCATTTCCCGCCGTCCCATCTTTGTCTCCTCTTCCAATGGCTCTATTGGCCGTTCCTATGGTGACTACTCCAACTATACCAACACCCAGACCTGGACCAGCGACCAGGCTTTCATGTCCGACCAGATTGAAGGCGGTCCCGCCATTGGCCAGATTTACCTCTGGGAAACTGACCACAACACTTACACCAACGACAGCATGAGGTTCGTCATCGACACCCTTAGCTATATCCGTCGTAACGGTCAGCGCTATGACCTCTCCCAGAACTTCCGCGTTCACGCTGGTGACTCCATCGTTGTTCTCGACCCCGCTCATGCACACTATCCCTTCTATCATGTTTTCGACCACAATTTCGTAGTCCGTGAAGAGATGGTTCACACCGTTCCCCAGCCCTACCTCAGCCGTTTGCTTGCCGTTACCGTTGAGAACGACATGCCCCGCAACACCAATGTTTCCTACTGCTGGTTCCCCACCGACTTCCGCAAGGTTTTCGAAAACTCCAACGAGACTCGTTTCTGGAGCCACATCTATGGTGTCAACGGTGCTCTTGAGCCCACCCTGTTTGTCCGTTACACCGCCATGTCACAAGACGGTGACTGTGCCTTTATCGTTGTTGAAAATACCGACCGCGATCAGTCCTATGTTGTCCGTGTCCGTGGCTTGAACAATATCGACTACAGCCAGAATATCTCCACCATTCGTGATGCTTCCAACTACAAAATCAGCAACCGTGTCACTGACATCGACACTCTGATGGCTTCCGACACCAGCCGCTTCTTCGCACGCCGCATCTCTTCCATCGTTGTTGACCAGCGTCCTGGCGTGGATGGTATTGTCCTTACCTTCGACGGTTATGGCAAAACCGGTGCCAACATGGTATATATAAGCAACGCCTCTGCCGAAAATTACCGTATCAGCGACATCTCTGTCCCCGCTTCCATGCCTGTTTACAGTGCACTTGTTGAGTACACCACTGGTGCCATTTTTGCCGGTACTGAGGACGGTGTCTTCAAAGCTAATAGCGTCAACGCTCCCAGTTGGACCGAATACGGCGATTTCCGCGGCGTCCCCGTTACCTCTATGTATCAGGTAACCTGCGACCTCCCCATGATTAAATACGTTGATCATGACGGTGTCAGCGAGGAACTCTATGTCTTCCCCCGCACCAAATGGAGCAAAGCCATTTATTTTGGCACCTATGGCCGTGGTATCTTCATGGACAGCACCTATGTCACCGACCACAACAACGAGATTGTAACTCCCGATGTCTATCTTGACATCCCCACCGTCTCTTCCGTCAGCGACAACAGCGTTCGCTTCTATCCCAACCCTGCTGTTGACCGTGCCACCATGGAAATCAATGTTGGCAAAGCTGGCAAAGCCAGTGTTGTCATCTACGACCTCAGCGGTAAAGTAGTCTATCGTGAAAACCTCGGTAGCCTCTCCGAAGGTCTCCATACCCGCACCGTTGACTGCCAGTCCTTGCCCCACGGCATGTACTTGGTCAATGTTGTAATCGGAAGCCAGAAAGCCACTTCGAAATTAGTTGTAAGATAACAATAATTAGATAAGAAAAGAGGTACTGGCACTCTCAGTACCTCTTTTTTATATTCACTCATTATTTATTCACTCGATGCAAACAAATCTTGTACAAGAACTCCAATGGCGTGGCATGATTCACGACATTATGCCGGGCACAGAAGAACAATTAAACAAAGAGGTAACCACAGCATACGTCGGCATAGACCCTACCGCTGACTCACTTCATATCGGCCATTTGGTCAGTATTATGCTTCTCAAACACCTCCAGATGGCTGGCCACAAGCCCCTTGCCGTTGTCGGTGGTGCTACGGGCATGATTGGCGACCCCTCTTTCAAAGCCGCCGAGCGCAAACTCCTCACCGTCGACGAAGTCCAGCACAACGTTAGTTGCATCCGTCAGCAGCTTTCCAAGTTCCTTGATTTCGACAACCCTGTCAATGGGGCAGAGATATGCAACAACTATGACTGGATGAAGGACTATCTCTTCCTCGACTTCATTCGTGATGTGGGCAAGCATATCACCGTCAACTATATGATGACCAAAGACTCCGTCAAGAAACGTCTTGAGACGGGGCTCTCCTTTACCGAGTTCAGCTACCAGCTGCTCCAGGCCTACGACTACCTTGTTCTGTATCGCACCAAGGGATGCCGTCTGCAAATGGGCGGCTCCGACCAATGGGGTAACATCACCACTGGCACCGAGCTTATTCGTCGTATGGAAGGTGGCGATGCTTTTGCACTTACCTGCCCGCTTATCACCAAAGCCGACGGCACGAAGTTTGGCAAGACCGAGGGTGGCAACGTTTGGCTTGACCCTGCTAAGACCAGTCCCTACAAGTTTTATCAGTTCTGGCTTAATTGTTCCGATGTGGATGCTGCAAGATATATACGTATCTTCACGCTTCTGAGTCGCGAGGAAATAGAAGAATGCGAGCGTCAGGCTGCTGAGGCTCCCGAGAAGCGCATCCTGCAAAGAGCGTTGGCCAAGGACATCACCTGCCGGGTTCACTCGCAACATGATTATGACATGGCGGTGTCGGCTTCCGAGCTGCTGTTTGGCAAAGGTACTACCGAGCAACTGAATAGTCTTGACCGCGACCTAATGCTTACTGTTTTCGAAGGAGTGCCGCAGTTTGGTGTTTCCCGTGCTACAATCGAGAACGGCGTCTCGCTTATTGATTTGGCTGCTGAGACAGGAATGTTCGCTTCCAAGGGCGAAATCCGTCGCGAGCTGAAGCAGAACTCCATCTCCGTAAACAAAGTGAAAGTTGGCGAGGATTGCCGCCTCACCGCATCTGACATTCTTTCGTGTGGGAGCATCCTCATTCAGAAAGGCAAGAAATCCTATTACCTGTTAAATGTAGAATAGGCATATTTTATAAAAATTGAAAAGGAGGGACGCCTTGAGTAGGAGTCCCTCCTTTTTTTGCAAGTTATTGCATAGTCTAAGTCGGAATTTAAAAGTAACACTGTCGTCTTTTCTGACTTTTTCGATTTGCTGTAGGTAGTGATGTCGTCAGTTCTAATTCCTTCGTGTCTTTCGGTGCCCCTTTTTTGGTGGTTTAGTATTTTTCCAATTCATCCCTTAAATTATATTATAAACTATAAAAATGAAGTTATAATAACTTGTATTTTGCATGTATTAGTAAAAAAAATATATATATCAATCTGTTGATTTGTACCTGTTTACAGTTCGAATCTTATCTTAAAAGGCATTAGTATCGAAAAAATGTGTATATTTGCATTTAGTTTCGACACGAGTAAAGTCGAGCTATGCAAAGAAAAAGCATTTGTATAGATTCAACGTGGAATTTGCCCAAATTACTATGTTAGAAGAATCTTCAATACTGATGCCTTTTGCGTGTTTGAATATGTTTTGGCCTATGGCCTTGGCATATTACGAGCATGGATAAGGTTCAAAGGTTTCTATTCTAACAGGTCGGGCAAAACCTCCACGTATGGAAACTAGCAACATTGATTCCATGCTTTTTTATTTGAATTAAAAATTGCAAGTTCGGGAGTCAGGCTTGCTGACAAAAGGCAATAGGCTATGGCTATCAATTTGCAGAAAGGCCAACGCATTGAAATAGGCTTACAAAAAGTCGGCGTTGGATTGGGATGGGATCCTAATGAAGGTACGGGTTTTGACTTTGACCTTGACGCATCGGCATTTATGCTGGGCGAGAACAAGAAACTCCCACAAGACGAGTATTTTATTTTTTACAACAACAAATTATCACCTGACGGAGCAGTTGAAGCTGGTGATGACGATCTTACTGGTGGCAACAGCGATGGTGGAGATGATGAGACCTTAATGGTTGACCTCTCCAAAGTTTCTCCAAAAATCAATGAGATTGTCTTTACTGTGACAATCCATGAGTGGGATAAGAGAAAACAAAACTTCGGCCAAGTTCGCAACTCCTATATTCGTATTTACAATGCTATTACCAACGAAGAGATAGCCAAGTATGAACTTGATGAGGACTTCTCTATTGAGACTGCCGTTGAGTTTGGCCGTCTCTATCGCAAGAATGGCGAATGGAAGTTTGAGGCTATGGGTATCGGCTACAAGGGCGGTTTGCAGTATTTCGTTGACAAGTACGTAGGATAAAAGGGTCTGTGTTATGGCAATAAACTTGGTCAAAGGTCAGCGAATAGATATTGGATTATCGAAACTGACTGTTGAATTAGGATGGAAGGTGAATCCACAGGCAGATCCTCCATATGATTTGGATGCTTCTACTTTTTTGTTAACTGAATCAAATGAAATAGCACATGAAGTTGACTTCGTTTTCTATGGTTCCCCCAAGAAAATCAAAGTACAAACTGATGATGGAGAAGCAGAACGTCCTATCTCTAATGATAATAGCGTATTAGGATCCATTGATGATTTAGGTGACGACGATGATGATTCTGGCGAAGGTAATGAAGAGATTGAAGTGGATTTGACTAAAACGGACTCAAAAATCCAATCAATTCTGTTCACTGCTAGCATTTATTGGGACCCATCTGACGCAAACAATCCCAAACTTGCCCCACGTGTAAAATACAATTTTGGCCAAGTAAGGGACTCTTATATCCTAATTAAAAACTCAATTACAGGAGAAGAACTTTGTAAATATGAACTCGATGAAGATTTTTCTACTGTAAAAGGTGTTGAATTTGGACGTCTATATAGACGCAATGGTAGTTGGAAGTTTGAAGCTGTGGGAATTGGATATGCAGATGGCCTAGAACCTATTTGCAAAAAATATGCTTCAAAATTCATGTAGAGAACCAAATAATAAAACTATGGCAATACGATTAGAGAAATCGGGCGACCAACATCGCATCAATCTTGAAAAAGGAACTTCCTCTTTCAATGGTGAGATTAAGATTAATCTCGACTGGTCAAAAGGTGGTGGTGGTTTTTTCAAACGTCTTCTTGGAGGTGACATAGACCTTGATCTTGGTTGCTTCTATGAACTCCGAAACGGCAAGAAACAACTTATTGATGGTCTTCAGTTTGCTCACGGACAAGGAGGTCCTCGAACCGTACAAACACGACAAGGTTGTTATGATAAAGAACCCTACATTTGGCACAAGGGTGACGACCGTGGTGGTAGTGCTGAGTCAGGAGAAACCATTCTTGTTAACCCTGCCCATATTAATGATCTCAAACGAATCATTGTTTACACTTTCATCTATGAAGGTGCTGCCAAATGGGCAGAAACGAATGCCGTGGTGAAGGTTAGTGTGCCTGGAAATGAAGACGTGATTGTCGAGATGGGCGCACAAACCGACAGCCGAAAGTTCTGCGCCATTGCGGAGTTAGATTTCGACGGTAACAATTCCATCATGGTGAAGAAACTCGTCACCTTCCACAACGGACACGAATCGTGTGACAAAACCTACAACTGGGGATTCAAGTATCACGCTGGAACTAAATAAAAAAAGTAACAATATGGCAATACGATTAGAAAAAGGTCAGCGAATCAACCTTGAAAAAACAAATGGTTCGAAGCTGGAAAAGTTCTTTGTCGGCTGCAATTGGGGTGCCCTCAAGACTGGCCGGAAAGTGGAAGTGGTTGATAGCGAAGGATTCTTTGGTATCGGTCGCAAGTCTCATTGGGTGGACGAGGAAGTTGACCTCGATCTGGATCTCAGCTGCATCATGCTTGACGAGAACGGAAATTTGGTTGACACCTTGTATTCTCCATTATACAACGGTAGAATTTATCCAGTTCATTTCGCAAACAGAATACCCGGTTTACCTAAGGGCTCTGATTGGTCAGCAGACAGATCGATGTATCACACCCCGGATGATACTGAGGGAGACAAGGGTGGAGATGATGGTCTCGATAATGAAATTGTAACCGTAGACCTTACGAAAGTCAATTCCCGCATTCATCAGATTTTCTTCTTCCTTGATGTTTTCTCTCCAAAGGGCGTGGATTTCTCGAAGATTCCATATGCGGCAATTCGTATGTGTGAATACGAAGGAAGCCAAACTGATGTCAAGAGGGTTACAAATGTCTTCGCTCAATACGACATTGCAAAGGAAAGTGAGTATGCCGGTAAAAATGCCCTGATACTTGGTAAATTGTATAGACATAACGGAGAATGGAAATTTGCTGCCATTGGCGATGCACACAACCATTCTGACGGCAAGTTACCTAATTCCAATCTTGTCATTACAATTCAAAAGATATTAACCTCATACGCGAAATAATCATGAGAAGATTACCCGTTTATCTGCTTCTTGACACTTCGGGTTCCATGTATGGAGAACCCATCGAAGCTGTGAAAAATGGCGTGCAGGTGCTCGTGTCAACCCTGCGTAGCGACCCCTATGCTCTGGAAACCGCCTATCTGAGCATCATTACTTTCAACTCAACAGCTCAACAGGTCACTCCTCTCACCGAGCTTTCATCATTCCAGCAGCCGATTATTGATGCTGGTGGCTGCACCGCTTTGGGAGAGGCATTGGCTCTGTTGGCTAACAAAGTTGATACCGAGGTTGTGAAAACAACCGCCGAAGTGAAAGGCGACTGGAAACCGCTGGTGTTCATTATGACCGACGGTGAACCTACTGACGATCTGAACAAGGGCCTTGTCGAATTCAAAAAACGCAAATTCGGCATGGTCGTTGCTTGTGCAGCCGGACAGGGAGCAAATACCGATACCTTGAAGAAGATCACTGAGTGCGTGGTTCAGCTTGATACAGCCGACAGCGCAACGATCAAGTCGTTCTTCAAATGGGTTTCTGCTTCCGTCAGCACGGGTAGCCAGAAGGTCGAGGATGCTGGTGTTGAAGTGACTGGCCTCAGTGAGCTCCCACCCCCGCCTCCTGAAGTAAACATTGTTGTCTAAACTTAAAATCATTTTCAATATGAAAACTTTAGAACAATTAAAGAAAGAATTGTTGGAAGATGGTATTATCGATGCCCAAGAAGTAAAGGAACTGCAAGAAGTTCTGTATGCCGATGGTGTGATTGATAAAGATGAGGCCAACTTCCTTTTTGAACTCAACGATGCTGTTTCCGGACACGATAATCATCCGTCTTGGAACAAATTCTTTGTAAAAGCAATCACTTCCTTCTTGTTAGAAGACGATGTGTCGCCTGGCGAGATTGATGACGATGAAGCCGAATGGCTTTATGCAAAAGTGATTGGTGACGGACAGGTGGATGGTGTTGAGAAAGAATTACTGGAAAACTTGAAAAAAGAAGCCAAATCTTTCCCGACAAAACTTGAAGGTTTATTGAAATAATAAATAGTTGGATGTCTGGCACATAATAACATGTGCCAGACATCTATTCCTTGCTAAGAAACATGGGAAGAAGATTACCAGTATATATGCTGATTGACACATCGGGATCTATGCGAGGAGAACCGATTGAGTCAGTCAAAGTAGGTTTAGAAGCAATGCTTTCCAGCCTACGACAGGAGCCTTATGCTCTTGATACTGTCAACATAAGTATTATTACCTTTGATCGAGAAGTCAAGGTTCTTGCTCCACTTACTCCACTGGAGGACTTTCAGCTGCCGGAAATCGTTGTTCCTGAATCAGGACCCACTTTTACTGGTGCTGCATTGGAACTCTTGTGTAAGCAAGTTGATGCTGAGGTGAGACTTAGTACACCTGAACGTAAAGGTGACTGGATGCCTCTGCTGTTTTTGTTGACTGATGGAAAACCATCGGACATACAGGCGTACAATAATGTAATACCAGAAATCAAAAAAAGACACTTTGCCAGCATTGTTGCATGTGCTGCTGGTATGCACGCGAAAACAGAGCCGTTGAAGCAATTGACGGATCAAGTATTCGCTCTAGATACTTTAGATAGTGCTTCGTTCAAAAGATTCTTCCAGTGGGTATCAGCATCTATTGAAATTGGCAATAAGAGTATAGGTGCAACCGATGAACTGGAACTTCCGCCACCCCCGGAAGAGGTAAATGTAATAGTCTAAATTCTTAATGACTAATATTATGCGTAGATTACCAATATACTTTCTAGTGGATGTGTCCGAGTCGATGGTCGGCACTCCCATTGAGCATGTTCAAGATGGAATGGCTACTATCATCAACGAATTGCGCACAGATCCTTATGCATTAGAGACCGCTTGGGTGTCTGTAATAGCTTTTGCGGGGAAAGCCAAGATGCTTTCGCCCTTGGAAGAACTATATAAATTCTATCCTCCAAAATTCCCAATCGGCGGTGGTACATCGCTTGGCACCGCATTGAATTTCCTGATGGATGAAATGGATCATTCGTTGCAGAGAACCACTATGGAAGTCAAGGGTGACTGGAAACCCATCATATTCCTCTTTACCGATGGCAACCCAACAGATAGTGTCGACCAAGCATTTGACCGCTGGAACAACAAGTATCGTTGTCATTGCAACTTGATTGTGGTGTCTATTGGTGACAATGTGAACACTCAGTTGATGGGGCGTATTTCTGATAACGTACTTCGTCTTACTGAAACCAATGCGCAGTCATTCAAAGAATTCTTCAAGTGGGTTACAGCATCCATTAAAACATCCAGCGTATCCGTTACCGATGCTGGTGATGATGATGTAAAGCTGGCCCCCATGAACGGTATTAATCTCGAAAAGGTGGATTCTGACAAACCGTGTATTGTGGATGAGAACTTCGTTGTGCTGCTTGGAAGATGTCAGACGACTGATAAACCCTATCTCATCAAGTTTGCCAAGAGGATTCAGAAGTCGGAAATGATGTCCGAACTGTTCGACTTGCCTCAATTTGTTTCCTCATACAAGCTGGTAGGAGCATATCCAATCAACGGTGTTGAGTATAAGGAGTTGTCCGAAACTGGCGGTCGTCAGCAAAAAATCAACACTCAAGAACTCATCGGTCAACCGACTTGCCCTTGCTGTGGAAACCAATTCGGAATGGTGATTTGCGAATGTGGCAATATCTTCTGTGTTGGAGAAGATGCCCACAGCAAATGCCCGTGGTGCGGTCTCGAAGGGGAACTTTCGAGTGTGGGTGGAAATGGTATTGATTTGAATAGAACGAGGGGGTGATTATGGAACTGAAAGATAGACTTAGCAATCTTATGATAGATTGCTCAGACGCAAGAATCGAAGACTTCTCACAATGGATAGTGAAGAAGCTATGGAACGAATACGATAAAGAGTATATGGATAGAAGAATAATAATAGAGAATCAGATAAAAGAACTGCCCATTGTAATACCCAACGGTACAGTTGGTAAGGAATACACTTCTACCATTCGGCTTCCTGAAGATATAGTAGAAGAGTATTGGATAGAAGGACTAGAGGCTATCGGCCTACAAGGCAATTCAATTGAGCATAACATTTGTGTAATAAGTGGTACACCAAGTGAGGCTGGTTCTTTTGAGATTGTGATAAAATACAAATATAAGGGTGCAGTGGACGAAAAAGATTTGTTGCAACGTAAATTCCCCATTGCAATCAATCCCGATCCGCGTACACTATGGAAAAATATTCCCACGCCAGAGGATATTGAATACTATCAACCTGACCGTGACCACACTTACGTTAAGGTTGAAGCACGAGATGGAATTCCTCAAAAAGATATTGTCGCAGCAAGTCAACGCGGGAGGTCTCATGCTCATGAAGGGAATCCCAGAGACGACCATTTCCGTGTAGAATATTTTGAAGATTGTGGTTGGTATGTAATGGCTGTCGCTGACGGAGCGGGGAGTGCCAAATATTCCAGAAAGGGCTCTTGGTTGGCATGTGACACTTCCGTTGAACACTGCAAGTCGTATTTTTCAGACGAGAAGAGTCTTCATGACTTTGAGGAATATATCACTACCTATAATGGGGAAGCCAATGATGAATATCGTAAACTTCTCGGCGACTCAATTCACCAACTGATTGGTAATGCAGCATTCAAGTCATACAAAGCAATAGAGGCTGAAGCAGTCTCGAAAGGCGTCCCTATAAAGAATTATGCCACCACGCTCCTTCTGGCGGTATGCAAGAAGTTTGACTTTGGCTGGTTTGTTGCTTCGTTTTGGGTAGGCGATGGTGCTATGTGTATCTACGACAAAGAACGTAAATACTTCAAACTGCTCGGAACACCTGATGAAGGAGAATTCGCAGGTCAGACGCGCTTCCTAACGATGCCTGAGATATTCCGTGATGCAACGTCCTTCTACGGTAGATTAAAGTTCTCCATCGAGCAGGACTTCACTGCATTAATGTTGATGACTGATGGCGTGAGCGACCCCATGTTTGAAACCGATGCCAATCTGAACAAGATTGAGAAGTGGGATGCATTGTGGGAGAATATCACCAAAGAGGTAAAATTGACTGACGACAATACCGAGTCACAATACCAGCTTATGCAATGGCTCGATTTCTGGTCGCAAGGCAATCACGATGATCGTACAATAGCAATTCTATATTGATTATGGCACAAACTGTACGTATTAAAGCACTGGATGGCTCCACCGTTGAATTCATTGACGAGGTTCGCGGCTCTGGAGCGATGAAGGATGTTTATTTTAGCCCCGATGGAACTTATGTTGTCGGATTTTTCCGAAATCCACAAGATGCCAATTCTAAAGACCGTCTGCAAAATATTACTGGTGTATATCGCGAGAGTATCTTCAATCAAGTTGGTGGCGACTATTGGAAAAACCTTTTTTGCTGGCCAGAGAAATTGGTGGAGTGGAATGGAAAGTTGGGTATTGTATGCCCTACTTACCAATCCCATTTCTTTTTTAGTTCAGGACCTTTCAAAGGGAAAGAGAAAGAAGGCAAATGGTTTGCATCGGCTCATCTACGAAACAAGTTCCTTCCTGCCGACCAAAAGGGTAATTGGCTGACGCATTTCCACATGTGCATTCAGATTGCACGTGCCGTAAAAAGACTTCATGCCGCAGGATTAGCACATAGCGACCTGTCCTATAAGAATGTGTTGGTTGACCCCGTGCAGGGTAAAGCAGCAGTTATTGATTGTGACGGCCTTGTGGTACCTGGTAAATATCCACCTGACGTTGTTGGAACTCCCGACTTTATTGCGCCTGAGGTATTACAAACAAAGAACCTGCCACTAACTGACCCAAACAGAAAGTTGCCGAGTATCCAAACCGACCGGCACGCTTTAGCTGTTTTGATATATATGTATCTGCTCTATCGGCATCCATTGCGAGGAGGTAAGGTTAATGATCTCGACCCAGCAAAGGATGAAGAACTTACAATGGGCAGTAAAGCATTGTTTATCGAGCATCCGACAGACAAAAGCAATCGCCCAAAAGTAAATCAGTTACGTCCAAGTGAATTGCCTCAGGGCGATGTTACCAAGCTGCCATATACCATCTGTGGACCTTACCTGAAGACATTGTTCGACAGAGCGTTTATTGATGGATTGCACGACCCATCAAAAAGACCAACGGCTGATGAATGGGAAACTGCTTTGGTAAAGACAACCGACCTAATGCAACCCTGTCAGAATCCTAAATGTGAAGCACATTGGTTTGTATTCGACAATAGTACAAAACCACGTTGCCCCTTCTGTGGAACAGAGTATCATGGTCAGTTGCCAGTTCTGAATCTCTACTACTCGCCAGGCAAGGGTAAGTTTCTGCCAGAAAACTATCGACTGATGGTTTACGATAAGCAAACACTCTATATGTGGCACGTGAACCGATTCATCGTTCCCAATGAAAAAACAAAACCAGAGGACAAGAAACCAGTTGGAGATTTTCATTTCCATAATGGAAAATGGATTCTCATTAACCGACGATTGACCAGCCTCTATGACAAAGACGTAGACAAAAAGATAGAAATTGGCCAATACGTCGAACTGACAGAGGGAAAGAAGATTCTCCTCTCCACAGAGGATGGCGGTCGATTGATTATTGTTCAACTTGTAAATAACTAAGAGATGGCTATCAAGGATCAATGTCATGCTTGTGTGTCCTTTAATGCAGTTAGTGGTTATTGTTCCATCAATGGGCAACTACCGACTATCAATGGTTCATCGTGTGAGAACTATCGCAAAAAGGGTATTAACCTCACTAAAGCAGGGTCAAACAATAATTCGCCCTCACCAATCACACCATTGCCACAACCACAGCCAGCGACTCCCAATCCCCCGTCATCCAATTCTCAATCCAAAGGAATGTTTCGACATATATTCTCATTTGATGGGAGGATTCGAAGGTTAGAATATGGATTGACGTATTTGGCTTATTATTTCTATTGTCTGCCCATGGATCTCATACCTGAGGACGATTTGAGTGCTGGCTTTGCTATTGTCTGGCTTTTGTTGTTTATTCCTGTAACGTGGGCATTAATTGCACAAGGTGCAAAGAGATGTCACGATATTGGGCATAGCGGCTGGTGGCAACTAATTCCTTTCTATGGAATATGGATGATTTTCAAGGAAGGAGAATCTGGGCCAAATCAATATGGTGAAAATCCGAAATACTAATGTATTACGTCATTCGAAATAATCAGCAATACGGGCCATACTCAATAGATGCACTTCGACAATATGTTGAAGCCGGTCAGTTATTGTATCACGATTCGGCTTGCGACGAGAACAACAGAAGCAACATACAAACGGTCAAGTATTTCTTGAAGCTGAATCATGTGAAAGTGAAGATACCTCACAAAGGAGGTTTGTTTGCACAAATCAAGGATATTGGCCGAGAACTCATTTTTCCGAAAGATGTTTTGCAACGAAAGACTTGGTCAAGCGATAAACGCCTGTTGCTACTGGCACTAATAGGGTTGGTTCCATTAATGCTATTGGGGTTGATAGGATGGTTCGCTGATTCTGTCCCATTTATTGTATTCTATACAGTTTCGCTATACTTCTCCATCATCTGGGGCTTGTTCTTCTATTACTTCTTCCGTACCCAACAAGTTAAGCTAAAGACAACCGTTGGTATATTCTTCATCTCACAAATTGTTGTTTTTCTAATCTTCGGTTTAGGCCTTAATTATCTCAACCCATTTTATTTCCTTGGAGCAAACAGCAACTTTTTGATTCGCCTTGTATTTTTCGTATTTGCTGTCGGGGTTACAGAAGAGGTTGTTAAAGCACTTCCTCTTTGGATTGTTTCTGCAAGATCAAAGGAACCTATTATTCCACAGACATTGGTTTTCTATGGCCTCATTTCTGGTATTGCCTTTGGTGTGTTTGAGGGGGTACAATACCAGATGACAGTAAATGTTGAATTGGATTATACATCGTCTTTCTTCCTCAACATATCGCGATTGACCAGCCTTCCTTTCTTACATGCCATCTGGTGTGGTATTGCTGGCTATTTTTCTGCTTTTGCAATGCTTTATCCCAAATACAGACGGTCATTATACTTTTTGGCAATAGCGATTCCTGCGCTGTTGCATGGATTATACGACACTCTTGGAGGCAGTATAATCGGAGTGCTTTTCTCCTTTATTGGAGTTGTACTTTTGATGACCTATTTGAAGAAAGGGGTTAACTACCAATCAAAATTAAAAAACTAAAACGCATATACTAATGAGTAGAAAAAGCAATATAGGAATTCCAGGGCTGAGCTTTTCATGGAAAAGAGCTCTGGGAGTAACACAAACCAAGCAGAAGATTGCTAGGCAAACGGGAATCCCAACATCTCGTGCTGGGATGGAGAGAAAACTGGGAAGATTAATAATGAGTTTATTCAAATAGATTATCTATGGCACAGAAACAACATTACACGGGTTTGACTGATGCCGAAGTGTTGGCAAACCGTCAGAAACATGGTGTCAATATTCTGACACCCCCCGAAGAAGAGTCCACTTGGGACAAAATCAAGGATTGTATGCATTATTGGTTGCTCAAACTCATTCTTGGGTTATTCGTAGCTTCAATAATAGTAGTGTTTATTCTAAAATTTGTGGGTGTGGGAATGCCCGCTAATGTTTGGATAGGGCCTATTATCCTTGCAGTGCTTTTCTTCCTCACCTATCTAGTGGCTTATCTTGGAGGCGACTGGGACGATGAGGAAGGGAAGTTCGACATGGATCCCCTTATCACCATACTGCTTGCTGCATTGGTGCTTAGTGGTGCCATTTCATTCTATCAAGGTGTGTTCGGTGGTGAGGCAGGATTCACTCCATATTTTGAGCCAGTGGGTATCGCTTTTGCTGTGCTGCTTGCCACTGGTGTTGCTCACGTTCTCGAAGCCAGAAATGAGAAGACCTTCAAGGCTCTTAATGAGGTGAATGATGAGACGCTTGTAAAGGTAATCCGCAACAATAATGTATGCCAGGTGGAACGGAAGGATATTGTTGTGGGAGACATTGTTCTTCTAAATGCAGGAGAAGAGGTACCAGCTGACTGTATTCTATTAGAAGCTGAACATCTTAGTGTTAACGAATCATCGTTGAATGGAGAATCTACTGCATCACACAAGACTACCATTGAAGCTGATTTCGATAAAGAAGCAACTTATCCTTCAAATAAAATTCTGAAAGGAACGACTATTCTTGTGGGTAATTGCATCGCACAAGTAGAGAAAGTTGGCGACAGCACAGAGTCGGGAAAGGTGTTTGAGGCTGCACAGGTGCGTGAAGGAGATCCTACCCCTCTAAGTCAAAAGCTGGATGGTTTGGCTGATCTTATTACCAAAGCAAGTTATATCATTGCAGGGTTGATTATTGTTGGCCGTATAGCCATCTATTTCATCCAAGGAAACGGTGACTTCTCCACTACAGAAGGTACGGTAGGGTTTATCAAGTATGTGCTTGATACCATTATGATTGCCGTTACGCTGATTGTGGTGGCAGTTCCTGAAGGCCTCCCAATGGCCGTCACATTGAGCCTGGCTTTCAGTATGCGACGCTTGATGGAGCAGAATACGCTGCCTCGAACAATGCACGCCTGTGAGACGATGGGTGCTACCTCGGTCATCTGCACCGATAAGACAGGAACGCTTACGCAGAACCAGATGCAAATTGCAGAGACATTCTTCCCAGAAGACACCGATATGAAACTTGTGGAGGAGAGCATCTGCGTGAATACTACCGCTAACCTTGACTATTCCGACCCCCAAAAGATTAAGGCTATTGGCAGTCCTACCGAAGGTGCATTACTGTTGTGGCTACATGGTCAGGGAAAGAACTATCTCGAACAGCGTGAGTCGGTAGAACGTCTTGATAGAATACCTTTCTCCACAGAGATAAAGTATATGGCCACCATCGTGCGTTCTGCCGTTACGGGCAAACGTACAATGTACGTTACCGGTGCTCCCGATATTCTGCTTGCTATGTGTGGCGACAAAGACAACAAGGAATTTAATGACCGCTTGACTGCCTATCAAAGCAAAGCATTGCGTACCCTCGGATTGGCTTACGCTGAGATTGGAGAAGACAATATAATTGCCGACGGTAAACTGATAGACACTTCCAAGATGAAGATGCTTGGTGTGGTGGCCATCAGCGACCCCATCCGTAAGGAGGTCCCAGCGGCCATCAAAGAATGTTTGGATGCAGGCATCAAGGTAAAGATAGTCACTGGTGATACGGTCGGAACCGCAAAAGAGATTGGCCGTCAGGTGGGGTTGTGGAACGACAAGGATACAGACCAAAACATCCTTTCAGGATCTGAAGTGGCTTCGATGAGTGATGAAGAATTGAAGAGTCGTCTACCCGAGGTGAAGATTATATCCCGTGCCCGTCCAAATGATAAGGAACGTGTAGTTCGTACTCTCAAAGCAATGGATGAAGTGGTTGCCGTTACAGGTGACGGCACCAACGATGCACCTGCATTGAATGCCGCACATGTGGGTCTTTCGATGGGTGATGGTACCGCAGTCGCAAAAGAGGCATCTGATATGACCATTCTCGACAACTCGTTCAGCACCATTGCTAATGCTGTGATGTGGGGACGTTCTCTTTACAAGAATATAAAACGATTCATCCTGTTTCAGATGACCGTCAATGTCACCGCCTGCTTTATTGTGTTAGTAGGAGCCTTCATCGGAACCGAATCGCCACTTACTGTCACTCAGATGCTGTGGGTTAACCTGATTATGGATACTTTTGCTGCATTGGCACTTGCTTCTCTGCCTCCCACCCATGCCGTAATGAAGGAAAAACCGCGTTCTATTGATGAACATATCTTGAAAGGAATTGGCAAACCGATACTTGGTGTGGGTCTCACCTTCGCCTTCATCTGCTTGGTTATGCTGCTCTATTTCCAGCACGCCGTCATTGAAATGCCGCCCGCAGGAAGTGGTTTGGTTGGTGCTATAAAGACTCTCTTCGGTGGTACATTAGGAGCATACAATGGTGTATCTCCCCACGAGTTGGGTCTGTTCTTCACGGTCTTTGTGATGCTTCACTTCTGGTATATGTTCAATGCAAAGGCTCATTTTACTAACAGCTCTGCATTTAAAGGCATCTCGTGGAACAAGACTCGTTGGTTCATTATCATCACTTCGGTTATCTTCTTCGTCCAGATTGCTTTAATTGAAGTTCCAGGACTGCAAGAGATGTTCAACGTCGCCAAAGGTGGACTTGGATTCTGGAACTGGGTGATAATACTTGCCCTCACCTCTTTGGTGGTATGGATTGGAGAAATAACCCGTCCATTTAAGAAAGTAGAATAATAACTATTGGGGCACGGCATCGCTGATGTCGTGCCTCATTATATATAGTTATGAACATAAAAGGTATTATAGTCATTATTTTGATTGTCGTTTTGACGGTTTGTGCAATGATATTGAAAGATTATTTAAAGAATCGAATAAAAAGTAAGTAGTTATGACAAGAAAGGAGACTCAGAAAATAATAACAACTATAGCAGTTGTATTGGCGACCATTCTTGCTTGGACGTCTGGCTTTATTGTAATGCAGATTGTGTATGATTCAATAGCAGCATCAATCATATTTGGTATCGTGTGGGCAATCATCGTCTTTTGCGAAAGCAGATTCTCACAAATAAGCCTTAAAAGTGACGGAAAGGTGGAGATAACGAAAGAAGAAATAAAAAGCAATTTGTGGCAGATTATAGCTGCAACTTTGGTGGCTTTGTTGGTGACGATTCCGTTGTTGCTGAAAGTATATGCTTCCAAGGTGGCTGCTGTAGGTGTTGACCTCAAATCGCAAATAAGTGCCCTGGGAGCCCTTTTCCCTTCACAGTGGCTACCAATAATAGCAATTTCTCTTGTTGTCGTGTTCATATTTCAGTTACCGATTTTTATTCGAATGGCATCGGAAGATTAGTTGCATATAGAAAATACTTCTGTTAATTGTTGATTTGTGGAAGGATAAAAAGGGTATGTGTATTTCAGATTATTTAGAGTGATCTGCAAGTGATTTTGTATGAAAAAAGTGCTTTTTTTCACTTTCTCGAGCATTATACTCCTCGCCTTCATAATCAAACTAATCAGTCCAAGAAACGATGATGGGGGCTTCGGGGACGAAAAAGCTTCTTTTGCAATTCTTGAGGATAATTGGGATGTTAGTGGAGTAAATGATTCGCATGTAGAGGATTGTTTAGACTCTTCAGTGATAATTCGAAAGTCCAGACAGGTTCCCTGAAGGTGTGACGGTTGAGAACTATCTACGAAAGACAAATCCTCGTAATCCTAATGTGATGGATATATTACGTGAGATAGGTTTAGCTGAAAAAGCCGGCAGTGGTTTCGACAAGATATTCACTGACTTATTAAAGAAAGGAAAACCACTGCCAGAGCCAGAAGAGACCGATACATCGGTCATCTTCCGTATAAATGCAGAGGTGTCGTCTGAAAAGCTGATTGAGCTGTCTCTTCATTATGAGAATCAAACAGGGAAGTCCCTAAAACTCGACCAGCTGTTTGTATTATCAGAAATTGTGAGACGTGGAAAGGTGAAGTTGTCCGAGTTGGCAGAATCGCCCAACATCAGTCCGTACCGCTTACATACCATTCTGGATAACCTACAAGATTTGGAGTTCATTGAACCCACTGGAAAGACATCGGGATTGGCATATATTCTCCATATCACAAAGAGGAAAAGCACAGAAGACAAGATAGAATACGTCAAAGCGAAGAAACAGGACAAGGCTCGACAGAAAGAGGCAATCCTTCGATATCTCGATTCAATAGACACAATCAACAATCGGGAGGCAAGAGCACTGCTTAAACTACAAGAGAAAGATATGTCCGCCGTTTCTCGTCTGTTTGCAGAATTAGTTGCTGAAAACGAAATCGTGCAAACAGAGGATAGTGTTCCTAATAACGTAAAATACAGAAAATTAAAATAATTTTTGCTTGCAGTTTTGCTTGCAGTTTGTTTGCAAAATTCGGGAATCTGCAAACAAAAACAAACAGAATAAGGTAATCTGATTTTTATGACGACATACTACCACGGTACCACAGCACAATTTGTTTTGAACGGAATTAACTTGACACTTTTTTGCGCTAAAAAGCAAAAAAGAAATGGAAACCACAAAAAAGAAATGGACGCAGAGGATGTTCACCTCGGAGTTCAAGTTGGAAGTTCTGAGCTACTATACTGAAATAAGGTTTAAATATTATGTACGAATTTATTCATTTAGACAACAATACTGATTATCTGCAATATGCGCCTTTCGACATTATTGCTGTAAATGAATCATTCCACAAACTGTATGATAGAAAGAACCGAATGTTTCAATACGATGACCACAACGACCTTCCATTGGAATTGCTATTCAATTGTGCTGAGAAAGACACGTGGGAAGATGTCATGAATAACGGTGACTGGTTGAAAATTGAATCGTCAATTAGAAACGGCTCGATTGTTATTAGGCGGTTTATCCATAAATCGATAGAAGAAGAATACCTGAAACGAACAAATGGGTTGCTCAAATGGTATCCAGAATTTATTTATGAAATAATAGTGAATAAACATAGGGTGACCCTTACTAGCAATAACTATATGGATTATTCACCACGAAAGATGATTGCATTCGCCTCGTTGTATTCAGGTGGGCCAGATTATGAAATCATTGATGAATATGGGGGATGGTTTTACTTGGATACTATTAGGAAAAGTGAGGTTCAAAAGGTGTTCCCCAATTACAATGAGTTTACGTTTGGAAGGGATGATACATGCTTCAATATGGGATTGGGGACTGGAATGTGGGTGGATAAGTCGATTGTTGAACCCTTCTCCAAAGAGGCAGAGCGAATATATTCTGACGGAATGCCCCCATTACCTGATGGGACAAAGAA
>ONIP01000014.1 GCA_900317955.1 uncultured Bacteroidales bacterium
GGATGAATTATCGCAATGACAAATTCCAGTTTGTAGGGGAGTTTTGAGGCTCCCCTACAAAAATGGCTATTTATCAACTGTTTGTTGTGACATAGCCTTTTGAAAAAAAGCAAGTGCCTTAGAAAAGATTTACTTCGCCAAGTGTCGCTGGTTCGAGCCCAATCTTGGATTCATCCAAGTGGCTTGGATGGTAGAGCATTGTGCAGTCTTTTCGCCTTTTCGCCTTGCTTGATATTGCGGAGTGGAGCAGTTGGTCAGCTCGCGAGTTTCATAAGCTCAAGGTCGCAGGTTCGAGTCCTGCCTCCGCTACAAAGAGCAGAATGCCGTAGGGAACGGATACTTCATCAACGTCTCTTAGGGGAACATTTTGACTGCCCCAGACCGTTTTCCGCTTGTCGCTTCTGCAGCTTAAGGCGGTTGCCGTAGTGAAGAGTTACTTCTATTTATTCAAAGTACAACTTATTTGTTGTTTTTTCTCTCCACGCCTGTCGCACCGTTTTTTTGAAAACATACAACAATAAATATTTACGAAGATGATGTACAATTCGATTTTGAAGGAAGAAAAATGCATAAAGAACCATGAGGGAGCCAAGGCATACGCCATGAGTCCTGAACTGGAGCTTTATACTGCCGTAGTGACCGCATCGCTCAGCGACACAAACTACGAAAAGCAGGATGAGCGGGTAGAACGTATCGCCCGGCTCATAGGCAAGGTTTCGCCAGAGTTTGTGGCACGTCTCGCTGTCTACACCCGCACCGAGATGCATCTTCGCAGTATCCCGTTGCTGCTTTTGGTTGAGCTGGCGAAGGTTCACAACGGCGATGGCCTTGTGGCACGTGCTGTTGAAAAGACTGTCCTTCGTGCCGACGAGATTATGGAGTTGTTGATATGTTACCAATGGCGCAATCCGTCCTCTGACCCTCACAAGAAACTGGGCAAGCTTTCCCGACAAATTCAGAACGGTCTCCAAGGTGCCTTCAACCGATTTGATGAATACCAGTTTGCCAAGTACGACCGCGACAACCTCGAAGTAAAGCTCCGCGACGCACTGTTTCTGGTTCACCCCAAAGCAAAGGACGAGCAGCAACAGGCACTCTTCGACAAGATAGTGAATCGGCAACTGGAGACTCCCTATACTTGGGAGACCGAGCTCTCGGCTTTAGGTCAACAAAAATATGAGTCTGATGAGCAAAAGAGACAAGCATTTGGCGAAAAATGGGAAGAGTTGATTGAGAGTGGCAAACTGGGTTATATGGCCTTGATGCGCAACCTGAGGAATATGCTCCAGTCGGATGTCTCGCTGCCACAGATGATGAATGTGGCCAGCCGTTTGTCCAACGCCGAGCAGGTGGAGAAGTCAAAGCAATTGCCATTCCGCTATCTGTCGGCCTACAGAGAGATTGAGAAAGTGGATAATGTCCATACGGCAATGCTATTAACTGCATTGGAAAATGCGGTGAAAGCATCCGCACAGAATATAGAAGGCTTTGATGCCAACACCAAGGTATTGGTTGCCGCCGATGTATCGGGTTCAATGCAACAACCCGTATCGAAGAAAAGCTCTGTTCAATATTACGATATAGCCATCCTGCTCTCCATGCTTTTGAAAAGCAAGTGCAAGAGCGTTGTTAGCGGTATGTTCGGCGACACATGGAAAGTGATGAATCTCCCTCAAGACAACATCCTGGCCAACACCCTTGAGATGCATCGCCGCGAAGGAGAAGTAGGATATTGCACCAACGGATACAAGGTCATTGAATGGTTGATAAAGAAGAAGATGCCGATGGACAAGGTGATGATTTTCACCGACTGCCAGATGTGGGACAGCGACCACTATTACTTAGGATACAACGAAAAGGAAATCAAGGATAGCTGGCATACCTACAAGTCGATATTCCCTGAGGCCAAACTCTACCTCTTCGACCTTGCAGGCTACGGACAAATGCCGTTGAGTCTTGCAGAGAAGGACGTCTATCTTATTGCCGGATGGAGCGACAGGATATTTGAAGTCCTTTCTGCCATCGACAACGGAGAGGATGCACTGAGTGTGATTAACAAGATTGACGTTTAAAGAAGATGGAAAAAGTAGAAAAGATAGGAACAACGGTGGTCAAAATGTGGCTTACCGACGTTGAAGAAAATGCATACAGGCAGGTTGCAAATCTGGCCTCACTGCCTTTCGTTTATCACCACATTGCCCTTATGCCCGACTGCCACGCTGGAATGGGTATGCCCATCGGGGGTGTGCTGCCCACAAAAGATGTGGTTATCCCCAATGCTGTGGGCGTTGACATCGGCTGCGGTATGCGTGCCGTGAAGACCAATGTACGTGCCGCCATGATTGAGGAGGAATTTCTTCGCAAAATCATCATGCGTGGCATTCGCGAGCGTATCCCGTTGGGCATGGACCACCACGAGGAAAAGCAGGATGAAAAATATCTACCCACAGGTTTTGATATTGACAGGCTGCCCGTGGTGAAAAGGCAATATGTGTCCATCCATCATCAGGTGGGCACTCTTGGCGGGGGAAACCACTTTATCGAACTCCAAAAGGACGAGGAGGGCTGGCTGTGGATTATGATTCATTCCGGCTCCCGCAACCTTGGTAAGCAGGTGGGCGACCACTACAACGAACGGGCCAAATGGTTCAACGGACTCTATTATAGCAAAGTCGAACCGGAGTTGCAGCTCTCCTTTCTCCCTTTGAAGACACCTGAGTTCAATAGTTATTGGGATGAAATGACCTACTGCGTTGCCTTCGCCAAATGCAACCGAAGCCTGATGATGGAGCGTATCGAGGAGGTAATCTTCGACGCCCTGCCCGATGTGGAGTTCGAACCAGCCATCGACATTGCCCACAATTACGCCGCTTGGGAGAACCATTTTGGCCACAACTGCATTGTGCACCGAAAGGGAGCCGTACGTGCAAGAGAAGGAGAAACCGGCATCATCCCCGGCTCGATGGGCACCAGTTCCTACATTGTCGAGGGTCTTGGCAACCCCGACAGCTTCATGAGTTCCTCCCACGGTGCAGGTCGTGCGATGAGCCGCACCCAAGCCATAAATACACTCTGTCTGGACGACGAAATAAAGAAGATGGATGCCAAGGGCATCGTCCACGGACTACGCAACCAACGCGACCTCGACGAAGCCGCCAGTGCTTACAAAGACATTGACAAGGTGATTGCACTTGAAGCAGACCTGGTGAAGATAAAGACCAAACTGGAGCCAATCGCCGTTATAAAAGGATAGTATATGAGCAGATAGTTTGACAGTTTACAAACACAACTCACCATTGAATGAGGTGGATAAAAAAAGGAAATAACATATTCATTGTCCCCCAAAAAGTTGTGTTAGAATAACGATGACCGTAATTAAGAGAAAATAGCCTATGGATATGGATAAAGAAATAATGGATAAACTCCACGGTATTGAGCAGGAAAACAACTTTACAATACTCTTAGCTGTAGAATCAGGCAGTCGCGCTTGGGGCTTTGAGTCAAAGAACAGCGACTGGGATGTGCGATTTATCTATGTTCACAAACCCGAGTGGTACTTCATGGTGGATCCGCAACGCGATGTAATTGAGTTGATGGAGGGAAATATCGACATAGTGGGTTGGGAACTGCGAAAGGCTTTGGCATTGCTCAAACGAAGCAATCCATCCCTGCTGGAATGGATTCACTCGCCGATTGTCTATTATGCAGACGAGGAGTTCATGGGAAGGATGCAGTGTGCGGCCACCCAATTCAATAATCCTATTGCATCCATGTACCACTATAACCGTATGTTCAACAAACACAATCAACATTATCTGCAACGAGAGAACTGCGACATGAAACGATTCTTATACTACCTGCGTGGAATACTGGCTTGCAAATGGATCGAAGCCAACAAGACACTCCCGCCTGTGAAATTCGACGATTTGGTAAATGCCACCATAGAGTATGAGAATCTGCGGACAAGGATTGACGACTTGATACGAATGAAGAAAAAGGGAGAAGAACACGGCTTGAGCGTAGTGGATAGCGCGTTAATGGATTATGCCCGTAACCTTGCGGACTACTACAATGAGAAGATTGGAGACTTCCGTCCCGAGTTGAGAGACAGACCGTCCACTGTACTGGATGCCCTACTTTATGACATGGTATTCTCACATAACAAAGAAAATCAACGGCAAAAAGCATCGGATTAACCCAAATCGGTCATTAGTTTTTTCGTTAGATATATATCACATATATACTTATATATCCAATGAATATAGAAGTACAAGACAACAGATGACGAAACGATGCCCAATAAGTGACCTTACAGATAACCTTAATCGGTTATTTGGGTTAATGTCGGGGTTGAACCCAAAACGGTTGTTATGAAGCCGAATAATCTTGCGGAGTATTGTGCCACCCAATAGAGGTCGAATGGGTACAATCCATTGACCGATTTGGAATAAATGGGAAGTCTTCGAGTCGGAGAGTGAGTCATTTGCACACTCATGAATAATTCCAAGTTGGGTCGGGAGTGCCGTTCCTCAATTTCTGTGAGAGAATTGGGAACCCTCTTTTTTTACTTTGCATGCCGGTGGCTCGTTTTTTTTCTCGGGTCAGTGTCTTGCGATTCTGTTTATTACAACATAAACGGTGTGGTTCCAGTTTTTTTTTGTACTTTTGCAAACTGTTTTATGCTTTTTAACTCGATAGAATTCCTCGTTTTCCTGCCGATAGTTTTCGCCTTCTATTGGCTACTGCACAAGCAACTGCGTTGGCAGAACGCTTTTGTAGTCGCGGCTTCTTACCTCTTCTATGGCTGGTGGGATTGGCGTTTTCTGTTGCTCATCGCCTTCACCACCCTGTGCAGTTACGGCTCTGGACTGGCTATCGGCAACAAACAAAACAACCCTTCCGCCAAAGGTCCCTCTCCTAAATTCTACCTATGGGCAAACATAGTACTCAACCTGCTCATCCTTGGTCTGTTTAAATACTACGACTTCTTCGCCCAGTCTTTTGCCAACGCTTTCCTTGGCGGCAACTCCGACCGTATCCTTCTGCATCTGGTTTTGCCCGTAGGCATCTCGTTCTACACCTTTCAGGCTCTCAGCTACAGCATCGACGTGTACCGTGGCAACATGAAGCCTACCCGCGACATCGTCGCCTTCTTTGCTTACGTCAGTTTCTTCCCCCAGCTGGTGGCTGGTCCTATCGAACGTGCCACCAGCCTGTTGCCCCAGTTCGAACGGTCTCGTCGGTTTGATTACGCCACCGCTGTCGACGGTCTCAGGCAGATGCTTTGGGGCTTCTTCAAAAAGATGGTTGTGGCGGACAGTTGCGCCATCTATGTCGACATTATCTTCGAACATCCCGACTGGTTCAACGGCTCGTCGCTGCTGCTGGCAGCCCTCCTTTTCACCATCCAAATCTACGGCGACTTCTCCGGCTATAGCGACATCGCCATCGGCTGTGCCAAACTCTTCGGCATCCGCCTGCGCCGCAATTTCAACGTACCCTATTTCAGCCGCGACATTGCCGAGTTCTGGCGTCGCTGGCACATTTCCCTCACCACCTGGTTCCGTGACTACATCTACATTCCCATGGGTGGCAGCCGTGTATCCAAGTGGCGAGTACTGCTCAACACACTTGTCATCTTCCTTGTTAGCGGTCTGTGGCACGGTGCCAACTGGACTTTCGTGGCCTGGGGTGCCTACCACGCCTTGCTTTTCCTTCCCCTCATCCTCTTGGGCAAAAACCGCAAATACCGCAACGTCGTGGCCGAAGGCCGCACACTCCCCTCCCTGCTCGAACTTGGCCAGATGCTGCTGACATTCCTCCTCGCAATGATGGGATGGATACTCTTCCGCGCCGACAGCATCGAACAGGCCGGACAATATTACACTCACATGTTCTCCACCCTCTTCGACGGCTCCCCCACCCTCACCTCCAACATGGACGCATGGGTCGTGTTCGTAGCTGTCTCTGTCATGACCGTCGTGGAATGGCTCAACAGGGACCGCGAACACGAATTTGCCCGCCAACCCCGCAACCGTTTCCTGCGTTGGTCCGGCTACATTGCCCTGCTTTTCATGATAGGCGCATTCATGGTCACCAACGAAATGCCTTTCATCTATTTTCAATTCTGAAACATGAAACGACTGATACGCAACACGGTTCTTTTTGCTCTGGTGGCCATCCCCGCCTACCTCCTGCTACTCTGTCTCTTGGGCGACTGGGGATGGGTGCGCACTGCACGAACCGACATGGGCAATCGCGGATTCCTAAACTCCCGCATCAAAGACATCCGCAACTACCACAACGTCGACGTCCTCTTTCTTGGCTCATCCCATAGCTACCGCACCTTCGACACCCGTTTCTACCGTTCCAACAACATCAGCTGCTTCAACCTGGGTTCCTCCAACCAAACTCCCATCCAGACCCTCGTTCTCCTCAAAACCTATCTCGACAGCATCAACCCCCGCTTCATCGTCTTCGAAGTCCACCCCGACATCATGAAAAACGACGGCATAGAATGTGCCGTCGACCTCCTCATCAACGCCCCCATCAACTGGGAATCCACAAAAATGGCATTCCACACCGGCAACATGAAGGTCATCAATACATGGCTCTACAGTTTCTACAACCAACGGATACAACACCGGCTCCAATCCTTCAAAGAGGACAGCGTGTTCGAGGGTGCCGAATACATCCCCGGCGGCTACGTCGAAATACAGACCAAAGAATTCGAACGCAAACACTACTCCCGCCACCATCTCCACATCCGCCCCGAACAGATGGACGCCCTAAAGCAATGCCTCTCTCTCATCAAAGAGCACAACATCCCCTACCTCTTGGTCGAAGTGCAGGACGCCTACCAACTTCGCTCGGCATTCATCAACCACGAATGGTTCGAAAACAAGATGAAAGCCCTCGGCCCCTACCGCTACAAGGTTCTCCCCCTTGTCGACACCATCCATTTCTGCAACAGCAACCACCTCTTCATCCCCGGCATCGAACTCTTCAACCAAGACTTTGTCGTCGACTTGAAACAAGCCCTCGACACCATCCCTCCCCGCAATGTACAACCATGAAACCAGCCTATCCTGTCAATCCCTTTTTAATATAAAACAATCATAATTATGCACATCATCGGACTAATGTCTGGCACCTCTCTCGACGGACTCGACATTGCTTACTGCCAAATCGACGAAGCTGGATTCAACCTCCTTGCCGCCGAGACCTACCCTTTCCCCCGCGAATGGGTACGCATCCTCTCTTCGCTCGAGAAAGCCTCCGCCTATGAATACGCCCTTGCCCACGTCAAACTTGGACATCTCTTCGGCCGCCTTGTCAACCGCTTCCGCAACGAACACCCCGGTCCCTGCGACGCCATAGCCTCACACGGACACACCATCTTCCACCAACCCAACCTCGCACTCACTGCCCAAATAGGCGACGGCAACGCCATCGCTGCCGAGACTGGCCTCCCTGTGGTTTACAATTTCCGCGCCCTCGACGTCGCCCTCACCGGACAAGGCGCCCCACTTGTCCCCATCGGCGACCAAATCCTTTTCGGCGACTACGACGCCTGCCTCAACCTCGGCGGCTTCTCCAACATTTCTTACAACAACGACAACCAAACCCGCGTGGCTTTTGACGTATGCCCTTGCAACATGGCGCTCAACCATGTAGCCAGGCTGGTGAACAAAGAATATGACTCTGGTGGCGCAATCGCCCGCAGCGGCCACATCGACACCGCACTCCTTTCCGCCCTCGACGCCCTCCCCTACTACCGCCTCCCGCTGCCCAAATCGCTCGGCAAAGAATGGTTTGTATCCCATTTCCTGCCCCTCTTTTCCAATTCCGACATCACCCCGCCCAACCTGATGCGAACGCTCGTCGAACATATCGCCCATCAAATATCCGGCTCCGTCAAAGGTCACGGCATTGGCACTATGCTCATCACTGGCGGCGGTGCAAAAAACCGCTACCTCATCGCCCGAATCCAGGCCATGATTCCCAGCTGCAAAATAACCATACCTTCCGACGAAATCATCAACTACAAAGAAGCCATCATCTTCGCCCTACTCGGCTACTTGCGCCTAAATAACAAAAACAACTGCCTCTCAAGCGTCACCGGCGCCCACCACGACAACTGCGGCGGCGACATCGCCGGCATTTCCTACATCAATCAATAAAAAGGTCTGACGCTATACCATCTGCATGGAGCAGACCTTCGGCCGTAGGCCGATAATGCGTTGCGGTTTCTTCTATCAAACCTGCCACAACAAACCTCCCCACCTCTTTCGCCAACCGCGCGGCAAAGGGGGCAGCCACCTTGCTCTTATCTATCCCCTCAACGGTACGCAAGGCAGTCATAATATATTCATTATGTGCTTCTTTAAGCCCTAATTGCTCCTCGCCGTGGGCGATATGCCCAGTCGCAGCACTCTCTATATACTGTCCCACATCTGACACATTCCACCTCCTGTACTCCCCGTCAAACGAGTGCGCTGCCGCCCCCACGCCAAGATAAGGTGTCCGGTCCCAATAACGGCTGTTGTGCCGCGCCCTGAACCCTGGTCGGCAGAAATTCGAAATCTCGTACTGCTCAAAACCATTTTCTTTGGCCCACGACAGCATCGTCTTATAGTGACATAACGCCTCATCCTCGCTTGCCGGTTTCACCGCCCCACGCGCCACCTGCCCTGCCAATATGGTACCGTCCTCTATTGTCAGGGAATAGGCGGAAAGGTGCGTTATCCCCATGCGGCCAGCCTGTTCTAAATTGTCCAGCCAATCGGCATCCGTCTGTCCCGGCAACCCATAAATCAAATCTAAACTGACATTATCAAACCCCGCCGTATGGGCGTTCTCCACCGCTTCAATGGCCTGGGCTGCACTGTGCCTGCGGTTCAACATCCGCAAATCATCATCATGAAAAGACTGCACCCCTATACTCAACCGATTGAAGAATCTCAATTCTTTCAACTCTTTCAAATATGGCAGGGAAAGGTCTTCGGGATTCGCTTCAAGGGTAACCTCTTCGGTATTGGACACGTCATAATATTCCCGCAAGGCATCTACAATCTTGCCCAACTGTCGTATGCTGAGCAACGACGGCGTTCCTCCTCCAAAATAAACTGTCCGCACCGGATGTTCCATGGAATGTCTCCGCAGCAACAACTCCTTGCACACTGCATCGACATACGGCTCTTTGTCCTGAGAGGTAACTACCGAATAGAACGCACAATAGGTGCACTTTCTATGGCAGTACGGAACATGCAAATAAATCATCCCTTAATGAAAACTATCCAACAGCATGTCCGCAGCAGCGTATGCACTAATCTTGTTGTCAAGTATTTCCTGACTTACATGAGCCAAGCGTTCCTCCATACCAGGGGCATTATAGAACCTGTCGCGCAATCCGTTTTCTATCGTCTCGCTGAGTATTCGCAGGCTCTGCTGCTGACGTTTATGGTAAAAGTAGCCATTCGATTTTGTGAATGTCACATACTCCATCACATTGTTCCATAACTCCTGAACACCCTGATGCGTATATGCCGAACAGAGCTGCACCTTCACCAACCATTGGGATTCGGGCATGGGAAACAGATGCAAGGCATTGCGGAACTGCGTGGCTGCCAACTCCGCTTTCATCGGGTCGATGTCGCACTTGTTGATGGCTATCATGTCGGCCATCTCCATAATGCCGCGCTTAATTCCCTGTAACTCGTCGCCGGTATTGGCCAGCTGCAATAGCAAAAAGAAGTCGACCATCGAGTGCGCTGCCACTTCCGACTGGCCAACGCCCACGGTCTCCACTATCACCACGTCGAATCCTGCTGCCTCACAAAGCACTATTATTTCTCTTGTCTTGCGCGCCACACCTCCCAACGACCCAGCCGAGGGGGAAGGCCGTATAAAAGCATTCGGGTCGACCGATAGCTCTTCCATTCGGGTCTTGTCGCCCAAGATACTTCCTTTGCTGCGCTCGCTGCTGGGGTCTATGGCCAACACTGCCACCTTGTGGTTATGACTCGTAAGGTACTTTCCCAAAGCTTCAATTATTGTACTTTTCCCAGCACCGGGAACGCCTGTAATTCCTAACCTTACAGACTTGCCGGAATAAGGCAGGCAACGTTCTATCACTTCCTGTGCCTTCTGCTGATGGGCATGCAGTGAACTCTCTACCAACGTGATTGCACGGCTCAACATCGACCGGTCGCCTCCAAGTATTCCCGACACCATCTCTTCCACCGTTACCTCTTTGCGTTTAAAGCTTCGCACCTTCTCCAAATAGCTGTTATTCACTTGCTCAGGCTGTTTCACACCCTGCTGCACACTCAACGCCGATTCGTAATCAAAATTACTATATAAATGCTTATCTTCTGTAGCCATATTTAGTGTTTTAAGTTATAATATAACGCACAAAAGCCGTTCATAGTATTGAGGCAACCTTTTTTTATAGAAAAAAACCTACGCCCCCCCAGCCCCAACACCTCCGAACCATTTCCACTAACAGTTACATCTAAAAATCAAATATCTCTCTCCTATCCAATAAGTTAAAAGTAAATTCGCTTTTTCAGCACTAAAACACTTATAATTCCATAGTTTTTTCCCTCTTGACAACTGTTATTCACCTTAACATATAGTGTACTATCACTGTGTAAAAATCTCATTTATAATGTATACAAAAAATATTTTCAAAAAAATTTTGCCATGTCGCAAAAAGTTAGTACTTTTGCAACCGCTTTCCGAAAGAAAACACACCAATGATGGCGGGATAGCTCAGCTGGTTAGAGCGCTGGATTCATAACCCGGAGGTCATCAGTTCAAGTCTGATTCCCGCTACATTTTTAAAGGTAGTCTTGATACAAATAAGACTACCTTTTTTCATTTGGCCATATTTCAAGAACAAATCAAAATACACTCAACCTCAAAGAGGCTGAATAAAAACCATTATTATCAAACAAAACCTATTCGGTAACTGCCAAGAAGAGGTCTACGATTCTAAAAATCAAATATCATCTTCGGTTTCGGGTATCATCTCATCCCAGTTGATTTGTGTGGGGTAGATGTTATCGCGGATTATGGTTCCTGGAAATTCATTTCTAATATGCTGTAAAAACACGAAAGCATCAAGCCGCGTTCTGAAATCCCCGACTTTCACCTTGAAATTCGGCTCATCAAACACTACATAAGCTTCCACCCCTGGATAAGCTTCGCGTATCCTCTCTTTCATGTCAAAAGCTCTGTTTTTAGACTCCGTGCCCGACAACGATGCTATCTGGATGCGGTACCCCGGTATGGTACGCACACGTTCGTTGAGTTCAATATGTTTCTGAACCAATTGACTCACCGCAACATCACCTTTAATCTCAATATGACCTCTTGAACGGTTGCTTCCGTATGGCCGATAACTCTGGGCACTAATCGTCAACCCAAACATTACAAACACAGGCAACAGCAAAAAATATTTTTTCATATTGTGCAATCTAAAACATAAAGACTCTTGCTGGACGGTCTATGCCAGCAAGAGTCATTCTTTTTTCTATCTTCAACAGCCTTTCTTACTTGGCAAAGGAGTTCACCTCCTCCGGCCGTATAGAAAGCACAGGCCTACTCGACATGGTCAACATCTGCTGGGCGTAGGTGCCAAGCAGAAAACTCGTAAGCGACGACTCTTGCTCAGTCATGATTACTATCATGTCGGCATCTATCTCGTCGGCATACTCCAACGTGGTAATCGTAAGGTTTTTGGGCACACTCACGCACTTGCAGGTGTGCGGAACTCCTGCCTTCTCAAGATAATGGTCCACCTGGTTGACATAGCTGTCAACAATACCCATAATACTCTTGTTATCAGAAGTATACAGACCTAAAATATGTAATTCAGACCCGAATGCCTTGGCAAAATTTGCTGCAGCGGCAACCTTCTGGCGAGTGTCAGGCGAACTGTCGATGGGCACCACAATGCGCTCAAGCGACTTATGGAAATTGAACCCTTCACGGATAGTGAGCACAGGAGCTTGTGACTCAGCAATGGTACGGTAGGTATTGCGGCCTATCCAGTTCTTCTCAAAACCAGACATACCGTGCGTTCCTACAACAATCAGAAAAGCTTCGTCTTCTTTAGCTTGCTGGCACAATTCCTTCGATACCTTGCCTTCTCTTATCACATATTCCATCTTGATGCCTTTCAGCAAATGTGCCACACCTGCATTGCGGCGTTCAATTTCTTCACGAATAGGGCCTTCATCCTGACCCTTCTCTTTCACATACACCAAACGCAAATCCTGCTGAAAACGATTGGCAATGTCTATTGCCAAGTCAACCGCATTCGCAGAACCTGCAGAAAAATCAAATCCAACAAGAACTTTACCCATATCTTTTTTAGAATTTAATTATTATTTCACGGTACAAAGATACACTTTTTTTTCCAATTATTCAATATTTTTTCAACCTTGTCCAGAAAAAAGCAACTTCACACCTCTCCAAAGTTCCGTTCTTTCTTTTCCCTAACCCATAATTTCCAAGACATTAAAACATGGTGCCCCCACTTCGTTGATTATTTCCTTTCCCCTCCCCCATAGCAAGTTTTTGATGCACATTTTAGCACTTCTTTCGAACAAAAAAAATGAAAAAAAATCAAAAATTTCGCCCATTGATAACGTCATATCGGATACAAGCATTTTTGCAAAATGCTCTCATTTTTTATCACAGCATCACATTTCTTACGACGCTCGAAAAACGATTCGGCAAGTACGTTCAATTGCAACCATGGAAAACACAAAACAAGAATACATAATTTACTGAGTATTAAAGCTTAAATAATAAACGGAGTTTTATCACGGACATATTTTTTCAACCAGAAAAAAAAGGCGTTTAACGTCCCAAATCAGGTTTCAATATTCTTGCCAACAAGCATGGTTGAAATCTTTTTATAAAAAAATTACAAACAAACGTTGTAAGTATAAAAAAAAACCGTAAATTTGCATTTTAAATATAATAACAAAAGAAAACTAACAAAACACTAATAAAACAATGACTAACATGATTTTGACTGCAGTACTGGTGTTAGGCCTGATAGGGGTTATCTTCGCCATTGTGCTGTATTTTGTCGCCCAAAAGTTCAAAGTTTTAGAAGATCCGCTGATCGATGAGATTGCCGAGGTTCTTCCCGGCGCCAACTGCGGAGGATGCGGTAAAGCCGGATGTCGCGCCATGGCCGAAGCTTTCGTAAAGCAAGGCAACATGGATGGCTTGAAATGCCCCGCCGGTGGCGAAGAAGTCGCTAAAAAGGTGGCCGCCCTTCTGGGGTGCACCCCCGAAGTGTCCGACCCCATGGTCGCCGTTGTTCGCTGCAATGGTTCCTGCGCCAACGCCACAGCCAAAAACAACTATGACGGCCTTGCTGACTGCGCCTTCGCCAATTCCGTCTACGCTGGCGAGAGCGGATGCGTATTCGGCTGCCTCGGTCTCGGAAACTGCGTTAACGCCTGCCAGTTCGGTGCCCTGAGCCTCGACCCCGAGACGGGTCTCCCCGTTGTTGACGACGAGAAATGCACCGCCTGCGGTGCCTGCGTCAAGGCTTGCCCCCGCGGCATTATCGAACTTAGAAAGAAAGGCGTTAAGAACCGTCGAGTTTTTGTCGCCTGCCGCAACAAAGAAAAAGGTGCTGTGGCACGCAAGGCTTGCACCGCCGCCTGCATCGGCTGCGGCAAGTGCGAAAAGACATGCCCATTCGGAGCCATCAAGGTGGAAAATAACTTGGCTTACATCGACTTTAACCTCTGCCGTCTCTGCCGCAAATGCGTGGCTGAATGTCCTACAGGAGCCATTCATGCCGTCAACTTCCCTCCCCTCCCTCCCAAGAAGGAAACCGTCGAACCAGCCCCTGTGACTCAACCCGAAGCCAAGACTGTGTAACATACTTTAACCATCCGGAACAATCAACCAAAAGAACCTGGAAAAGATGAAGACATTCAGAATGGGTGGTGTCCACCCCGAAGAAAACAAAATATCTACCAATGCCGCCATCGAGCAGATGCCTCTGCCAAAACAGGTGGCTGTGTTAATGAACCAGCATCTCGGTGCTCCCGCCACTCCCATCGTCGCTAAAGGCGATAAAGTGAAAGTGGGTCAACTCATCGCCGAGGCTCAAGCCTTCATGTGCGCCAACATCCACTCCCCTGTCAGCGGTACTGTCAACAAAATCGATGTTTGCAAGGACATGGTCGGCCTCCCAAAAACCGCCATCTATATTGATGTTGAAGGGGACGAATGGATGGAATCCATCGACCGCACTCCCGACATCAAACGCGAATGCAACCTTGAACCCAAAGAGATTGTTGCCAAACTCAAAGAAATGGGCATCGTCGGACTCGGCGGAGCCACCTTCCCCGCACACATCAAATACAGCGTCCCCGAAGGCAAGAAAGCAGAATACCTCATCATCAATGCCGCCGAATGTGAGCCTTACCTCACTTCCGACCACCGCGTCATGATGGAACATGCCGAGGAAATCTGCATAGGTGTAAGCATACTCCGCAAAGCACTCGGCGTACCTAACGCCTACATCGGCATTGAAAGCAACAAACCCGAACCCATCCGCGTCATGACCGAGGCCGCCAAGCAATTTGAAGGCATCATCGTCGAACCGCTGGTGGTAAAATACCCGCAAGGAGCCGAAAAGCAACTCATCAACTCCATCACGGGCCGCAAAGTTCCCAGTGGCAAACTGCCTATCGACGTAGGTTGCGTTGTGAGCAACATTGGTACCACCTTCGCAGTATACGAGGCCATACAGAAAAACAAACCTCTTATCGAGAACATCCTCACCGTTACGGGCAAGAAACTCCCCAGCCAGCACAACTACCAGTGCCGCATCGGCATCACTTACAATGATATCATCAAACACGCTCTTGGCGAGCTCCCCGCCAACACCGGTAAAGTCATCAGCGGCGGCACTATGATGGGTAAAGCCATCAGCAACCTCGACGCCCCCACAACCAAAGGCGCAAGCAGCGTCCTGGTCATGGACGAGTCCGAATCCCGCCGCGGTCCAGAAAGCAACTGCATCCGCTGCGGAAAATGTATCAATGCCTGCCCAATGGGGCTGGAGCCCTATCTCTTCTCGGCTCTCGTCAAGAACAACCGCATCGAGGAGGCCAAAGAACACAACATCCTCGACTGTATCGAATGCGGATGCTGCTTCTTTAGCTGCCCCGCCAACAAACCCCTCACCGACGAGATTCGCCTGGGCAAAAACAAAGTCCGCGCCATGATGGCAGCTAAGAAATAATTGGTATTATTAACCCTTTTGACAATCGTTCATAATATTATAAGGTATGAATCTACTTAAAATATCCGGTTCTCCGCACGTCCACAGCGACGAATCGACCAAGAAAATCATGTGGCGCGTCAATCTCGCCTTGGTGCCTATGCTCCTCACCGGCATCGCCTTCTTTGGACTCAACGCACTCCTTATTAGCATCGTCTCCGTGGCCTGCTGCTGCCTGTTCCAATGGCTGATTGAAAAATTCATTATGAAAGTGCCCTCAACGGTATGTGACGGCTCTGCCATCGTAACCGGCCTGCTGCTGGCTTTCAACGTCCCTGCTACAGCCGACATGATATGGCTGGTTGCTATCGGTGCCTTAGTTGCCATCGGCGTGGGTAAAATGAGTTTCGGCGGTCTCGGCAAGAATCCCTTCAACCCCGCCCTCGTCGGTCGTGTATTCCTGCTCATCTCCTTCCCCGTACAGATGACCACATGGCCCACCGTCGGCAAATGGTTCCCCATGACTACCGATACCGTCAGCGGTCCTACTCCTCTGGGGCTCCTTAAAGAAGGCGGAAACATCGACCTCCCCTCTCTTGTCGACATGTTCCTCGGCCACATTGGAGGCTCCCTCGGCGAAGTGAGTGCCATCGCCATCCTGATTGGTGCCATCTACCTCCTTTGCCGCAAGGTTATCTCCTGGCATATCCCCGTCTCATTCATCGGCACAGCTTTCATCTTCAGCGGTATACTCTGGCTGGTTGACCCCTCACAGTTTGTCGACCCCATTACTACTATCCTCACCGGTGGCATTATGCTCGGTGCCTGTTTCATGGCTACCGACATGGTAACCTCCCCCATGGCACGCAGTGGCCAGCTTGTTTTTGGTGTAGGCTGCGGCCTTCTCACCATCATCATCCGCAACTGGGGAGCCTACCCTGAAGGCGTTTCATTCGCCATCCTCCTCATGAACGCTGTCACTCCGCTCATCAATCGTTGGTGCAAACCCACACGCTTTGCTTGTTAAACCTATAAAAAGACAAATCATTATGGCAAAGAAAGCTCAATCCACACTTATCAACATGCTGCTGTCACTGACCATCATCGCAGTGGTGGCAGCCGCCGCACTGGCCTTTGTCAACGCCGTGACGGCAGAGCCCATTGCTCAAGCTCAGAAAGCAAAGAAAGAAGCCGCTATTAAGGCCGTTCTGCCTGCTTTCGACCGCATAGAAGAAACCACTATCGACGGCACCGCCTGCACCAAAGCCTTCGACGCCCAAGGCAACCTCGTTGGCATGGCCATCGAGGCCAGCACCGAGAAAGGCTTTGGCGGACACCTCGCCGCTATGGTCGGATTCGACACTGAAGGCAATATCGCCGGCTACCAAATCCTCGAAACCGCCGAAACCCCTGGCCTCGGCGCCAAGGCTGGCGAATGGTTCCAGAAAGGTAACAAAGGCGACGTTATCGGCATGAACCCCTCGTCCGAACTTAAAGTCAAGAAAGACGGTGGCAATGTCGACGCCATAAGTGGCTCAACTATCACCTCTCGCGCATTCTGCGCCTTGATTAACAACGCATACCAAACATTCAAGAAAGGAGAAAACGTACAATGAAAGCCGGCGACATTATTAAAAACGGTCTCATAAAAGAAAACCCCACCTGGGTTCTCGTTTTGGGCATGTGCCCCACCCTTGCCACCACAACCTCAGCCGTCAACGGCATGTGCATGGGTCTGGCAACTGCATTCGTCCTCACGATGTCCAACATCGTCATTTCTTTACTCAAATCTCTTATTCCTGACAAGGTGCGCATTCCCGCTTTCATCGTCGTGATTGCAACTTTCGTCACCATCGTCCAGTTTGTCATGCAGGCCTACCTCCCCGACCTCTACGAAACACTCGGCCTCTTCATCCCCCTCATTGTCGTCAACTGCATCGTCCTCGGCCGCGCCGAAGCCTTCGCCTCCAAAAACAATGTTTGGCACTCACTCCTCGACGGTCTTTTCATGGGTCTGGGCTTTACTTGGGCGCTCACCCTCATCGGCCTTGTTCGTGAGTTGCTCGGTGCCGGTGCCGTTTTCGGACACAGCATCATTGGCGGCAACGATGGAATGCTCCTATTCATCTTGGCTCCAGGCGGTTTCCTTGTCCTTGGATACTTGATGGCTCTGGTCAAAAGACTACAAAAGAAATCATAAAAAAAGTTAAATGTTGAATTTTAGGGGTAACCAAAACGCACCTAACGACTCTATATAGCGAAAGCACCCCAAAAAATACAAAATATCAAGGTTGAATATTTAAAATTCCAAATCATGAAAAAAACAGCTATAATTACATTCGTATGCGTATTGTTCGGCATTTACGGCACTCTCAATGCCCAAAACTGTGACGAGATTCTGGCTCCCTACTACCAATTCAACAACATCGACCCCGACATTTATCCCGCCGAAAAGGCAGATTACCGCTGTCAATTCTCACGCAACGCCTTTTACCTGTGCGATAACATCCCCGATGACGCAATCGTTCACGAATTCTCCGACCTCATCCTTTATGCTACCGGCGAACACGCCAAAGCAAACACCGTGGTCGACCTCGAACATCTGAGCTACTATACCTACAACTTCGAAAGCTTCCTCGCCCCCAAGGCCACTGTCTATTTCAGACTTAAAAATGGCGAACACAAATATCTTGCTCTCCGAGGCTACATACCAATCAACAAACTGATTGAGGCTGCCGACAAAACTGAATAATAATTCTTCCTCACACCGAATTACGAGATAATAATTAAAAAAAATAATAATATGAAAAAGATTGCATTATTCGCGACTTTGCTTTGCCTAATCGGCTGCATGAGTCTCTATGCGCAAGGAGGTACCGAAGATGTCATTCTGGATGCAACCAATCATGGTACCACGAGGTCTACAACATCGGGCACCATCATCTACTTATACGATGAGGGCGGCCCCAACGGCCCCTACACTGGTGGCTCTGACTATTTCATGTCTTTTACGGGAGATTGTGAAGCATTGGACTCTACCCACTCCACCCACCTCTCCATCATCATTCATGCCGGCTACGACATCGGATGCGAAGATACCTTATATGTCTACGACGGCCCCGACACCAATTCCCCGGTCTTGGTCAAATTCAACAATTGCTTTACCAGTGCCGAAGGTTCCCTCTTCACTATCTCCCCCGACAATTACCTAACCCGCGGCGGTATCTTGACTGTACGTTTCCGTACACACCTGAACGAACAGCACCACGCCGGTTTCTTCTGCGAATTTGAATGCCGCAAACCTTGCGAATCCATCGTGGCCTATATCGACAAAGAATACGACCGTACCGACAAACACGGAACAATCCTCCGTACAGACACCACACGTTTGGTTCCACAATCATTCGATACCGTCTTCCTTAAAGACACTATTGTTGTTAATGATACCGTATGGGAGGATAGCACCTCGTTTGTCTTGGTTCCACGCGATTCTATCTTCAATACAGATAGCGTCATCAGCATTGACACCGTCGGTTGGGTCGAAAGTGCTTTCCTTTGCCAAGGTCAAGGCATTATTCTCCACGGTCATGCTGAATACTCTAACCGCACAGGATGGTACACTCCCGCTGACTCCACCTCTATGTTCCAATGGGACTTTACAATAGACTCGCTATATGAAATAGGAGCCACAGCACCTCTATATACAAAATTCCATACTGTTGACTGCTATGAAATCACACTGAACGTTATCGATGAACACGGATGCAAATCAAACGTTGTTCCTTCAATTCAGGTCCGATTGGCACAAAATCCTATTAAAACTATCTACGACCTTAACCCCATCTGCAGCTCCGACTCCCTCAGGGTTAACATCGGCTACGACGGCGACAACGGTACCCTGACACTAAAGAAAATCGAACAATCTACCAAAGCCCATAAGGTGAACGAGGTCCGAACCTTCATCCCCGACGGCCCCAATTGCCCCAAACTATGCTACTACGCACCCGTTACCTTCAACGAATTCCCGGCAGGCCGAAAAGTCAACTCAGCCAACGATATCTGCTCTATCTGCATCAATTACGAACACTCCTTTATGCAGGACTATTCCTTGGCCGTCTGCTGCCCCATTTGGGATGAAAATGACGACAATTCTCCCGGAAGAGCCTTCTTGAAGTACAAAGATCCAGGTGCAGGTGTATGGCCCGGCACCGGTGGCGGCAGCGGCACCTTTACTGGTATGCCATTTTTGATTGGTGGCTCAGACGGCGGTGCCGATGGCATGGGAAACGGTGACGTCTGCGACTCTGCCCGCAATCCCTATGGTACTGGCTTCAACTACTGCTTCTCACGCAACGGCAACTATAGACTCGTCAACAGCGACCCCGCCGACATCAGTCCTCTCCCCACTAATACTGGCATTGCTGCAATGGATTATATCTCCAGTGTAACGCTTAACCAACCTGCTATTCCTACTGGTTTTTACAATGCAGGGCAGCATGGTGGACCCGTAACCCATGCTACCAAAGACTCAAGCGACTACTTCAACCAAGATAAATACTATTCTCCCGCCTCCGACTTTAGTGAACTTATCGGATGTCCCTTGAATGGTAACTGGCAAGTAGAAATTTGTGACAAATGGGCTATCGACAATGGCTGGGTGTTCAACTGGTCTATGGACATCTGCGGTGTCAGCATGGGCGGTGGTTGCACCTATCAAGTCGGCATCGACTCTGTCACCTGGGTCCCCGAAACTAACTATGTCACCGATTTCCGCAACGGCGTATACTGCGGTTTGAAAATCCACCAAAAAGTCAACGACCCCACCGTCTCCTATATTTCTTCCCCCGACACCTCTGGCGACTTCAATATCTGGATTCACATCTACGATGAATTCGGCTGTCGTTGGGATACCTTGACTCACATCTCTTCTGTCTACTCTCCCACTCCTAATCTTGGCAACGACACCGTCCTCTGTGGTGTAAATACCATCTTCCTCGACGGATCCGACAAGCACACAACACCTGGTATTTCCTCCTTCCTTTGGGAACCAACTGGCGACACCACCAAAAACATTGAAACCATCGGTGGCAGATACCAGACTACTACCTATGTCGTCCAGGCCATCAACCGAGACAAAGGCGCAACCTGCCGCGGTCGTGACACCATTGTTATCTCCGTCAACGAACAACCCATACCAAGCTTCGACCCCGGTATCTATCCCCTCGAAGGATGCGAACCCTTCACCATCAATATCCAGAATACCACCAAATACGGTTATAAATACCGTTGGGTCTTCGGCGATGGCACCTACTCCACCCTTAGAGAACCCAGCCACTCCTACGGAGCCGGCGTCTACGACCTGAAATACTATGTCGAAAGCGACAAGGGCTGCAAAGACTCCCTCCTCTTCCCCAACCTCATCACCGTCTTCTCAAGCCCCGTGGCCTCCTTCAACTGGGAGCCCGTCTATCCCACCGTTCAGCACCCAAGCGTCACACTGCTCAACACCACCACTCCCGACAATGGCGACAACAAATACTTTTGGGAAATACAGTACGGCGAGAACCCCTATTCCTTCCAAACCCTCACCGCTAAGAGCCCAACCTACCAATGGTCTGCCAGCAGCCCAGATGAAGACATCTCTGGCTCCTACGCAGTCCGCCTCATCGCACGTACCGACAACTATGGACCCAGCGGTCATCTGATTCAATGCACCGATACCGTCGAGTCCAAAGTCGTCATCATCAACGACCAACTTAAATTCCCCTCTGTGGTTACCCCCAACGGCGATGGCATCAACGATGTCTTCATCATCGCCAACCTTGTCGAAGGCATGGCCTTCCCAATCAACACCCTCGACATCTACGACAAATGGGGCTCGCGGGTTTTCCATGCCTCCAACATCTCGCAACACGACCAATTCTGGGATCCCTCAAGAAACAACATCCCCGCAGGTACTTACTTCTATAGATTCTCAGGCAAAGGTTATCAAGGTAATATAGAACATAACGGTGTTGTCGAGGTCGTCAAATAAGGTTTTCTTCCAATCTCTATACAAGGGTGCCTTCCAAGGCACCCTTTTGCTGCTTTTCTTTCTCCCGGTTTTCATTCCTTCTGCCTCGGCTCGGCAACGCGACACCCTCGGCACAGGCCATCGCACTCACTTCGTAGCCAACTTCGGTCAGTGGAAAAATCCTTCGCTATTCCAGGCTCAGATGCACAATGCCGCACTCTTTGCCGAATCCGGTTGCCTCACCATTGCACTCCGCCAGTCAACTTCCCATAACCACACAATCGACCATTTCCACCACGAGGCCAACCATAACATGTTTGCCTATAAAATTCATTTCCTCAATTCCAACCCCTCAGTCCTCGTCACCGGCCACGACCCTGACCCCAACGGTGGCTACGACAATTATTACTATGGTCACGACCCGCAAAAATGGGTATCCGGCCTTGTCCACTACCAGACTGTACTCTATCACAATCTATATCCGGGAGTTGACATGGACATCCAAGTTGCCCAACATGCCCTCAAAACCAACTTCTACCTCGCTCCCCAAACCGACCCTTCAATCATCAAACTCCACTACGACGGTCCCGAAAAAATCATCCTTAGCAACGGCAACCTCATTGTCCGCACCTCCATCGGCGACATTGTTGAAATCAAACCCTATGCTTTCCAAACCGTCGACACCGGAATCCGTGAAATCTTCGCTCAATACCGCTTACATGGAGACACAGTCCATTTCCTCCTTGGCGACTACGACGCTTCCCTCCCGCTCACCATCGACCCCGTCCTGCATTTCTCCACCTATACAGGTTCCTCCGCCGACAATTGGGGTACCACCGCCACCTACGACGCCTACAAAAACACCTACACCGCTGGCCTTGTCTTCGGCATCGGTTACCCCGCCTCAGTAGGTGCCTACGACAACTCTGCTAACGGCAACGCCGACGTTGGAATCTTCAAATTCGACACCTCCGGCACACAACGTCTATTCGCCACCTATCTCGGCGGAAGCCAAGCCGACATGCCCCATAGCATGTATGTCAACACCTTCGACGAACTGGTCATCTTCGGCACTACCGGTTCCGACGACTTTCCTGTCACTCCCAACGCCTACGACACCTCCTTCAACGGAGGCTCAAACCTGCCCTTCGAAGGCACCACTGAGATTAATTTCCCCAACGGCAGCGACATCTTCGTCTGTCGTTTCAGCAGCGATGGTTCTCAACTACAAGCCTCCACTTATGTGGGCGGCTCCGAAAACGACGGTCTCAACTACCGCACCCGCTACAACGCTTACAACATCTTAATGAACGGCAACGATTCTCTCTATTTCAACTATGGCGACGGTGCCCGCGGCGAACTCATAACCGACGACCTCAACAACGTTTATATTGGCAGCACCACCTTCTCTACCAACTTCCCCACTACCCCCTCCAGTGTCTTTCCATACCCCGCCCTGGGTCAAAATGGCATAGTCTTCAAAATCGACTACAACCTTCGCAACATGATTTGGAGTACCTTTCTTGGTGGCAGCAGCGACGATGCCGTCTACTCCATCGATGTCGACTCATCCTACAATCTCTTGGTCTGCGGTGGCACCAACTCGCACGACTTCCCCACCACCACCGGTGCGGTCCAAACCATGTATGGCGGAGGCTCAGCCGACGGCTTCATCTCAAAAATTTCGTACAACGGCGACCGCCTCATGGCAAGCACCCTTTACGGCTCTTCTGCCTACGACCAAATATACTTCGTCCGCTCTGGCAAACAGAACGAAGTCTTCATCTTTGGCCAAACCAAAGCACCTGCCAACACCTTCATATACAATGCCTCCTACAATGTCCCCGGCAGCGGAATGCTACTTGCCCGCCTCCACCCCAATCTCGATGGCCGCCAATGGTCTACTGTCTTTGGCACCCCCATGGGCAGCCCTAATCTATCACCTACGGCCTTCGCCGCCGACATCTGCAACCGTATCTATGCCGCCGGTTGGGGCCGCGACTTTGTCGGCTCTGGTATAAACTGGAACCAAGCCGGCACCACGGGCATGGAAACAACCTCCGATGCCATACAGACCACTACCGACGGCCAAGATTTCTACATCATGAGCATGAGCGCCGATGCCTCTACCCTCGATTTTGCCACCTTCTTTGGCGAACTCCACAGCAGCGACAGCCACGGCGGCTACGACCACGTCGACGGTGGCACCAGCCGATTTGACAAAATGGCCACTCTTTACCAAAGTGTCTGTGCAAGCTGCTACGGCAACGACAACTTCCCCACAACCCCCGGCGCTTGGTCTATCCACAATTGCAGCAACAACTGCAACAACGCCCTGTTCCGCATCAACATCCACAACGATTTTGCCGTAGCCGACTTTTTGCCCCCTCCCGTGGGTTGCGAACCCTACGATATCTCTTTCACCAATACCGGCCGCGGATCCTCCTACATCTGGGATTTCGGCGACGGTGCCACTTCCACTCTCCGTAACCCTCAGCACACCTATAACCAAGCAGGCACCTATCGTGTACGTCTCATCTCATCTTTCCCCGACGGATGCAAAACAAGCGACACCATCGAACATACCGTCCGCGTCCTCAGCAACCAAGGCCACAGCCACCACACCCAAGTGGCCTGCAACGGTGGCTCCTATCAAATCGGTCCTCACCCCATGCTGGGATGCTCATACCAATGGATTGAAGGTCAAGTCTCCGACAGCAGCATCGCCAATCCCTACGTCTCCCAGAGTGGCTCTTACGTCCTGCAAATATCTGCCCTTGGCGGATGCACCGAAACCGACACCTTCCACGTTGAATTCATCTCCCTGCTCGACTCCCTCATCGTCCAATCCCCCACATGTCCCGGTGGCAACAACGGCCGAGCCATTGCCATCCCGCTTCCCTCCATCGCCGACTCTGCCCGCTACTTCTGGGACGGCATCGAAGGCGACTCCATCCTCCTTAACCTCTCCGCCGACGGACGCACCCACACCTTTGCCATTGAAAGCCACGGTTGCCTCTACGAACAAACCTTCACCATCCAGGACCCTCCCACTATGCAAATCAAAAAACAGGCCAATACGCTCATCTGCAACCAAGGCTGCACCGGCTTCATTCATCTCGACTATACACTTCCCTCCTACCATGTCGGCGACACCCTGCTCGACAGCCTCTGCCCCGGCACCTATATCACCACCGTCTACGACACCTCTGGCTGTCCCTACTACGACACTACCGTCATAGTCCTCGACACCAGTCTCCTGCATCTAAGCGTCTGGGCCGACGAAACCTTCCTCTACCTCAACGAGAGTACCCACCTCCATGTCACCCCTGTCCCTGGGGCTCGCTATAGTTGGTCCAATTCCAACACTCTCGACCGCCCCTCCTCCCCCGACCCCCTCGCCACTCCAACCGATACCCTCACTCGCTATCAAGTCACCGTCACCGACACCTTGGGCTGCACATGGACAGGCGACATCCTCCTCCACTGCACCGAAGTTATCTGCGGGCGTCCCAACGTATTCATCCCTAACACCTTCTCTCCCAATGGCGACGGCATTAACGACCGACTCTGCTTCCATGGCGACTTCATCACCGACTTCTATCTGGCCATCTACACCCGTTGGGGCGAAAAAGTGTTCGAAACACACGACATAAACAGCTGCTGGGACGGTCGTTACAACGACAACTGGTGCATGCCGGGAGTCTACACTTATTCTTGCCGCATCCAATGCGAGGCAGGTCTCCAAAACCATCTTAAAGGCGACATCACTCTAATCCGATGAAAGACCAATTTGTCATAGCTTACCTCTCCGACCTTTCCATGAACCAGGCCGTCGTCTCTCATGCCTGCCATCTGGCTCGCATGCTCAACAAGGGACTTATCCTACTCTATATCGAAGACAAACGCTTCCATCTTCCCCCAGTCAACGAGGTTGAAAAAACACTCCTCCAAATCGAAGCCGCCCACCCCGACGTACACCCTGCACATGTCGCTATCAAAGCCGACTCCAAAGAAATCATCGATGCCCTCCCAACCCTTCTCAACGGTGTTATCGCCGTCGCAGGGGTAAACCCTCGCGCCCCGCTCGGCTCCCCCACCCGCCCACGCCAGGTTCTGAAACTCTTTTCTCAGTGCAAAATAGCTTACCTCACCGTCCAAGCCCCCCTCACCGACCCCGCTGCCTACAACAGCGTCGCCTTCAGCATCGACTTCAACAAAGAAAGCAAAGAAAAACTCATCTGGGCTTCCTACTTTGCCCGCTTCAACCATAGCCAACTCTCCATGATCCACTTCCAGTACTCCGACTCCGGCCTGCACTACAAATGGCACAACAACATCCTCTTCATGGACAAATTCTTTGCCGGACTCAATGTCTCCTACAACGCCATACCCATCAACGGCAAATCCGTCTACCCCGAAACTGCCGTTTGCCGCGCTGCTGCCGAATCAGGCTGCGGACTTCTCATCTCTGTCACCACCGACAGCCGCAACCGCGACGTCCTCGAATGGTTCGCCGGCGTCCAGGAAGACCGCACCATTCGCAACCCCCACCTCCTGCCCGTACTCTTCATCAATCCACGCAACGACATCTACGTCCTTTGCGACTAACCCCTCCCTCCTTCGCCCATGAACAGCTAAAGGTTCTACTACCTCCCCCACTAACACACCCCGCCATAAAAGGCTACTCATCAAAAAAAACATATATCCAATTTTTTTCGTATCTTTGCAAATCAATTGACGGAACTCAACATCGGTCTCCGTCCTTTCTATTTCGCCCTGTTTCAAACGCTATGATAAACAAAGAGACCATAGACCGCATAATGGATGCCACCCGTATCGAGGAGGTCATCGGCGAATTTGTGTCTCTAAAAAAACGTGGTGCCAACCATATTGGCTGCTGCCCGTTCCACAACGAAAAAACGCCCTCCTTCTACGTCTCCCCCTCCAAAGGTATTTACAAATGCTTCGGCTGCGGCAAAGCGGGCAACGCTGTTGGCTTCCTCATGGACCACGAGCATTATTCCTACCCAGAAGCACTCCGATGGCTCGCCAACAAATACCACATTCAAATCGAAGAGGAGGAAATGACCGATGAGCAAAAAGAAAAACAAACCGAGCGCGACGGTCTTTTCCACGTCAGTGAATTCGCCCAGAAATACTTCTCCGACCTTCTCTACAACAACGAATTAGGCTCCGCCATTGGACTCTCCTATTTCCACCAGCGAGGTCTCAGCGACGAAATCATCAAAACCTTCGGCCTCGGCTATTGTCTTGACGATTGGGACAACTTCACCAACCATGCCCGACGCAACGGCTACTCCGACGCTGTCCTCGAAAAAACTGGCCTCACCATCTTCAAAGACGGCAAATGCTACGACCGTTTCCGTGGCCGCGTCATGTTCCCAATCTTCAGTATCTCCGGCCGTGTTCTCGGTTTCAGCGGCCGCATCCTCTCCAAAGAAAAACAAGCCGCTAAATACGTCAACTCCCCCGACTCCGAAATCTACAACAAAAGCCATATCCTCTATGGCCTCTATCAAGCCCGAAACGCCATAAGCCGCGCAGATAAATGCTACCTCGTCGAGGGCAACGTCGACGTCGTCTCCATGCACCAGTCAGGCGTATGCAATACAGTGGCCTCCTGCGGCACCTCCCTCACCACCGAACAAATCCGCCTCATCAAGCGCTACACTCCCAACGTCACCGTCCTTTACGATGGCGACTCCGCCGGCATCAAAGCCGCCCTCCGAGCTGTCAACCTCCTCTTCGAGGAAAGCATGCACGTCCGTGTCGTTCTCTTCCCCAACGGCGAAGACCCCGACAGCTACGCCCAGAAATACGGTTCCACTCAACTTCAGGAATACCTCCGCACCCACGAAGAAAACTTCGTCAAATTCAAAACCCGCGTACTCCTCGAAGACATCGAGAACGACCCCATCCGCAAAGCCGAAGTCCTCAAAGAAATCGTTCGCACCATTGCCATCGTTCCCGACATGATCGAACGGCAGGAATACATCAAACAAACCTCCTTCAAACTCAACGTCTCCGAAAACATCCTTACCCAGGAACTGGCCAAAACCATGGCCAACAACGCCCAGAAAGCATGGAAAGAGGAACAACGCCGCAACAACCCTGATTCTGAACCGGCATCCGACTCCCCACAGCCCTCTCCCTCACCATCCGGCTCCGAGCCTCAACCCATCCCCGACTCCCCCCTTCCACAACACCAGCAGCCCACCTCCGACCTCGCCACCGACAACAACCAAATCTACGAACAGCAAATCATACGCCTCCTCATCAACTACGGTGCCAAAGAAGTCCTCCAGAACGCCGTCGACGACCAGGGCAACCCCTGCACCATCTCCCTCCCCATCGCTGAAATCATTGTCTCCGAAATAAACGACGACGATCTCTCCTTCAACAACGCCCTCTTCCAAAAAATCTTCAACCTCTACCGCGACGCCGTCCTCAACCACCAGCCCCTCCCCGACGCCAACTACTTCGCCATGAACCCCGACCCTACCCTCCGCAATACCGCTCTTACCCTCATGCTCAACCCTTACAACATCAGCCCCCTCTGGCTCGAACGCAAAAATATCGCTGTCCCCTCCATCGAAACCCATCTCCGTTCCGAACTCGAAGAAACAATCCTTACCTTCAAACAGAAAAAAATCGAACAGTTGCTCGAAAAAAACGCCTTCGAACTTCGCTCCTGCTCCAATCCCGACGACACCATCATCCTCATGGCTCAACGCAAACAACTCACCGAAATCCGACAAACCATTTGTCAGCAACTCAACCGCGTAATAATCTAATTCACCTTCACCCCCTATTTCCAAGAACACCCTTCAAAAACCTCAACAATACAGTGGACATTCAAACAATAAAACAACGCTACGGCATCATCGGAAACGATCCTAAGCTTCTCATGGCCATCAACAAAGCCATTCAAGTCGCCCCAACCGACCTCAGCATCCTCATTACCGGCGAAAGCGGCGTGGGCAAAGACGTCTTCTCTCGCATCATCCACGAAAACAGCCTTCGCAAACATACCAAACAAGGCCGTGGCCTTATTTCCGTCAACTGTGGTGCCATCCCCGAAGGAACCATCGAAAGCGAACTCTTCGGCCACGTCAAAGGTGCCTTTACAGGTGCCGACAAAAACCGCAAAGGCTACTTCGAAGAAGCCGACGGCGGCACCATCTTCCTCGACGAAATCGGCGAACTCCCACTGGCCATGCAAGTCAAGTTGCTCCGCGTACTTGAAAATGGAGAAATCATCCCCGTAGGCTCCTCCACTCCTCTCAAAATCAACGTCCGAATTGTAGCCGCCACCAATGTCGACCTCGTTGCCGCTGTCCGCAACGGCCATTTCCGCGAAGACCTCTACTACCGTCTGCAGCAAATCTCCATCTACATCCCTCCTCTCCGCGAACGCATCGACGACATTCCCCTCCTCTTTCGCAAATTCTCCTCCGACGTGGCCGAGAAATACCACATGCCTCCCATCTTCCTTACCGAAGACGCCCGCCAATACCTCATGCACTACCCTTGGTACGGCAACATCCGCGAACTTAAAAACGTCACCGAACAAATTGCTGTCGTCGAAACTGAACGCACCATCACCCGCGAAATCCTCCAAAACTACCTCAACTACGTCCCCGAAGAAAAAATGCCCGCCATCATATCCTCCCCAGCCTCCGGCAGCCAGCAAATGATTTCCGACCGCGAGCTACTACTCAAAGCCCTCTCCATGGGTCAAATGATCAGCGAAATGCGCAACGAAATCAACGAGCTCCGCCACGCTGTCACCCAATTGGCCCAAGGCATTCCTCTCGCCAAAGAGTCCTCAGTCTCTACCAACACCTTCCCCATCATCGATTCCTCTGTCCCCACCAACGACAATACCCTCCACGTTATCCCTGCCCACCAAACTATCAACCAACCCGAAGAAGAATTCCAAGAATCCGAGATGGTCGAGGATGAACCCCTTGCTCTTGAAGAACGCGAAAAACGCGCCATTCGCCTCGCTCTCGAACGCCATGGCGGCAAACGCACACTCGCAGCCAAAGAACTTCACATCTCCGAACGTACCCTCTACCGCAAAATCAAAGAATACGGCATCGAAGTCTAACCCATGAAGACCAACGACCTTCACATCGAACTGCCCACTTCCAAAAGCCTCAGCAACCGGTGGCTTATTCTCAACCACATTGCAGGCTACCCCTTCGCACTTCGCAACCTCTCTACTGCCGACGACACTGTCCTCCTCCAAACCCTCCTTAGCCAACTGCGACGCGGCACCACCAACCACTTCTACTGCCACAATGCTGGCACTGTCGCACGTTTCCTGCTCACACTCCTCGCCGTCACCCCCGGTCAATGGACCCTCAACGGCGACCAACGCCTTAAACAACGCCCCTTCGCCCCGCTCATCAACACCCTCCGCAGTATGGGCTGCCGCATCACCTGCACCGAACAGGAAGGATGCCTCCCCGTTACCATCGAAGGCTACATTCCTCAACACAAAATGGCCGACATAGACCCCTCTGCCTCCAGCCAATTCGTCTCTGCCATGCTCCTCATCGGTCCTCTCCTCCCTCAAGGCCTTACCCTCACTCTCACCGACCGCGCCGCCTCACGTCCCTACATCGACATGACCTGTTCTGTCCTCAACCAAGCAGGCATAGAAACCTCCGTCAGCCCCAACCGCCGCGTCTACCGCGTGGCAACATTCCCCGCTTCTATTAAGAAAAACCTCGCAATCAACATCGAACGAGACTGGTCATCAGCCTCCTACATCTACGCTGCTGCCGCCCTCCTTCCTGGTCTCCGACTCCGAATGCCCGGACTTTCTCTCTCCTCTTCCACCCAAGGCGATAAGGTGACAGCCCAAATCTTCGAACACCTCGGCGTCTCTACTCGCGAAGTCCGCTCCCCATATCGTCCCCAGATTCGCTCTATCACCGTTCAATCTTCGAGCATCCATACCCCCACCCTCGAATACAATTTCCTCGACTGTCCCGACCTCCTTCCTACCGTTCTAGTCACCTGCGCCGCTCTCGGCGTCCGCGCCCATCTCAAAGGCATCAAAAACCTGCGCCTTAAAGAATCCGACCGCATCAACGCCCTAAAAGAAGAACTCGAAAAAATGGGTGCCCACGTCTCCCAAACCGCCACCCAACTCCGTCTCGCCCCAGCCACCCTCAACCCCGTCGCTCCAGTCAATACCCATGGCGACCATCGCATCGCCATGGCCTTCGGAATCCTCACCCTTCGCTACCCCGACCTCGTCATCCAAGACCCCGATCAAGTAACCAAATCCTTCCCCGACTTCTGGAAACAACTCGACCTGATCCGCCGTGCCGCCAAAGAGCAAGTCGAATCATAAAAACCAAGTAATATTATAGGCAAGATTCCCTCTACAATCCCTCCCTACAATCCATACACAACCAATCCTACCACTCCCGAGGCAAGAATAAGCAATATCGGGCTGACTTTCTTCATCGACAGGAAAAACACTGCACCAAATACTATCACACTAAGCACAAACTGCATCGACCACCCAGGTTCTCCAAAACTCTCCACTGTCAGCAACTGCAACGCAGCAGCAGCTATCAGTCCCACCACCACCTTCCTCAGCACCTTCAACACATTCTCCAAATCTTTGTTGCCACTCATACGCCTCAAAAAAACAACCGCCACTACCATCAGTGCCACCGGAAGCAAAATCACAGCCCCCGAAGCCACCAACGCCCCAACAACAGCCTGCCACGGCTCATATCCTGCATTCATCACAGCCGTATATCCTGTATAAGTCGCCGTATTAATCCCCACCGGACCTGGTGTCATCTGGCTCACCGCCAATATATCTGTAAACTCCTGTGGTGTCAGCCATCTGTGGTTCACCGTCACCTCGTTCTGTATCAAGGCTATCATGGCATAACCGCCACCAAAGGTAAACAACCCTATCTTCAAAAACGTCCAAAACAACTCTATAAAAACCATAGCCTTAACCTATTTCTTGTTCACAATCCTTCCGTATGCAAAACCCAGTGCCACAGCTGCCAAAATAATCAATATCGGACTCACATCAAAAAGCCATATCAACAATGCGGCCACAATTGGTATCCAGCAATCCTTCCAGCCTATCTTCGCCGACTGTCCCAGCCTGAACACCGGTGCTGCTATCAATGCCACCACCGCTGGCCGCACTCCCATAAAAAAACGCTCTACATAAATATTGTCCCGAAATTCTCTGAACAACAACGCCAATACCAAGATAAAAACAATCGGCATAATAATATTTCCGGCTATTGCTGACACCACACCCCACATTCCCCTAAGCCTGTAGCCCAACCCAGTGGCCATATTCACCGCCAACACCCCTGGCATTGACTGCGACAACGCCAACTGATCCAGAAACTCTTCCCTGCTCATCCACTGCCTCTTATCCACAAGTTCCTCCTCCATCAACGGTATCATCGCATATCCCCCGCCCACAGTAAAAGTCCCTATTTTCAGAAAAGAATAAAAAAGTTCACAATATTTTACCATCTTCTGCGTTACATTTTTACCAAGCCTTAACGGCATTAACAAAAAAAAATTGTATCTTAATCAAAAATAGCGCGCTCCGTCGCCTCACAAAAAAACAAAAAAAACATGCTACTACTTGACATCTCCAATGGTTGGAAAACCGCCATCATGATGGTGGCACTCATCCTCGTTTTCTATTTCTTCCTTATCCGCCCTCAAAGCCAGGAAGCTAAAAAAGAAGCCGCCTACCGCGAAAGCCTTAAACCCGGCGACCGTATCATGACCGCCGGAGGCCTCCACGCCACCATCGTCAGCACAGATGCTACCCAAGCCGTTCTCGAAATCGCACCCAACACTCGCATCAAAGTGGCCCTCTCCTCCGTCAAACCCATCCCCGAGCGCAAACGCAAATAACATCAAAACGTTAATTATTAATAAAACTTGGAAAACTTAATTGGTTTTCCAAGTTTTCTCTGTATCTTTGCATCCTGCATTTAGGGTTCACAATCACTCTATAATGCACTCATTTAACAGAGAACCATATATATGGCTTCAGACGAAAATAGAAAAAAAATTGTAGAAACCGCTGTAGAACTGTTCAGCAACAGCGGCATTCGAGGCGTCACCATGGACGACATTGCTGCTGCTATGCACATCTCAAAGCGTACCCTCTACGAAACCTTCGCCAACAAAGAAGAGCTTCTCGCCGAATGTCTCATGTTCGTCCACGACGCCATCAGACAACGCCATAAGCAAGTCTACGAAAAAGTTGACGAACCCTTCTTGGTTACCCTCTTCATTCTTCGCGTCAACGCCATTTCCAACAACAACTACCGCCGCTTAATTGAAGAAGCCAAACGCTACTACCCCGAAATCCACGACCGATTCTTCAAACTCTATACCAATTCATTCCGCGACATCCTCATGAAATCCATGCAATATGCCGCCGACAAAAACTACCTCCGTCCTCACGTCGATATCAACACCACCGTCGATTTTCTCTGTGAAATGCTCCAACGCCACCGCCTCCCACAATCTTCCAGTCCCGAGGAATATTATCGCAAACTGAACGAAATCGGGTTCACCTTCCTCCGAGGCCTCATGTCCTCCGACACCATTCTTCGCTACGAAAAACGCGAAGACGAATTCCACAAAATCATGAACTCCTGAACCCAATTTCCTCCTCAGAAATCAAAAGTCCCATCAATATCAACTGCGGCTCTTCACCGCATTCCAAAACAAAAGAATCAACACACAATGACATTTAAACAATTCGCTTTAACCATTGTTTTCGCTGCCACAAGCCTTGCTGCAGCAGCACAGAACGCCCCAACCTTGAAGCTTTCTCTGCAACAAGCCCAAGACTATGCTGTTCAGCACAACTACGCCCTCCAGAACGCCGCCCTCGATGTCCAGAAAGCCGAAGCTACCCGCTGGCAGACTCTTTCCACTATGCTGCCCCAAATCAAAGCCGGCTTCGACTATCAGAACATGTGCGGCTACGAAATGAACTTGGGTGCTCGTAATTCCATGTCTTCCATGATGCCCGACTCCATCACAATCGGCGGCACCACCCTCCCCATCTCGTTCCCCAGCAGCGGGTCTTCAAGCGGAACTACCACAGGCGGCATCCCAATGAACCCCAGCGGTACTTTCAGCATCACTGCTTCTTTGGCACTCACTGGTGCCCAAATCGTTAGCACCATGCTCAACAATATCGCCATCGACATGGCTAACATTAACAACCGCAAGTCCGAACACACTACGCGCACCAACGTCAAAACAGCATACACCTCCATCCTCATCATGGAACAAACAGTTCAACTCCTCGACTCCAGTCTCCAAAACATGATGAAACTCCTCGCCACCACCCAGGCCAGCGTCGACGCCGGTGCCTCCGAACAAATCAACGTCGACAAACTCAAGGTTCAAGTGGCCTCCATGCGCAGCAGTATCAACACCAACCGTCGTACACTCAATATGCTCTACAACTCTCTGCTCCTGCTTCTCGGTGCTGACGTCGAATCACATCTTGAGCTCACCACTTCCCTCTCCGAAGTCCTCGACATCAACTATGCTGCCCAACTCACCATGGGTGGTTTCCGCATCGAAGACAACTACGATTACCAACTCCTTCTTCAAAACGAGAACCTGTCCCGCCGTCAGCTCAACCTCGCATGGATGGACTTCACCCCAACCATCTCAGCCTACTATCAGTACAGCGACAAGACCTACTTTGGCAAGGATGCTGGCTTCAACATGACTCCCCCAAACATGATTGGTGCAAATGTCAGCCTCCCGCTCTTCCAAAGTGGCACACGCGTAGCCAAAATCAAGGGTGCCAAAATCAGCCTTCAAGAAACCCTCAATAGCAAACAACAAGCCATCGACGGCCTCAAAATTCAATACAACCAACTCTGCTACGACCTCATCTCCGCCATCGAAAACTACCAAATCCAGCGCGATAACCTCAGAGTCACACAACATCTTTTCCTAAACATTTCTGAAAAATACACCTATGGTCGTGCCAGCAACCTCGAAGTCACCAATGCCAGCACCGACATCATCACTGCCCAGAGCAACTACATCCAGGCCGTCATGAGTGTCGTCCAGGCTCAAGTGGCTCTCGAAAACCTCCTCGGCGAAGCCATCGACAAAAAATAATCCCATCAGTAATCAATATTTCTTAACCCACATATCCCGATGAATAAGCCATCGACAAAAAATAATCCCATCAGTAATCAATATTTCTTAACCCACATATCCCGATGAATACAACCGTACGTATCTCCGTCCTCGCCCTTGCCATAACCCTCTTGGCCGCTTGCGGCGGAAAAGGCGAAAACCGCCAAGCCACTACCACAAAAAAAGAAGCCGAAAAAGTCAAGGTGGAAACCCTCCAAAGCCAGCGTATCGCTAAGCAACTTGAACTCTCTTCCACCCTCGAAGGCTACGAGACCATGAACATCTCACCGAGCATCACCGGACACATCGAACACATCTACGTCCAGGTAGGTAGCCGTGTCCAAAAAGGTGCCATGCTTGTACGCATGGATCAAACCCAACTCAACACCACCCGCATCAACCTCAACAGCACCAAAACCGAACTCGACCGTGTCACTGCCCTCAAGGCCTCCGGTAGTGTCAGCGAACAAGTCTACGATCAAACCAAGGCCGGCTACGACCAACTCGTCGAAACCGAACGCTTCCAGAACGAAAATACCTTTGTCCGTGCTCAGTTCTCCGGCGTCATCAGTGCCAAGAACTATGAAGACGGCGAGATGTACACTGGTGCACCTATCCTCACCCTCACCCAAATCAGTCGCCTCAAAGCCATCATCAACATCCCTGAAACATACTATCCCCTCGTCAAACAAGGCATGAAAGTCGACATCCATAGCGACATCTACCCCGACAAGACCTTCCCCGCCACTATCGAGATTGTTTACCCAACCGTCGACCCCGCCAGCCACACTTTCCAGGCCAAACTCAACATCCCCAACGGCAGTGAAAAAATCCGCCCCGGTATGTTCGTCCGCACCACCCTGCCTCTTGGTCAAATCGACGCCATTGTCGTCCCTTACCAAAGTGTCCTCAAACTCACCGGTAGCAACGACCGCTACGTCTTCACCAACCAGAACGGCACCGCCCACCGTGTAGCCGTAACCCTCGGCCAACGTTTCGACGACCGCATCGAAATCATCCCCGTCACTCCAGGCGACCTCAAAGAAGGCGACCAATTAGTAGTAACCGGCCAAGCCCGCCTCGTAGACGGAGCCAAACTCGAAATTGTGAACGGTGAAAAGTGAAAAATGAATAGTGAAATCATTTGACACAATGACAGGGAATGTTCTTCACGACAAAAGCCTGCTTTTTCAGTTCGTATAGTCAACTTTTACAAGCATCTAACCGAAAACAAAAAGGAATTTGTATTAAGCAAGCAGATTTTGCGGAGTGGAACCAGTATAGGAGCTAACATCCGTGAAAGCAAAAATGCTGAAAGCAACTCCGACTACCTACACAAACTATCAATCGCACTAAAAGAAGCAGACGAAACACAGTACTGGCTGGAAGTTTTATTACTGTCTAACATTATCACCAACAGCGAATTCAATTCGATGAATAATGATGTCAAAGAAATCATTGCACTTCTCACTTCAATTATCACCAAGATAAAAAACAAAGTAAACAATTAACCTGAACTGCGAAAGTTGAACCCTAATAATTTCAATTTTCATTTTTCAATTTTCAATTAAAAAATGGCCATTTACAAAACAGCAATCAGCAAACCCATCACCACCGGCCTCATTTTTGTGGCCGTCATCGTGCTGGGCCTCTTCTCCCTCTCTCGCCTTCCTATTGACCAAATGCCTGAGATGGACCCCCCATACGTCACCGTGATGACCACCTACGCCGGTGCCAACGCCAGCGAGATTGAGACCAACATCACCAAACTGGTCGAGAACTCGCTCAACTCAGTCGACGGCCTAAAGAACATCACCTCTACTTCCAAAGATAACATCTCCGTCGTCAGCCTCGAGTTCGAATGGGGCTCCGACATCGACGAAGCACTCAACGACATCCGGTCCTTCGTCGACCTGCTCTACGACAACCTCCCCGATGGTGTCTCACGCCCCATGATTCTGAAACTCAACTCCAGTGCCATGCCTATCATGGTATACGGCTTCACTGCCAAGGAGAGCTACTCTGGCCTTGACCGCATTCTGGAGGACAACGTGGTTAACGAACTCAATCGTGTCGACGGCATCGGCAACATCACCGTCAGCGGTGCCCCCGAACGCTATGTTTATATCGACCTCGACCCCAAACAGCTCGACGCCTACGGCCTCAGCCTCGAACAGGTGGGCTCTGCCATCAGCTCCAACAACCTCGACCTTGCCTCTGGCACCGTCAAAATGGGCAAGGAGCAATACCAGATGCGTGTCAAGGGTGAATACATCGAAAGCTCCGAAATCGCTGACATCGCCGTAGCCCTTACTCCCACAGGCAAACAGGTGTTTGTGCGCGACCTTGCCACCGTCCGCGACACCATCAAAGACCTCTCCCTCGACGAGAAAATCAACCGTCAGGACGGCGCACGACTTATCATCACCAAACAGACCGGCGCCAACACCGTGGCCATCGCACGTGCTGTAAAAGCCCAGATGCAGGAGATTCAGAAAACATTGCCTCCCGACATCCAAACCACCCTTATCCGCGATGCTTCTGAAGAAATCGTCAACGCCATCAACGGCCTTACCGAGAGTATTTTCTACGCACTCCTCTTCGTGGTTCTCGTCGTGCTTATTTTCCTTGGCAACTGGCGCAGCACCATCATCATCGCCCTCACCATCCCCATCTCTCTGGTCACCTCTTTCATCTACTTGCTTCTTGCCGACAGCTCGCTGAACATCATCTCACTGGCTTCGCTCACCGTTGCCATCGGTATGGTTGTGGACGACGCCATTGTGGTGTTGGAGAACATCACCAAACACATCGAACGCGGTGAATCGCCACGCGAAGCGGCTATCTGTGCCACCAACGAGGTATGGACCTCCGTTATCGCCACCACCCTTGTGCTTGTGGCCGTATTCGTCCCCCTCACCATGCTTCCCGGCATGATGGGTATCTTCATGAAGGAACTCGGCTGGATTGTTACCATCGTGGTATGCGTCTCCACTACCGCAGCTATCACCCTTATTCCCATGCTCTCCTCCAAGATGCTTAAGGAAAAGCCCTTCTTCCTCACCAAGCAAGCCCGCGAGGAAGCAGAAGCCAAGAAAGCTTCCAAGCGCATCACTTACGAGAACACTATCGGCAAAGCCTTCAATTCCATCGAGGCCGCTTACGCCAACCTCCTCCGTTGGTGCCTCAAGCACAAACTGGCCACCCTCCTCTTCTTTGCAGCCCTCTTTATCGTGTCGCTCATCCCCATCATCACGGGTGCCATCGGCATGGACTTCATGAAAGAGCAGGACAACGGCCGCATCAGCGTTACCGCCGAGTTGCAGCGCGGTACCCGCATCGAAGAAACCCTCAAGACTGCCCGCCACATGGAGGACGACATCTACCGCATCCTCGGCGACGACGTCATCGTTGTCTCCACTTCGGCTGGCTCCAACGACGACGCAGGTATGTCGGCACTCTTCAACAGCACCACCAACAACAAAATCAGCATGACCATCCGCTGCACTAAGAAGTACGACCGTAAAAAGACCATCTTCGAAATGCAGGAACAGCTTCGCCAGTGCTTCGCTGAATATCCTGAGCTCATCAACTACCAGGTGAACCAAGGCGGCGGTATGGGTGGCGGCAGCAACAACTCACTCAGTGTCGAAATTTACGGCTACGACTTCGACCAAACCACCACCTTCACTTCCCAGTTGCGACAACGCGTGATGGACAATGTGCCAGGTGCACGCGACACCAAGGTCAGCCGCGACGAAGACCGTGCCGAGCTCAAAATCACCTTCGACAAGCAGAAACTCGCCCTCCATGGTCTCAACGGCTCCACCGTCGCCATGTACGTCCGCAACCGGGTCAACGGCATGGCCGCCGGATTCCTCAAAGAGGACGGCGAGGAATACAACATCGTCGTACGACTCCAGGAGAAATACCGCTCCTCTATCACCGACATCGAGCAACTCTCCATCCCCACCCCCACGGGCAAAATCATCAAACTCGAAGAGTTGGCCAAAATCGAGGAATACTGGTGTCCTCCCACCATCGAGCGCAAAAACCGCCAGCGTTACCTCACCCTCACTGTCATGCCATACAAAACCTCCCTGCGCCAACTGGCCCAGAACGTTCAGAAAGAAATTGACAAAATGGGCGTACCTGCCGACATCCATGTGGCACTCGCCGGTAACTACAAAGACCAGCAAGACTCCTCTCGCGACATGGGTCTCCTTGCCGCCCTCATCATCATGCTTGTCTACATCGTCATGGCATCCCAGTTCGAAAGCTTTGGCAAGCCCGCCATCATCATCACATCCATCCCCTTCGCTCTCACAGGTGTCATCTTCATACTTCTCCTCACTGGACAGAACCTCGACATGATCGGTATGCTCGGTCTGGTATTGCTCATTGGCATCGTGGTCAAGAACGGTATCGTGCTGGTCGACTACATCAACCTCCTCCGCGAACGCGACATCCCTCTCTACGAGGCCATCGCCCTCAGCGGACAGAGCCGTCTACGCCCCGTTCTCATGACTGCCTTCACCACCATCCTCGGAATGATCCCCATGGCAACCTCCCGCAGCGAAGGCTCCGAGATGTGGACTACTATGGGACTCGTTGTCATCGGTGGTCTTACCGTGTCCACCTTTGTCACCCTCCTTGTCGTCCCCGTCCTCTACGGTGCCTTCAACCGCCGTGGCGACCACGAACGCCAAGAAAAAATACGCAAGAAATTTGTATTCATGAACATCAACCTTGACGACTAAACGTGCCCTCCGGAGAATGTGCCTGGCTTGCATCACAACGTCGCAGCCAACCATATTCTCCCCAAGCACAATGTCATACATAACACAAAAACACAACATTGCCTTATGAAAGCAGTCATGATTGTATATAACCAAGCCAACAACGAACGCGTTGAATACATGCTCGACGTTCTCTCCATCCGCGGCTTCTCTTTCTGGGAAAACGTTCAAGGCCGTGGTCACATCAACGGCGACCCTCATCGCGGCACACACACTTGGCCTGAAATGAACAACGCCATCCTAACCGTCATCGACGACGACAAAGTTGAAGACCTCCTCATCGCCGTCCGAAAACTCGACAAACGCAACGAGGAAGTAGGAATCCGCGCCTTCGTCTGGAACATCGAACAAATGGTTTAATCCTTACCAAAAACCATCAATCCAATGCCTTCTGCCCACTATCGGGCAGAAGGCATTTTCTTTTATCCGCTCTCCCGCAACCAAATAACCATCCGCCTCCGCTACAGTTATACTTCTTCCTAAATCAACACTCCAAGAAATATGGGATACTCATCCAAAAACATTCTTCGAAACGCTCCTAACCTCAAAATCCTCATTCGAAATATGATACACTCCCCCTTTCACTAATATTAGCTATCCCTCCACTCAAAAATCACTTGCTATCGTTACTACCCATTCTCCCGAAAACCTGTAATTTTGCAATCGAAATCAAAGAAGAAATAAGTACTTTTGTCATATCGCCATCTCTTTGGTTTTTAGGATTAATAACTGTACAAGCCGTCCCTCCTTCCGGACGGCTTTTTCTCTCCTCCTCAACCACCATCCACCTTTGCTCTACCTTCGCTCAAACATTCCTACCCCACCCTTCCAAAAAGCAAAAAAAGTAGCCCCGGACAATAAACACCCCATCTAAACGTTATAAGCAACAAACTACGCGAATCACAACTATGCAGAATAAAACCATCATCCTATTCCTAACCGCACTGCTGGCAATTGGCCCTCTCTCCGCCCAAAATGAGAGCGACACAACAACTGCTTCGGGTCTGAGAGAAAAAGGCCGCAAAGCTGAGAAAATGGGTCTCACCGAACTGGCCGAAAACTACTACCGCCGTGCCTTACAGACCCCCGAAGGTGACCCCTCCGGCACCACCCAACAATGGCTCGGCATTCTCATGGAGCAAAAAGAATACTACCAAGAAGCCGTTGAACTCCTTAGCCAAAGCAACACCTCCGAAGCCTTGGCACACCAAGCCTATTGCTTGATTCAAATGAGACTGATCGACAGCGCTTCCCACTGCGCCGCACGCGCCATCGAACAGGACACCACCTCGTCATTGGCCATGACCATGATGGCCTACGTCGAGACCGAGCGCGACCACCATATTAACGCCATCTCCTGGGCCAACCGCGCCCTCAAAGCCGACCCCAAGTCCGCACAAGGCGAAAATGTCATGGGCTACATCCAATACCGAAAAGGCAACCATGCCGAAGCCATGCGCCATTTCAAAAAAGCCATACAACTCGACAGCACGATGGCCAACGCCTATTACAACCTCGGCACCCTCTACTGCATCCGCAATAGCCAGGATATGGCCATAAAGTTGCTCAAACAAGGACTCCGCCGCAACCCCCGCAACATTCGTCTCTACACAGCCCTCGCCTATGCCTACCGCATGCGCGGCGACCAACCCAAAGCCCTGGAATGCTATAACCAGATATTGGAATACGACAGCCTCCACACCCCCACCATCAACCGCATCGGAACCCTCTATTGCGAACAAGGCCATTTCGAAAGAGCCATCGCCTACCACCGCCGTGCTCTGAACATCCGCCCCAACGATGCTGTAGCCTACAAATACATCGGCAAAGCCTACATCGACTGGGGCAAATACGACAAAGCCATCCAGAGCTTCATTCGCTCAACCAACATCTCCACCACCGACCCGGAAACCTACATGTACCTTGCCGAGTTGTACGGCAAACAGAAGAAAGGCGAACGCAAGCAACAGTCGGCTTACCGCAAAGCCGCCCGTCTGGGTCAGAAAGAAGCACAAGCATGGCTTGTAAAACGGGGACTGACCTGGTAGCACACACACCCTCCCCCACAAAAAAAAGTGTGTATGTGAAAAAAAAAGTGTTACTTTGCAAATCTGTTCAGCACAGACAATATATAATATATAATAACGGAATGACCAACCGCTAAGGAGGTTGCATAATTCTTACGCTGTCAAAGGAAACAACAAACATCCAACGGTTCGCCTACAACGAACCCGCAATGAAGAGAAAAACAAAGAAAAAAACATAAATGAAAAACTTAGTAATAGTAGAGTCGCCAACAAAATCTAAAACGATTGAGAAGTTTTTAGGTAAGGACTATACCGTGCTGTCAAGCAACGGCCACATCAGAGACCTCGCCACGAAAGAGATGAGCATCGACATAGAGAACCACTACGAGCCCGAGTACCACATAACAGAAGTGAAACACCGACTGGTAGCAGACCTGAAAAAAGCAGTCAAGGAGGCCGACATGGTTTGGCTGGCATCCGATGAAGACCGCGAAGGAGAAGCCATTGCATGGCATCTGCAAGAGACCCTGAACCTCAAGCCAGAAAAGACAAAGCGCATCGTGTTCAACGAAATCACCAAGAACGCCATCCTCCACGCCATCGAGAACCCCAGGGGAATAGACATGAACCTGGTTAATGCACAGCAGGCCCGCCGAGTCCTCGACCGTCTGGTAGGCTACGAGATTAGCCCTATCCTGTGGTCAAAAATTAAACCTGCACTGAGTGCTGGACGCGTACAGAGCGTCGCCGTCAGGCTGATTGTGGAACGTGAGGAAGAAATAAAGAATTTCGTAAGCCAAAGTTATTTCCGTGTTACAGCTCAGATGCACCCCTCTGGGAGCCGCACAAAAGTCTCAGCCGAACTGAACAAGCGTTTTGATACCGTAGATGAAGCTGGTGTCTTCATGAACAGCCTGCCCGGCTCGACAATGAAAGTGCTCAGCATCGACACTCATCCAGCCCGCCGTACTCCCGCCCCACCATTCACCACCTCGACCCTCCAACAGGAAGCCAGCCGTAAGCTGGGCTTCAGCGTCGCCCGCACCATGCAGATAGCCCAACAGCTGTACGAAAGCGGTTTTATCACCTATATGCGTACCGACAGCGTCAACCTGAGCGAGACAGCCCTTCAAATGGCCAAAGACGAGATTCAATGGATGTATGGCGAAAACTACGTAAAAACCCGCCGCTACCAAACCAAGACAAAAGGCGCACAGGAGGCTCACGAAGCCATACGCCCCACCGATATGAGTCAACACGTAATCACCGCCGACGCTGCCCAGAGAAGGCTCTACGAGCTCATCTGGAAACGTGCCATAGCCTCACAAATGGCCGACGCCGAACTGGAGCGCACCGTGGTGGAAATTGACATCAGCAACCACGAGGAGAAATTTGTTTGCCAAGGTGAACAAGTGCGTTTCGACGGTTTCTTGAAAGTCTATCTCGAAGGCACCGACGATGAAGATTCCGAAAGCGAAAAAGGTTCGCACACCCTGCCTAAACTCACCGAGGGCATGCCCTTGGAGCTGGAGGTCGCCGAAGCTGCCGAACACCACACGCAGCATCCCCCCCGCTATACAGAGGCAAGCTTAGTCAAAAAACTGGAAGAACTCGGTATCGGCCGCCCGTCAACCTACGCCCCCACCATCAGCACCATCCTGAAACGAGAATATGTGATGAAAGAGGATCGTGAGCCCAAGACTGTGGAGAACACCGTGCTCACATTGAAAGACGGTACCGTGACCACCAACACCCGCACAGAGAAGACCGGTGCCGAGAAAGGCAAACTGTTCCCAACCGACATTGGAACTGTGGTAAACTCCTTCCTCATGGAACATTTCGCCGACATCATAGACTACAGTTTCACTGCTACGGTTGAGAAAGATTTCGACGACATTGCTTCTGGCAAGAAAGAATGGCGCAAGGTGATTGACACATTCTATGTGCCTTTCCACAAGAACATACGCATCACCCAGCAGACCAGCCAACGCACCAGTGGCAGCAGACTGGTAGGCGTGGATCCCAAGACCGGCAAGAACGTCTACGCCAAAATCGGACGCTACGGTACTCTGGTACAACTGGGCGACACCTCAAGCGACGAAAAACCCAAATTCGCCAGCATGAAACGTGGCCAGAGCATCGAGACTATCACGCTTGACGAAGCACTCGCGCTCTTCAGCCTGCCGCGCACAGTCGGTCAGTTCGAAGGCAAAGACGTAGTGGTAAGTATCGGCAAATACGGCCCATACGTCCGCCACAACAACGAATTCTTCTCCCTCTCCAAGAGCGACGACCCGTATGAGATTGGCATTGACCGCTGCATAGAAATCATCAAGATTAAACGCGAGATTGAACAGGAAAAAATCCGTCTGCAACAGAATTTCCCCCACGAAATCGGCTTGCACGATGGCCAGCCCGTAGTCTCAAACATGGGCCGCTACGGAGCCTATTTGTCCTATCGCAACGAGAATTTCCGCCTCCCAAAGGGTACCGACCCTCTTAATATTACTATCGAAGAGGCATGGAACATTATTGTGGAAGCCGGAACAAAGAAAACCCGTGGCAAAAAGAAAAAAAACACCGAGCCCGAAGCTTGATAGACTGTCATAACGAAAGCAATCAGGCATGGGCGTGACACTGAGCATAATAATCGTCAACTACAACGTCAAGTATTTCCTTGACCAGTGTTTGGAATCGGTATTCCACTCACAGCGAACGCTTGAGGGGGATGCCGGAACGCTGGAACTTGAAGTGTTTGTAGTTGACAACCACTCGGTGGACGGGTCTGTGGAAATGGTTCGTCAACGCTATCCCCAAGTTCACCTGATTGCAAACAAGGACAACTGCGGATTTGCCGCCGCCAACAACCAAGCCTTGCGCCGATGCTGTGGCGATTTGGTGCTGCTGCTGAACCCCGACACGCTGGTGGAACGCGACACCCTTTGCCGTTGTGCCGACTTCTTTGCCCAACACAGCGACTGTGGAGGCTTGACAGTAAAGATGGTAAACGGCGAAGGAAAATTTCTGAAAGAGAGCAAAAGGGGCTTCCCAACTCCCGCTGCCTCTTTCTACAAAATGAGTGGCCTGACAAAATTGTTCCCCCACTCGCGCCGGTTTGCCGCTTACTATATGGGGCATCTCGACGATGACGAAACAAACCCAGTCGACATCTTGCCCGGTGCATTCCTTATGCTGAGTCGTGAAGCTCTTGAGAAAGTAGGTCTCCTTGACGAAGCCTATTTCATGTACGGCGAGGACATTGACTTCTCTTGGCGCATAAGGCTGGCAGGTTACAAGAACTACTATTTCCCCGAGGTCCGCATAATCCACTACAAGGGCGAAAGTACCAAGCATAGCAGCATGAACTATGTCTACACGTTCTACAATGCCATGTCAATATTTGTGAGCCACTACTACAGTGGTGGCAATGCCAAGCTGTTCAACGGATTGCTCCAAGTGGCAATTTGGCTTCGTGCCGGGATGGCATGGGCCAGGCGTGTACTTCAAGCCATCGCGTTGCCAACCGTCGATTTCGCGGTGGCATGTGCCGGTTTTATCGGCATTAAGCAACTCTGGGCTGCCTACTGGGCTTCCAACGTGAACTATTATCCCCCCGAATATACTTGGCTGGTAATACCCTGCTATGTCCTGTGGCTGATGCTTTTCAGCTGGCTGTATGGTAGCTACGAAAAACCAGTGCGTCTGTTGAGGATTATCAAGGGAATGGCGGTGGGCGGAATGCTGCTCCTGGTCTTCTATTCCCTTCTTAGCGAGAACCTGCGCTACTCGCGTATGCTTTTGATGCTGGGATGTGTTTGGACTCTTGCTTCAACACTGGGCATCAGGGGTGTACTGAGTCTGATGCGAGTCAACGGCTTCGACCTGAGAAACAAACGTCAACGCCGCTGCGTGGTCGTAGGTGGAAAGGAGGAGTCCGAGCGGGTAGGCGAGCTCTATCAACAACTTGCAGGCTCTTGTGTAGAAACACTAAGCGACAAAGACTTGGACAGCCGTCGTCTCAACGAGGCAATCCTCTACTACAAAGCCGACGAAGTGATATTCTGCAGCAAAGACCTGTCAATAAAACAAATCATCGACCTGATGACCGAACAGGGCAGGCTCCCTGGACGCAAGGGTCAGGCCGAATACAAGATTGTGCCTACAGCAAGCGACTTCATCATCGGAAGCAACAGCATCAACAGCACCGAGGATCTCTATACCGAGGAGCTGAGAACCATTGCACAACCTCTGAACCGCCGCAACAAACGCCTGCTCGACCTTTCGGTTGCTTTGCTTCTGTTCATACTAAGTCCTGCACTGATTTGGTTCCAACGCCACAAAAAAAGATACTTGCGCGACTGCCGCGACGTACTGATTGGAAAGAAGACCTGGGTAGGTACTTCCGACGGCGAAACGAAACCGGGCGTCTTCGGACCCGAGGATGCGTTGCCGGGAAGAGTGCCTGCATTGAACACTGAGCTGAAAAACCGCCTGCAACTACGATACTTACGCAACTATAAACTGAGTACTGACTTGCTTATAATAACAAAGAACCTGCGAAGCATTTAACTAACCGAACAAAGCAGGCAAATAGCAATAAGATAGTGAGATGAAGAAAATATTCTTGTATATAACTATTCTGCTGTTTTGTGCAGGAACGGCCAACGCACAGCGCATACACGGCTATGTGTCGGCTGGAACCGCTACCTCTCAGGTGGAAGGGGATGAACTGAAAGGGTTTTCCCACTGGGGTCTGCACGGTGGTGTGGGGGCTGTCACTGCGCTCGACGACCGCGACAGATTCACCCTGACCGTGGAGGCCGACTACACTTGCCGGGGCATCTACAACAGAAAATACAACGCCGAGAACCTTTACAACATAAAACTGGACCTCCATTATGTCGACATCCCCGTAACCTTCTTTTTCCGCGACCCCTACGGTGGCCTTCGTATCGGTGCAGGACTGGTATACAGCAGGCTGGTATCGCAGCCTCATGGCATAATCGCTTACCGCCCTTCCTACTTTATACCCGACACCAACAACATGAAGTTCTTAAAAAACGACATCTCCGCTGCCCTCGAAGCAAGGTTCACCATCTGGAAAGGACTCCAATTCAGCACCCGCTTCCAATATTCCATTTTCCCGGTAAAAAAAGACTGGGCATTCGACGACCACAACAGCCAATGGAAGAACAACTGCTACAACTCCTCGCTTACTTTTCGATTGATTTGGGAATTCGGTTATGACGAACGTCCGGGATACCACCGAAAGTCCAAAGGTAGAGGCCGCTGATTCCTAACATAAAAAAACTACGAAAATGAGAACAGCCCTTTTTCCAGGTTCATTCGACCCTTTCACTGCCGGACACGAAGCCATCGTGCGCCGTGCCCTCGCCCTGTTCGACAAAATTTATATCGCCGTTGGCGTCAATACCGACAAAAAGTACATGTTCTCCATCGAGGAAAGATTAAAAATCATACGCAACTTTTTCCCCGACGACAAACGGATTGAACCAGTGTCCTACAGCGGCATGACAGTAGACCTCTGTCACCAGTTGAACACCCGGTTCATCATTCGCGGCATACGCAACGCCGCCGATCTGGACTATGAGCAGACCATTGCTGCCGTAAACCAAACCCTCGACCCCCAAATCGAAACCATCCTCCTGCTTGCCGACAGCCAACACCGCGACATCAGCAGCACACTCATTCGAGAGCAATTGTCACACCAATCAAATTAACTCAACTATCGATACGGAAATCATATACCTCAAAGGTGTCGGTCCACAGAAAGCCGACATTTTAGCCAAAGAACTGGACATCCATACCTTTGGCGATTTGTTGCACTATTTTCCGTACCGCATGGTCGACCGCTCACACGTCAGCACGCTCTCCAACTTCAACCCCGAAGAACCCTATATTGTATTCCGTGGCCATGTAAGCGACATGCACACCGTCACTTCCGGACGTTCCACAAGGATTGAAGCAACCTTCAGCGACGGCACTGGAAGCATGACCTTAGTGTGGTTCCAAGGACTTAAATGGATTCGGGAAAGTGTGCACAGCAACACGCTCTACAATGTAATGGGCAAGCCTACCCTCTATGGAAACACTTTGCAGATAGCCCACCCCGACATGGAACCTGCCGTGGTGGATGGCTCCCATCCCGCCCATCCCTTCCTGCCTGTCTACCGCACCACCGAAAAAGCCAAGAATAAAGGCATTACCTCGCGTGCCATCGCACGTATGACCGACACACTCATCCAGAAACTGCCCTCCTTCATGCCCGAAACCCTGCCCTCCTCCATGATAGAGAAATACCACCTGATGGACAGGCTGACCGCACTCCGCAATATGCACTACCCCGCAACCATGCAGGAATGGCAGCAGGCTCTGTTTCGTGAGAAGTTCGAAGAACTCTTTTTCCACCAACTCGACTACCAATACAGCCGCGTGTCCCGTCGCAATCATTCGGTCGGACGTGTGTTCAACGTGGTTGGCGTCAACTTCAACAATTTCTACAACAAAAACTTACCATTCCCCCTTACCAACGCTCAAAAAAGAGTAGTCAAGGAGATTCGCGCCGACATGCGCACAGGCCGACAGATGAACCGTCTCCTGCAAGGCGATGTCGGAAGCGGCAAGACGCTCGTGGCGCTCCTTACCATGCTCATCGCTCTCGACAACGGCTGCCAGGCATGCCTCATGGCGCCCACCGAGATACTGGCATCGCAACACTTCGCCAGCTTCAAAAAAATGCTCCACGGACTCGACATTCAGGTTGAACTACTTGTTGGTGCCATGAAAGCCAGCGAGAAAAAGAAGGTAAAACAACGCCTGTTGGAAGGCAAAATCGATTTTCTGATTGGAACACATGCCTTGATTGAAGACGACGTGAAATTTGCCCAACTGGGCTACGTGGTCATCGACGAACAGCACCGGTTCGGTGTGGAGCAACGTGCTAAATTATGGCGCAAAAGCTCCATTCCACCACACATACTCGTCATGACCGCAACCCCCATCCCCCGAACACTGGCCATGACCCTCTATGCCGACTTGGAATGCTCCGTCATCGACGAACTCCCCCCCGGCCGCCAACCTGTCATCACCCGCCACGGCACCGATGCCAAACGCGCCCTGCTCTTCAACTTCATGAAAAAACAGATTGCCCAGGGTCGCCAAATCTATGTGGTCTACCCCCTGATTAACGAAAGCGAAAACCTTGACATGAAAGACCTCATGGACGGATACGAAAGCATCTCCCGCAGCTTCCCCCAGCCCCAATACCAACTCAGCATCGTCCACGGCCAAATGCCCGCCGACGCCAAAGCATACGAAATGGACCGTTTCAAACGAGGCGAAACCCACATCATGGTCTCCACCACGGTGATTGAAGTCGGCGTCGATGTTCCCAACGCCACCGTCATGGTCATCGAAAATGCCGAACGGTTCGGTCTGAGCCAGCTGCACCAACTACGAGGCCGTGTAGGCCGTGGCGGCAACCAGTCTTACTGCATCCTCATGACCAAAGACGAACTAAGTCGCAACAGCCAGCAACGCATCCAAACCATGTGCAGCACCACCGACGGCTTTGCCATCGCCGAAGCCGACTTGCGCCTACGCGGCCCCGGCGACCTCCAAGGCCTGCAACAAAGTGGCATGCTCGACCTGAAAGTGGCCGACATTGTCGACGACGAACCCGTTGTCTGCGCCACTCGCGACGAAATCCACACAATCCTCGACAACGACCCCGACCTACAGAAACCCGAAAACAAAACCCTGCTACAATACATCCAACAACACTCCAGCACGCACCAATGGGGCAAAATAAGCTGATCGCCACACCTTCCAAAAACCAACACCCATGATTCTGAAAGCACAACAAGGAGATTCCTTATCCTCTGGCAAACTAACCCTCTATGCCTTCGACGACACCGACCATCCTGTAGGTTGCGTCGAACTCTACAACTACGACCCCATCAACCGCCGTGCCGCCGTCGGCATCGTCGTATCCAACGAGTATCGCCACAAAGGTCTTGGCACCGCCATGGTGCAGACCCTCACCTCCTTCTGCCAAAACAACACCTCTCTCCACCAAATCTATGCCGACATCGCGGCCACCAATACCCCAAGCCTCCATATCTTCCAAAAGGCCGGATACCGACACTGCGCCACCCTGCGCGACTGGGTTCTTCGCTCCGACCGCTTCATCGACACCCTCCGTTATCAACTCATCCTCGAACCCTCTGCATTATGAAAAAGAAACATATCATCCTCATCGTCATCGCTGCCGCCATACTCCTCATCATTGGCTCGGCACTCTTCTTGGTTCGCGAACAATACCTTGGCATCGACGAACCCCTGCGCATTAACGTCCCTCCCGGAACCGACTACACCGCATTGGTCGACACCCTTGACTCCCACCACTGCATCCCCAACCACACCACTTTCCACGCCATAGCCAGACTGCGCCGTCTCCCCAGCCACATCAAACCCGGCAGCTACCTCCTCACGCCCAAGACCCATGTCATCCAGATGATACAAAAAATCTACTCCGGCAACCAAGACCCCGTACGCATAACCATCAACAAACACCGCACGCTCCAACACCTGTGCCAATTCTTCAGCACCCGTCTCACCCTCAATCCCGACAGCCTCCTCCTCCTCTTGCAGTCAGATGAAATATGCAAAGAGTATGGCGAAACACCGCAAACCATCATCGGCCTCTTCCTCCAAAACACCTACGAAATGTACTGGACCACCTCCCCCACCGCACTCCTCGTCCGCATGAAACGCGAATCCGACTACTTCTGGGACAAACGTAAAAACCAACTCCAATCCCTCGGCCTCACCCGCCAGCAAGTACTCACCATCGCCTCCATCGTCGAAGAAGAAACCAACGCCGACGACGAAAAAGAAGACATCGCCTCCGTCTACCTCAACCGGCTCCGCATCGGCATGCCCCTCCAAGCCGACCCCACCGTCAAATACGCCCTCGGCGACTTCTCCATCCGCCGCATCCGCGGCAACATGCTCGACTGCGACAGCCCCTACAACACCTACCGCTATGCCGGACTACCCCCGGGACCCATCTGCATCCCCTCTGTCTCCTCCATCGATGCCGTACTCAAAAACAAAAAAACCGACTATCTTTTCTTCTGCGCCAAAGAAGATTTCAGCGGAAAACACAATTTTGCCGCCACCTCCTCCGAACATTCCTCCAACGCCCAGCGCTTCCACAACGCTTTAAACAATAGAAACATACATTAACCCCCCACACCCTCCATTCAAAAAAAACAGAAAATAATCGTCTATTTTCTTGATAATTTCAAAAAAAGTAGTACTTTTGCAATTGGGTAAGTCTTATACGACCAGCTCCCATTGAATCCCCCAGGGTAGGAATACAGCAAGGGTGTTTGGTTGTAGCGGTGCGATATAAACAGCTTACCCTTTTTTTTTTTTGTGTGTATATGTCAACAACAGTAATACTATCCTATCTCCTCATCATTGTCGGCATCGTGGCATGGGCCAGCCTCGTCCCCGGTAGCAGACACGTGGGTTCCAAATTCACCTCCTGCATCACCATCTTCGGAGGTGCATTCCTTTTCGCCTCCTGTTTCATCAATCTTGTGCCCCACATCTTTCTTGGCGACGACCCCTATCGTTTTGTCACCCCCGGCATCCACTTCAAAATCGCCGCCTCCGTCATGGTCGGCTTCCTCATCCAGCTCCTGCTTGAGCAACTCACCCGCGGCATCGAACACGGCCACAACCACTGCCCCTGCTGCGAAGAAGAACAGGAATCCGTCGAGCATCACCACAGCCACCACCCCCACCCCGGCCACTGCCATACCGGCTCCGTCCATCCCGTCACCGGACTCCTCATCGGGCTCTGCATCCACGCCTTCCTCGAAGGCATGCCTCTTGTCGACCTCGACGGCGACATCCACCAAGGACTACTCTATGGCATCGTGCTCCACAACATCCCCATCGCACTCGTCCTCGTCGGCCTTTTCATCAACAACCATTACAGCCTCTGGCGTTCCCTCGGCCTCCTCATGCTTTTCGCCGTCATGACCCCCCTCGGCTCCCTCTGCAACATCTACCTCCTCCCTGCCAACCCACTGCTCCAAAGCCTCATCATGGGCGTCGTCGTGGGCATCCTGCTCCACGTCTCGGTCAACATACTCTTCGACCACGACCACAACAACTTCACCATCACCAAACTCCTCCTCATCCTCATAGCCTTCACCGCAGCCTACTTCACCCCCGGCTGCCCCGAAATCTACCCCATGTTCTGAACTCGTAAATTCGTAAATTCGTAAATTCGTGAATCTTTTTGATGCGCCAAGGACTAACACATTAACACATTCACACATTCAAAAAACGCATTAACACATTAACACATATGAACTCGTTAATTCGTAAATTCGTAAATCGATTTTGATGCGCCAAGGATTAACACATTAGAATTCGTAAATTCGTTAATTCGTAAATTCGTGAATCTTTTTGATGCGCCAAGGACTAACACATTAACACATTAACGAATTAACACATTCAAAAACACATTAACACATTCAAAAGATGACTCTCTCCGAAACCATAAAAGACCTACAAAGCCGCACCGAAGCCCTGCGTCGCTACCTCAATATCGACACCCTCATCGCCCAAGTGGCAGAAGAAGAAAAGCAAACCGAAGCCCCCGACTTCTGGAACGACCCCAAGCAAGCCCAGCGCATCATGAAAACCATCCAGTCCAAGAAAGCCTGGGTCAACGCATACAAAGAAGTTGAAAACTCCTGTGGCGACCTCACCGTCTTGGGTGAATTCTTTGAGAGCGGCGACGCCACCGAGCAGGAAGTCCTCGACCAGATAGCCATCACGCAACCCCTTGTCGAAGCCCTCGAACTCAAAAACATGCTCCAAGGCGAGAGCGACCACTTCGATGCCGTCCTCTCCATCAACGCAGGAGCCGGAGGAGTCGAAGCGCAGGACTGGGCCGAAATGCTCATGCGCATGTACATCCGCTATGCCGAAACCCACAACTACCATGTGGCCATCTCCAACATCCTCGAAGGAGAAGGGGCAGGCATCAAAAGCGTCACCATGCAGATAGAAGGCGACTACGCTTTCGGCTACCTCAAAAGCGAGACCGGCGTCCACCGTCTCGTCCGCGTCAGTCCCTTCAACGCCCAAGGCAAACGCATGACCTCCTTCGCCTCCGTCAGCGTCACCCCCCTCGTCGACGACACCATCGAAGTGGTCGTCGACATGTCGCGCCTCAGCTGGGACACCTTCCGCAGCGGCGGCGCCGGTGGCCAGAACGTCAACAAAGTCGAAAGTGGTGTGCGTCTGCGCTACCAATACAAAGACCCCTACACTGGCGAAGAAGAAGAAATCCTCATCGAAAACACCGAGACCCGCGACCAACCCAAAAACAAAGAAAATGCCATGCGACTCCTCCGCTCCCAACTCTACGAGCGCGAACTGCGCCACCGCATGGAAGAACAGGCAAAAATCAAAGCCTCTCAGAAAAAAATCGAATGGGGCAGCCAGATACGCAGCTACGTCATGGACGACCGTCGAGTCAAAGACCACCGCACCAACTACCAAACCGGCGATGTCGCAGGCGTAATGGACGGCAAAATTGACAACTTCATAAAAGCCTACCTAATGCAATTCGGCGCAGAATAAAACCACGCCCCCCCTACATTCAAAATATCTTCATACCAAAGCATTTATACCTTTGTTCTGCAAGGGATTATCCTTTATTCCCATTCTATATGCTTCCTTGCCAGCTTAGTAATAAACTACTGACACAAAAGTAAATGCTTTTTATTGTTTTTTGCACTATCGCAACTAAAGGACTTACCCCTTCAGGTTATTCCTACACGTCTGGATATACACATCCAATCCATCCATGCTGACTCCGTCCCTTTTCAGGCTCTCGAAAATCTCTAATGCACGCTTGTATTGTCCTGCATTGAACAATTTCTTTGCCCTGTTAAATTCACGGTTTGCCTGCTGGTCTTTTTCACGGTTTGCCTCACACGCCACGATTTGTTCATCTACGGGGGGGACAGCCACCTTCACACCGACAGCCTCTACCTTCGGTTCCTCTTTCTCAACCTTCACACTCTTCACTGCATCCTCCTTCACTCGTTCTTTCTTCTGTTTTTTCTGATTCGCTTCTACTACGCTCTTTTCCGGTTCCGGCTTCACAGTTTCTACGGGCTGGGGAGGAACCACCTGCGTTGTATCTTGTACAATAGTATCAGCAATCCCTGCACCCGCATCAATCTCAGAGCCTTCCCTTGACAAAAAGAAAGCAAGCAATCCTCCAACCACTAAAGCTCCAGGTATACCCATCGACATAAGGTACTTCTTCACTGTCTTGCCCTTGTTACCTCCGCCCATCCGCAGGTCTATAAGCAATCCAATATCCGACTTGAAAGAAGAATCCGTGTGAATCGTAGTAACCTGCAAACCTCCATCTTCACCGGCAAGGGGCAACAAAGACTCTGGCAAATCTTCCGGCCATCCGGCAAATACGCCATCCGGCGACACCGGTATAATCTTTCGCCCGCAACGGATAGCCTCTTCTATCTCCCTGCGAACCCAGTCACCCTTACTCGAACATCTCAGCAAAGCATCCTTAGTCAATACCAAAAGGAAATAATTACAAGTCCTGATTGCAGGCAATATCTTGTTCGAGAAATAACCGTCCGTACACTCTTCAAAATCAAAGAACACACTATACCCTCGTGCTCTCAACTCATAATATATCGAACGCGCTTTATCGACATTGGACTGACCGTTCCCTTCTTTCCGTCTATAACTGATGAATATATCGTACTTCTCTTCCATATAATTGATTCTCGGTAAAACGTTTACAAATTGTTCAATGTAATATCACATCCTGCCGTTCTATCCAAATAGGCTCTTGGGCAAGCCGCTCTCTCAACTTACGCGAACGCTTGGCATTCTTAATACTGTTCCCTATGGCTTCGGACAACTCATTAATGTAAATGACCGCCGACAAGCCCAGGCCTCCATAGCCTAAAAAATATCCTACATTCTTATAGTACAATGGATTCTGGACATAATCATTCGAAATCTCATATCGCTCATGGGTGCAGTATTTCTCCCACAGGAAACCAAATGCAGATATTCCGGCAAACAGAAAGAACGGTACCGCTCTTGCAGCCACACTGCTGGTAGCATCCTGACCATACGTGCCAAGTCCCGGCACAAACAGCGACGGCATCCACGATGCGCCCCTTGCTGTCTTGAAATCAACCAACACTATGTCCTTAAAATGGCTCACGGTGTCCTCACCTGTCAACTCTTTGTTAATCCAACCAAAAGTATATTTACGCTTTGTCGGCAATCTGGGAATAAGTATCTCTTTCAACGAACCGTCGGCTTCCAACTCTGTCTTCGAAATCTTTGATTCATACATGTATTGCCGCTCAATCGTGTTAATAATCTGATTCATCACACTGTCCTTTACTGTACTTCCGTCGAACTCACGCGTCTCGAAAAACCACGACACATTGGCTTCAATATCGTCCTCGGTGCGGATATTGATACCATGTTCCACAACAGGCGTGATACATGACGCATGGGCAATGCTATCTATCGAACTCTGCAACAACTCGCCCCTGCTTCTTCCTGGAGCGGCCTTCCCCTCTGGCTTGGAAGGACTCAACACTATCTTGCCCGACGACTCGTTGCTTGTATCTGTTTGGATATGAAAATCAAGTTCTATCCGCTGCGTATTCTTGCTTAAATTCTGTCTAATTTCTTTATTGACAACATCCTGCAACTCCTTTAACAACAGCTTGTATGTCTCAGGACGCTGTTCCCTGTATAACTTTACCGTCCGGTTAAGCCTGTCCTTAAGCAAATCCCTCACCTCGGTAGTCTCTCTGTCGATAGGATCCAGTTGCAGTATTGTATCGCAGACACCCAATGCATCATACTCCTTTTTTTGCTCCAAGAGCTCGTTCAAACGGGTATGATAATAAGCTATCCGCTGCTTCATTACCTTGCCTGTCCAATATCTAACTGTATCGTCTAATGGAGGATAATAACCAATCAGAGAATCCATTACTCTTAAAGACTTATCATATTGGCTTTCTGATGCCAACTGACGAGCCTTGACCAACTCACCTGCGATATACTCAGACGCTTCTTTCTTTTTCCTGCCGATGTATTCTTCTATCTCCTCAACAAACTTGCACGTCACAAAAAAGCCATCGGAATCCTGAACCACGGTAAACTCATACTTCTCTATGCTCGCACCGTGCACTACGGAACCGACATACACCGATGCACCCGTACCTTCTGATTTTATCTTGTCGTACGAATAGCCGTTTATTCTGAGCTCTTTACGCAAATCACATTTCCCGCCAATCTTTCGGGTGAACTGGACATAGTTGCTCAATCCATCCAACGACTCCATCACCATCACCTCGGCCTCGTCGCCGAACCCGCCTTCATAATAGAAACCGGTACGCTTGTATTTCAACGGGAAATAATCCACTGTATCGACAATGGTATCACTCCCCGAAGAACCGATACTGTAATTTTCGGTCTCTAAAATATCCCACGCCTCATCCTCTGCCGAGAGGTGAATCAAAGCCTGAAGTGTTGTTATTGAGAGACATCCATCTGTTCCTTTACGGTTGGCCTGCTGAGCCTCCGATGTCTTTACTACCATCAATACGAGAATCAATACTAAAGCCTTACTTATAATACTTTTTCCCATCATTTCTTAAGTTTTATTTACAGAGTTTTTTATGCCTTTGGAGCAATATTCTTCAATTAAAAAAAATTCTTAAATCACAATCGCAACAATACCATCCTACCGCATATCAATAACAAACTAATTATCAAACACATTAACAAATCTATAACCAACTAACTATCTTTGCAAATATACAAAAAATATCGCATATCGCAAGCCTTTTTTAACCCAAAACGCCAAATTGCAGGATAAAATCCACCAATTTAGAGGAACAAACCTCTTAGGAAAGTGTCAAAAGACAGTCTGAAAAAAACGATTCAACAGCACCCTAATCATATATCCTCCCCTACTCCACCGATGGTCAAGTCGAAGTACCTCGTTGCCGAGGTTGCGCTGATCTTGTAGCACCTAAGTTCAACCCCTTCCGGCCTTTTTGAATAAATACGGAAAAGAAACCTTAACACTACAGTTGATTCCCACATGTTTTGCAGTTTTAGCCTGCAAAACAATAGTGAAAGAACTGTTATTCTGCTGATTAAGAATTGAGGCTGGATTTTGCCTAGGGGATGAAGAGAGTTATTGTGTGTACCAGGTTTTGAATTCCGGGACGCGAGCTTTGCTTATGATAATGCGGTCGGGGGTGGGAACGGCGAGGGTGAGGGCAAGTTTGCCGATAGGCCAAACGGAGATTTCCTTGATGGCGCGATGGGCGACAATATATTGGCGGTTGGCACGGAAGAAGAGCGCGGGGTCGAGCTGCTCCATGATGAGGTCGAGGGGTTTATCAATGGTATGCTGCTGTCCGCTCAAAAGGATGGCGCGGGTGAGTTTGTCCTCGATATAGAGACAGGCTATCTGACTGATTTCGATGGGGACGAGTTTGTCGAGCACGGGAATGAGGAAGTGAGAGCGGTAATGCTTGAGCGAAGAGGCGAGAGCCGCCACGGGCACGGGAGGAGGGGGCGTGGTGAGGCTGTCGAGTTTGTTGAGGGCGCGGCGAAGGTCGTCTTGGCCAATGGGTTTGAGGAGGTAATCTATACTGTTGACTTTGAAGGCTTGGAGAGCGTATTGGTCGTAGGCTGTGGTAAAGATGATGGGGCAGGTAATTTCAACTTGGTCGAAGATATGGAAGGCGAGGCCGTCGGCAAGGTGGATGTCCATGAAGCAGAGGTCGGGATAGGGAGTGGTGGTGGGGGTGTCGAACTGCTTGAAATATTCTATGCTCTCCTCAATGCTTTGTATGATGGCAAGGACATGGAACTGGGGCGAGAGTTGAGCAAGGGTGCGCTGGAGATGCTGGGCGGCTACTATTTCGTCTTCGATAATGAGGATGTTTTTCATGACGGGGTCAGATTAAGGGAATGTCGACGGTGAAATGGGTGTCGGTTTGGGTGATGGCGATAGAGGTATGGTATAGGAGCTCATAGCGTAGAGAGAGGTTGCTGAGGCCGATGGTATTGCCCGATTCGCTGTCGGTTTTGGGCTGGAGGGGGTTGGTGACGCGCAGAAGGGGATGCGGAGACTGGGGCGTGGGCTCGATGGTGTGGATAGTTACGGTGAGGGGATGGCGCTGGGAGATGACGTTGTGCTTAATGGCGTTTTCGACAAGGAGTTGGAGGCTGATGGGAGGCATGTGGAGAGGAAGGTATTGGGGCGAGATGTTTTCGTCGATGTGAAGGTTGTTGCCGTGGCGTATCTGCATCATGTAGATGTAGGAGTGGGTGAAGGCAAGTTCCTGTTCGAGAGTCACCTCCTTGGTGTCCTGCATCGAGTAGCGGAAGGTGGCAGCAAGTTGCTGGAGGTAGTTGTGGGCGTTGTTGTCGTCAGTGCCGATAAGGCCGTCGAGGGTGTTGAGGGAGTTGAAAAGGAAATGGGGGCTGATTTGCTGTTGAAGGGTTTGGTAGCGGGTGAGGATGTTTTCGGACTGGAGGTGTTCGTTTTCGAGAACGAGTTGCTGTTGACGTGTGACGTTGTTGAGAAGTAGGGAGATAAGGGAGGAGACGAGCGCCGACGCGGCATTGGCTATAAGAGTTATGGCAAAGGTATTGGAGGTGTTGCCTGTGCCGTAGATGATTGTTTCGGTATAGAAAGAGAGGAGCGTGAAGAGTGCAGCGATGGCAAGAGAGCCTGCCAGACAGGAGGCCATGAGGGCAGAGGATTTGAGTCCGCAACGAATTAGCCAGAAGTTGTAAAGATAGAGCGGAACGAACAGCAGGATATTGGCCAAGAGGATGAAGGGGATGTGGAAAGTGGGTTCGAGGGTGTGGGTAACGGGAGAGTAGGCACCGAGAACCATTACAACAGTTAGGATGAGGGCGGAAGCGAGGGCAAGCCAGAGAGCGCGAGTATTGCGGTAGAGTTGGATGGAATGGATGGTGGAAATCCATTCTCGGAGTGGTCGTGGCTTGATGTTGGCATGGTGTTTCATGGCGTGGCGGGCAGGGATTTGACGCTGCAAAGATACATGATTATTTTTATATAATCACAGCTTGCGGTATTTTTTTATGAAACGGAGGGAGGCACAGGCGGTGCAGAAGTAGACGAGCACCTGTATCCAGAGAGTTATGTATTCGTGACGCACTTCGGCAAGGGTGGCACCCATGGTGCTGAGGCGCACAAAGCCTTGAATGCCGGGAGTGGAAGGGAAGATATGGCTAAATGCATACCAGAAACGAGGCATATTGGATTGCGGCCACACCATGCCGGAGAGGAAGAAGAGGATGACGCTGAAGAACACGCAGCAAAGGACGCCAGACATTTTTTGACGGACAAAGAAATTGCCGAAACTCATGCCGAAGAGGGTAACGGAGAGGATGAAGGGCAGCAGGAATAACAGAATGTAGCGTAGTGAGCCAAGCTGGGGCATGTTGAACCAGTGAGGGATGAGCCAGAGGTCGATGAGAGTGATAGGGATGTAGAGGAGTACAAAGCAGAGGGTGCGTCCGATGGTGACACGGTGGATGCTGTGGTTGCGGAGATGGGGAGGAATGAGACGGAGGGCTTGGTGGTTTTCGTTGGCGTCGCCGCAGAGGATGAGGATGCCAATGAAGAGGGTTTGGTGGACGATGAGCATGAGCAGTGCAGGGAGGAAGAAACTGGAGAATCCGCCTGCCGGGTTGTAGAGTTTGACGTCGTCATAGACTACAGGCTGGACGAGATCGGTGGCTTGCTGGCCGGTGATGCCCGTTAGAGCGTAACGTTGAAGTTCGATGGTGTGCATCTCGTCGATAAGGACGTTGTTGCCACCAAGGAGGGCGTTTTTGTAGTAAAGGAAAGAGCTCATGTCGCACATAACGGCAACGCGGGCACTGCGGAGCGAAGCGAGACGGGTACCATAATCTTGCGGGAAATAGAAGATGGCATGGATACTGTGGTTGTTCATCAAATGCTTGGCTTCGGCAAGGTTGCAACAGTGGTAGGCCACTTCGATTTCGGGGGTGGCTTCGAGTTTGTGGATGAAACGGTGACTTGCTTCGCAGTCGGAATCGTCGACAACGGCCACGGGAAGGTTGATGATAGTTTCCTTGTAATAGACAGAGCAGAAGATGAGGGGGTAGAGAATGGTGGCGATGAAGAAGACCAGCATGACCATGGGGTCGGAGAAGATGCGGCGCACTTCGGCACTGAACACTTGCCAGATGTCGAGCAGCGCGGTTTTCACACTGAGTTTTTTGCGGTTGGGAGCTGGGCGGTCGGTGGTATTCATGACAGTTGTTTTTTATTGAGGTTTAAATCCAACATCTTGGCACCGATGAGGAAGACAAATCCGAAAAGGAGCAGGCAGACTATGGACGACCAGCACTGGTCGAGGCCGTTGCCGAAGATGGCAATGTCGCGGTAGGCAAGATAATAATGTCGGATGGGATAGAGCCAGCTGAGGCTGTCGAAGAAATGGGGCATGGCCTCGACGGGGAAAGAGAAGCCGCTGAGCGAGAAACTGAGAGCAGCATAGACGGCGCAGATGCCCATGGCAAGGGGAGGGTCAGGTATGCAGCCCGAGATGAGCACCCCGGCACATTGGGCGGCAGGAATGAGCAGCAGGGAGACGAGCACCATGAGAAGCCAGTTGCCGTTCATGGGGAAGTGCATGAAGCCGAACATGACAAGGTTGGCCAACAGCACGAGGAAGGTATAGTGGACGGTATAAGGGAAGAGTTTGCCAATGAGAGCTTTGACGGTATTGTTGCCACTTTTCCTCATCAAGTTGCGGAGAGTACGTTCCTGACGTTCACGGCTGATGAGATAAACCGTATGGAGCTGGGAGATGAAGGCTATGATGGCAGGGATGAGAGTGGACATAAGATAGATGCGATAGTTGGTCCAGGGGTTGCCAATGGGATGGGTGTCGAGTTCGACGGGCATGATGAGTCCCATGATTTGCTCCTCGTCGTAGCCTTTTTTGCGGAGTATTTCACGCTGGACGGCACCCGCTGCAAGCATGCCCATGGTAGCCAGTTGTTTGTAGCTGAGGGAGCCTGCGAGGAGGTAGGCGTTGTTGGAGTAGAGGCCGAAGTGGGGGGCGTGGAACTGGAGGAGTTGGTTGTAGGTGTCGGGGGGTATTTCGTAGAAGGCGAAAATCTCACCGCGCTGCATGGCTTTGCGGGCTTGGGCATGGTTGTCGTAGACGGCATGGACATGAACACCCTGGGTGGCGTTGAGTTCGTGGCAGAGACGGCGCGAGAGGTAGCTGTGGTCCATGTCAACCACTCCTATCGGCATCCGTTGTGGCAGCCCTTCCTGCATCATGGTGGCGAAGAAGAGGAAGGAGAAGATTATGCCGAGGGTGAGGATGATGAGGTAGCGGGGATTGAGCTGGATGCGCCGCAGTTCGCGGAGCATCACTCGAATAGTGGGGTTGACGTTTTTGTTCTGCATGGTGCCGAGGGTGTTGAAAGGAGGGAATTATTGTTTGGAGTCGCTGATGATGGCCGTCATGCCGGGACGGAGGCCGTCGATTTTTTCTTGCGGGACGGCTTTGACATCGAAACTCTTGACATCGTACTGTCCGTTGGTTTTGGTGGCACGCCAGGTAGCGTAACTGGCCATGGCCTGCACTTTACGCACATTGCAAGTATAGGTCTGCTCGCCGAGGGCGGGGATGTTAACTTGGATGGTGGAGCCGCTGTGGATGTCTTTGAGAAGGTCTTCGCGCACGGCGAATGTCATCCATGTGTCGCTCATGTCGAGGATGGAGACCACAGGAGAGCCGGTGCCGATGAGGTCGCCCATTTTGGCGTAGACTTCGACAACCTCGCCGTCGCAGGGGGCGATGAGGTAGCTGTCGTTCTTGTAGCTCTGGACTTCGGCGACGGCACCTCCGGCCTGGTTGACGAGTGCCGCGGCGGCATCGATGTCCTCACGCTGGGCACCTTCCTTGGCCATGAGGTACTGCTGTTCGGCGGCAGCGCAGTCGGCTTGCGACACCTTGTATTTGGCGTCGACTTCGTCGAATTTCTGTGCGGAGACGACTCCTTTTTCATAAAGTCCTTTCACCCTTTCGTAGGACTTGCCGTAGACTTCGACGGCTGCCTTGGCTTTTTGCCACACTTGGTAGGCCATTTGGATCTGCTGCTCGCGGGCACCGTGCTGCGCTTTCTGACTTTGGGCAGAGGCAGCACTGCGGACGGCAGTGGCTTGCATCATCTTGGCATCGATTTGGGGGCTGTAGATGTGGGCGAGGGTGTCGCCGGCTTTCACGATGTCGCCTTCGTGGACATAGATCCGGTCGATACGGCCGGGGACTTTGTTGCTGACACGGTATTCGGAGGCGTCGACTTCACCCATGAGTATTTCTTGCTGAGGATGGATGGCCACCAGACCTGCCAGGGCAACAATGACTACCAGCCCGATGATGACTGCAAGGCCGGAGAGAAGGGATTTGTTTGTTTCTTTCATAATAGGAAGTGATTGTTTGATTGTCTGATTGTTTGATTGCTTGATTGTCTGATTGTTTGATTGCTTAATCGCTTAGTAGCTTAATCGCTTAGTAGTTTAGTAGTTTAATCGGGAGATAAAGACTAACGAATTAACACATTAACGAATTAACACATTCAAAAAGGGACTAACACATTAACACGTTAACACATTCTCAATTCGTGAATCTTTTTGATGCGCCAAGGACTAACACATTAGAATTCGTAAATTCGTTAATTCGTAAATTCGTGAATCTTTTTTATGCGCCAAGGACTAACACATTAACACATTAACGAATTAACACATTAAAATTGAATTATTTATTGGTTAATTCCTAAGGCTTGGCGGAGGTAGACACGGCTCATGGCTATCTCGATTTGGGCGTCGACAACTTCACTTTGGGCGGAGAGCCATGCGGTCTGGGCTGCCATGAGGTCGCTGCTGCTGCATACCCCGGCTTGAAAACTCTCGTCGGCAAGTTTGAGGTTTTCTTCGGCGTTGTCAAGGTTGCTCTGTGCCTGGGTCAGTTTCTTGTAGGCCAACGCCAGTTCGTAATTGAGCTTATTGACCTGAAGTTCTATCATCTCCTGGGCTTCTTCTATCTGGCAGGCCACTTCACGACGTTTGGCTTTGGCGGCTTTGAGGGCATAGAAACTTCCCGGATGGGCTATGGGGATGTTAACCGCCACGCCTGCCATGAAGGAGCCGTTGAATTCGTTCTTGAATCCGTCGAAGATGTTGGGGTTGGAGAAGAGATAGCCAGCCGTCAAACCAATATTGGGCATGAGCGTAGAGCGGGCGATGCGCACTCCCTGCTGCGCGATGCTGTCGCTTATGCGGAGCATCTTCATCTCACTGCGACGGCGGTAAATGTTGTCCATGTCGATGCTTTCGGGGACTTGATTGTCGAGGGTGGAAAGATTGAGGTCGGCAACCGTGAAGACGGTGTCGAGAGGCATGCCGCAGCGTTGGGCAAGCAACATCTTGGCAAGGAGCAATCCGTTGGTGGCTTTGGTAAGATTCATCTGCGCCTCGTTGAGTTTCACGCGGACACGGGTAAGGTCGCCTTGGGTGGCCACATCGGCCTTGACCATTTCGTCGACGTTGTTGTAAAGCGTCTGCAGGAGGACGGCATATTTTTCGGCCACCTCTTTTTTATGCTGAACGGAGACGACCTGCCAGTAGGCTTCGTCGACGGCGACAAGGGTTGCCTCGCGCTGCTGGTCGTAGGCGACACCCGAGAGGTTGTTGGCCAACCTTGCGGAACGATAGAGGGCCAACAGTTTGCCGCCCATGAAGAGGGGTTGGGTGACAGTTACGGTGCCGAGGGCGACAGAATGGGTGTTGAGTTCAAGGGCGTCGGTTATTTTTTGTCCGGCATTGTTCAGGGCATTCTCGATGCGGGTGTTGTGCAGGATGTTGTCGACGGCAGGCCCCACCACATCGCTGTTCAAGCCGAGGTTGGTGAGTTCATCGGTGATAGCCTGATTGATATTGCTTTGTACATGTGTGCCCAAAGAGTTGATTTCGTTGCGTTGTTCTTGGCTGAGAAGGTTGACCTCTTTCTGCATCCAGGAGTAGGCACCGTTGGCACTCACTTTGGGAAGCATCTGCCAGAGCGCCACCTTTTCAAGAGCCTCGGTTTCGGCACGTTTGATTTCGGCACGTTTGAGTCCTTTGTTGGCTTGGAGGGCACGTTGGCGACACGCTTCCAAAGTAACGCACTGTTGTGCCGTAAGAAGCAGCGGAACAAAGGTTAAGATTAATAATGTCAAGATTTTGCGTATCATGTCGTGTTGTATTTTGATGATGCAAAATTACATACATTATTAATAGCGGGACGGGTCAGGTTGTCTCAACTGACCAAAATGAGGGTTGAAATGAACAAAAGGAAGGCGGAGACGAAAGGTTGAAGATTGTTTGATTGTCTGATTGTTTGAGTGATTGAGTAAATCTGATTGCTTTATTGAGTATTTTCAATCAAACATTTACACAATCAAACAATCAAGCATTCTGTCTGATTGCTTTATTGAGTATTTTCACTCAAGCATTTACACAATCAAACAATCAAGCATTCTGTTTGATTGCTTGATTGTTTGAGTAATTTGACTGCGTCAGCCACTCAAGCATTAACACAATCAAGCATTCAAAGACTAACACATTCGAAAAGGGCTACTTGTCTTGGCCGAAATAGCCATAGAAGCCGACGCCGAGATTGCGGAGCTGCGAGGGGAGATAGCCTTCTTTACCAGTGGAGTCGCAGGGTACCCTGAAGACGATGTGCTCACGGCGCGAACCAAAGATGCCGACTCCACCTTCAATATTGGAATAGGAATGGAAATCCTGTCCGCCAGTGACGGTGGGATCCTGAGATTTGATATAGGCAGAGAGGTCTTCGTTGCAAACGGCAATATGAATGTCGACATGATTGACATTATAGAGAGTATCAGTGTTGTCGAGCAAATGAGATTTGACAACCGAGAGGAAATGCTGCTGGGAGATGGGGGTGGAGGTAAGACGGCTGGCATTGCCGGGGTTGGAAGTGGTTCCGCCAAAGATGTCGAAACCGAGCGTGTCGTGATTTTTTTCGTAATAGAAGGTGATGTAGGGTTGATAGAGACGGCCTCGAGGAAGGGTGTAGAAATCGATGTAGCCACGGCAGCCAATGATGTAGCCGAACTCATGGTTTTTGAGAGTGGAAGGGTTGATGAGCACATCTTCGGAAGTGTCGCGCCGGTGGATGGTCAAGGGGATGAAACCGACCATAGTGGTGGTTGCTTTGGCAAGTGTGTCGCCCGTAGGGTTGCGGAGAACGACAATCTGGAAGACACAGTCGGAGTCTTTAACAAAACGCTGACCGGGGGTGCAGTAGTAGAGCGGTTGGATGCCGGACGGGAAATTGCCGTCGGGTTTGCCAGGACGTTCGGTATAGGTGAATACCCAACGGTCGACAAGGGTGTTGGTTGCCGTGATGCTGTTATAGGGGCCGTGGATGCCTTTCCACGCCAAAAGGTGGACGGAGATGTCGTCGGGGAGGTAGTAGTTGGAATCGGCAATAGTGGAATAGTTGTAAAGATTGTCTTCGCCAAGGTAACAGCGTTGCACACGAGCCCAGACGGTGTCGGATTCGATGTCGAGGACACAGTAGACGGAGGGGACGTCGCGCCAGGGTGCGTTGGGACTGAATTCGACCTTGCAGGAGGTGAAGGCAAGGAGGACGATGGCAAGAAGCGGCAGCGTATGTTTCATTGATTTTGTTTTTTTGATGCGGGGAGACCGCAAGGAATGATTAATTAACAGGGGTTGAGAGGAGTATGCGGATGACTTCGGCAGCGATGTGACAGCCGAAAAGGGGTGGCATATAAGAGATGGTGCCTACGGTGGTGAGATGGTTGTCGGAGGGGTCTTGAACCATGGCTTGAGGCGAAACTTTCTCGGCGGAAAAAACGACACGTATACCCAATGTGACACCCATGCGGTGGAGACGTTTGCGCACCATGGCGGCAAGGCGGCAGGTGTGGCTGTCGGCGATGTCGGAAGTGCGGAGTTGCGAGGGGTCGAGTTTGCCACCGCTGCCCATGCTGCTGACCGTAGGAAGACCAAGCGTATGGGCATGATAGAGGAGAAACACCTTGGGCGAGAGGGTGTCGATGCAATCAACAACACAGTCGTACGAATGAGCCTTGAGGAGTTGAATCATGCGGTCGTCGCGCAGGAATTCCTGTAGGGCTTCAACTTCGCAAGCAGGGTTGATATCATGGAAACGGTCGCGAAAGAGAAATGCCTTGGGCTGCCCGACGGTAGAGTTGAGCGCGATGAGCTGACGGTTGACGTTGGAGGGGGAAACGGTGTCGCCGTCGACAATGGTCATGTGCCCGACACCGGCACGACAGAGTTGCTCAGCAGCATAGCCCCCTACCCCACCGAGACCGACAACAAGGACATGCGCCGACTGAAGCCGGGCAACGCCTTCAGTGCCGATGAGCAGTTGGGTGCGGGAACTGAACTGGGAGGTCATTGCGCTATTTGTTCTTCTATTTCTATTTCGTCAATCATCGTCCAAGGATTGAGACCTTTGGCACGATGCCATGCAGGAATGTGGGGAACGGGTTTTGCAAGGATTTGCACAAAACGCACTTGGTCGCGGTTTACAGAGATGGTGACCACCTGAAGCTGGGAAGTGTTCATGGATTGGTCGGCAGGGTTGTAGGAGATGGCGGCGGGGATGGGGTCGCTGAAGGTTTTGCCATCGGCGGACACCCGAACTTCGACCTGGGCGGGAGCGAAGACCCAAGCGTCGGGTACGTGGGCGAAACGAAGCACTACATTGCCGAGGCTGATGCTTTTGCCGAGTTCGATGTCGGCCTGAAAGTCATGTCCGGAGAAGCCAAGCCAGCCGTGAGAGAGGTCGTTGACATCGCCTTTCTCGCCATCGTAGAGTGCCCGGGCAGCGTTTTTGTTATAGGGAGTGTTGGGTTTGTGGGCGAAGGTGCAGGAGACCACATAGTCGAAAGAGAATTGCTGCGTTGCCACAAAGGAGGGAGACTCGCCTTTTTTGAAAGCCCTGGCTCGGACGACAACACTGTTCTGAATGGTGAAGGGTTTGGTGTAGAGAGGTGACTTCTCGGTGGGAACGCTTCCGTCGAGGGTGTAGCGGATTTCGACTTTAGGAGTTGGGCATTTGATGGACACCTGCATGGGACCGTCAAAACGGTCGCGGCTCTTGCTGATAACAGGCATCTCGATAATGGCGGAGACCACCTTGGGGTAGATGATGCGACGGAAGTCCTGCGCGTTGTACTCCATGCAGTCGTAAGGTCTCAGATGGAAGACGAAGCGGTAGCGGTGGTCTTTGACCAGCATGGATTCGTCAAGATTCATATTGGCAGAAGCACCACCCACGCCTGCGTGTCGATAGTCTACAGCAAGGAGTCCGTTGGCGACGGAGAACTGGCAAAGTGTGTCGAGAATATCGGCATAGAGCCCCACCGTGCCATTGCGGAGGGAGAGCCAGCGAACTTCGGTACGGTTGCCAGAAAACTGGGGTTCGTCGCCGGGATAGCGGTAGGTCATCTCGGCCACGGGTAAAGATTGCTGTGCTATACGACCAGAGGAACGGCGGTCGATATAGCTCTCGACATTGCGGCCGAACCACTCGGCAGTGTCAAGGGTGGAACTATAGGGGACACTCAAACCTACACGGGCAAGGGTTTTCACCTGTTCTGACACGGTGATGTCGTTGCTGAGCAGCACGTCGCCAGAGGCGAGGACAAGATAGGTTTGGCGCACATCGAAGATGCCATTGTCCTTCTCAGTATCATAACGGAAGAGGACGTCGATGCCTGCACTATAGTTGTCTATTTTGTGGACATTGGTTGCCAACACTTGAGGTTTAAGCCGGTCGAGACCTATGCGCTGCCACTGACGAAGGCCATTGGGGTCGAGATTGTCGTTTGGCGATGGGACTCGCATGAAATTGAGTTGAACTGGACCGGAGAGCATCGGCTGGTCGTGGTAGGTGAGGGAGGTGATGGTACCCAGACTGTCGTTAAACAGAAGGGAAAAAGAATTGTTGAATATCTTTGTTTGATGCAGCGTGTCCTTTTCAATGCTGAGAGGCTGACAGCCTGTAAGTGAAAGGTTCTGCATGGGGGCGTTCTCTGACGGCAGCGGGAACTGGGCAGTGTAGAGAACCGTGTTCTTGGGAACGGAGGGAGTGTTGTTGCGCTGACGAAGAGTGAATTGGATGAATAGTTCTTCCCCCGCATAGAGGTTGAGCTTGGGGATTTTGAGTTTGATTTCCTTGGTCTCACCGGGTTTGAGGGAGAGCGTTACATCACCCGCTACAACATTGGGTTTGAGATTGGAACAGATGACGTAATCCATACGATAGTCGGAGAGTGAACGGAAGTCGCAAAGGTTAGTGATTTCGAATTCTGCGGCATCGGCACTGGTGGAGATCATACGGACATCGAATGGACGGTAGAGTTGTTTTAACTCGCCGAGGTAAGGGGTGATTGACAGTTCGGTCCATTGGCCGTTGAAAAAGCCTCCCTGAATAGAGACATGGTCTTGCATCATTTGCCAAAGGGGAGACATGCCGCCGAAGGTGTTGCCTTCCGTGCCGCCGAAAGAGAGCATGACGAGCGGACGGGACTGCGCCTTAGCCAGATACTGGCGGAGCTGCTCGGTGTTGCATTGAGTCGGGCAGATGAGGTCGGTATTTTCAGCGTACTGGGCAGCAGCATACAGCACAGGGCGGGCAGGGTCGGCCTGCCGCAATGCGCTATAGGAGGAATACATACAGTAGCCATTGTCGGGAGAATCGCCCAATGACCATGCAATAATGGAGGTATGGTTCTTGTACTGCCCATAGAGATTGCGCACTCTGTATACAAAGATGTCTTCATAATCCTTGTTGGTTGCCCACACGTTAGTTGGATCGTTCGTAGGGAAAATGTTGGCGTCGGCCACAACATAGAAACCGAGTTCGTCACATAGTTCATAAAATTTGGCTGCATCGGTGAAGGAACCATAAGTACGGATGGCGTTGATGTTGTTGCACTTCATCTGTACCATCTGGGAACGTAGTTTTTTAATTCCTTCTTCTGTCAAGGAGCCAAAATCGTCCGATAAAACTATTCCCTTGAGGGTTATTGGTTTGCCATTAACCATGAGGCCGTTTTTGTAGGCGACGGTGCGGAATCCGAAGCGGGTGCCGACAACATCCTGCAGCTCCATTTTCTCGTTATAAAGACGGATGACAGCAGTGTAAAGGTGCGGCGTTTCGGCAGTCCACGGCAGCACATTGGGCAACGAGGAGCTAATGGTTTGCGAGGATTCGTTCCTATTGTCGAAGAAACACCATTTCCCCATTTTTTCTACTTGCTGGCCTTTGGTATCCCAAATCTCCAGTTCGAGATAGCACTTTCCTTTGCGGCGATGATTATAAAGGTCGGTTTCGAGGGTGTATATACCCACTGAACTGGCTGATTCATACTCTGCTTTTAGGGTATAGTCCTGTACGTTGAGCAAAGGTTTTAACAGGATGGCACAATCGCCTGCCAAGCCAAAATCCACAGCATCGAGATTGGGTTCGTTGGCGTCCTTGTTGAAAGTAAGACGCAACTGGTTGCTTTTACCGAAACGGACGAGGTCGGTGATGTCGAATTCGGTTATCGCACCGGCATCGCGGCTGTAACCTACCAACTTGTCGTCAATATATAACCCGTAGCCAGTAGAAGCCTTGAAACGGAAGAAAATACGATAGTCGCGCCACTCTCTGGGGAACTCGTAGGTTTGAGAATATTCGGAGGGAATATTGCTCGTGTTCTCATCCCAGTCCTCCATGACGGAGAGGTAATAGGGCGAGTCGTCGTAGCGCAAATGCTCGATGGCATTTTCATCGTCGTAGCTGATGATGTTGGCCCGCGGCTGCATCCGCAAGTCGTCCATGCTCACGGGCTGCTGCGCCTGGGAGAGTGCAAGACACAGCAGCGCACCTACGGACAGGAAGAATCTCTTCATAGTAAACGCCCGACACGGCGTCGGGTAGCCTTGTAATGTAAACAGTTAGTGCTTGATATAGTAGCTGAAAGCGACACCGGCCTTAAGGTTTTGGAGCAACAAGGGACGGCCAATGCCGAGTTCGCCGTCCACCCAGCGATTGACGCGGTGGAGATGGATGCCCTGATAGCCTACATAGGCGTTGACAGCCATATTGCGGTTGATAGCATAACGGGCGCCGACTTCACAGCCCCACGTTACACCACCCGCATCAATTTTGATGGCGTTGTCTCCACCACTGGAGGAACCCAGCGGGAAGGAATAGCCGACAAAAACGGAGGTGAAGGGCGAGATGCGGCTGCGGAGATAGTGGCTGCGGACTTCGATGAAGACAGGAAGCTGGGTGAAGGCACCCGAGGGGTCTTTCAAGAATTCAACACCGAGACCGATACCTGACTCTTTACGGATTTGCCAACCTCCCACGGCGTAGAAACCGTGGAAGGTTGCTTTGTCCGAAAAAGCAGTTTTGTTGATGTTGGTGGAGAAGTCGTAGCCTGCGACACCGTAGAGGCCATGCCAGAAGGATTCGATATGCTGGGCTTGTGCAGCCGTGAGGGTTGCGACGGCAGCCAACAACAAGAGTGCTTTTTTCATAGTGATAACAATATATGAGTAAGTTTACTTCATCTCTTTGAGGTCGGGCGAAATGATGAGGGTGGCCTCAGTGGCTGCCTGCACCTGCTCGACAGTGAATTCGGGGTTGATCTCGGTGAGAACGATACCCTTGGGAGTGATTTCCATGACACCCATCTCGGTGATAATCATGTTAACCTGACCTTTAGCGGTGAGGGGGAGTGTGCATTTTTTAAGAATCTTGGGGTTGCCTTTGGCAGTGTGCTCCATAGCGAGGATAACCTTCTTGGCACCGACAAGGAGGTCCATTGCGCCGCCCATGCCGGGGGTTTTCTTGCCAGGAATCATCCAGTTGGCAAGGTCGCCCTGCTCGTCAACCTGCATGGCACCAAGTACGGAGACATTGACATGACCGCCGCGGATGATGCCGAAAGAGGTAGCACTGTCAAAAGTGCTGGCCTCGTCGGTATAGGTAATGTAGCCGCCGCCAGCATTAATCAACCAGGGGTCTTCCTTTCCTTGTTCGGGGGTGGGACCCATGCCGATCATACCGTTCTCGGACTGAAGAATGACATGTACACCTTCGGGAAGATAGTTGGGGATGAGTGTCGGAAGGCCGATACCGAGGTTGACGACATCGCCGTCTTTAAGCTCCTTGGCAGCACGACGGGCGATAAAGGGTTTAATTTGTTCTTTTTCCATAGTGATTATTATTTAATGTTATTTAATTCATAAAAAGGAATAGGGACAGCATTATTTCATGCCGCGTTTAACCATTTCCTGGGCGATGTAGGAGGCTTCGTCGTCGGCATAAGTATTCATGCCGAACCCAGCATCATAGCCCAGTTCTTTGGCGAGCTCGTGGCTGATACGGGGACCGCCGCAGATGAGAATGACCTTGTCGCGAAGACCTTCGGCTTCGAGCATTTCGACAAGTTCGGTGAGGTTCTTGATGTGGATGTCTTTTTGGGTAACAGTCTGTGACACGATGAGGGCATCGGCATGGAGTTCGATAGCCTTGGCAATGAAATCTTCGTTGGGGACCTGGCTGCCGAGGTTATATGCATCAATCATGTCATAACGTTCCAACCCATAGTGGCCAGCATAGCCTTTCATGTTCATGATGGCATCAATGCCCACGGTGTGGGCATCGGTTCCGGTGCTGGCACCAACGATGACGATTTTGCGTCCGATATGCTCACGGATGTACTCGTCGCATTCGTGCATGTCCATAGTGGTGGATTCTACTTTGGGGACATGGATGGTCGAATAGTCGACGGTGTGGGTGCAGCTGCCGTAGCAATTGAAGAAGGTGAAACCTTCGGTCAGTTCTTTGCTGTAGACCACAAGGGGATTTTCAAATCCCATCTTTTTCATGAGTTGTTTGGCTGCCTCAATAGCCTCGTCGCCTGCGGGAACAGGAAGAGTGAAACTAAGCTGGGTCTTGCCATCGTTCATGGTGTCGCCATAGGGCTTTATCTTGGTGAGATCTAAGGTTTTGTCGTAATCCTTAGCCTCCATTGAATACAATCCTTCGCTCATAGTTGTGTGTTTTTGGGGGTTACTTCTTGCCTTTCATTAATTCTATAAACGGGTTGAAATAGTTGTCGGCCTTGAGCGTGACACCGTCGAGACCTTTACCACCGTTCTTGGGACGTTTCACATTGGCGAAAATACCTTTCTCAAGTGCCGTGAACAAGCCTTCACTCTCCATGGCCTCAAGGAGCTTGGTGGCGTCGTCGAGTACCTTTTTGGCACGGTTGCGGACGATACCGTTTTCCTTGAATTCAACTTCCTCTCCAATATCTTTCATGTTGTTGAAGATATATTTGGCATTTTCAATGCTGAGGTAACGGTCACTCATGAAGGGCGTGTGGATAGCTTCGGTAGGCATGCCGAGCAACTGGAGTCCCTGGTGGGTCCATTGGCCGATGATGTTAAAGAGTGCATCCTGGATATGGCCGCGGAAAATGTTACCGGTCATGAACTTGGTGGGGGGCATGTATTTAAGCGGAGCCTTGGGGAAGATTTCACGAAGCATCTGTGCCTGTGCCAACTCATAAAGGAAACCATTCTCAAGCATGGGATCCATCTCGAAGGCATGGCCAAGGCCTTGCTGTTCTTCAGGCAGACCAGCTAAAAGAGCCAACTGCTCGTTGATGAAGTCTGAGGCCAGAACGGTGTGGGCTTCCTCGTAGGCATCGGCAGTGGTAAGGTAGTTGTCCTCGCCAGTGTTGATGATGACACCTGCAAAGCCGTTGATGATACGGCTGAAATACTGGTCAATAAGAGTGCGCTGCATGTTGATGTCGCGGAAAAGGATACCGTAGAGAGCATCGTTGAGCATCACATCCAGACCCTCGAGAGCTCCCATGGCGGCAATCTCCGGCATGCAGAGACCTGAGCAGTAGTTGCAGAGACGGATGTAACGGCCTACTTCTTCGCCCACTTCGTCGAGAGCCTTACGCATAATGCGGAAGTTCTCCTGAGTGGCAAAAGTGCCACCGAAACCTTCGGTAGTGGCGCCATAAGGCACATAGTCGAGCAGACTTTGTCCTGTGGTACGGATAACGGCGATGATGTCGGCTCCCTGACGGGCACCAGCCTGTGCTTGAACAACGTCTTCGTAAATATTACCCGTGGCGACGATGATGTAGAGGTACGGCTTGCTGCCTTCGCCGATAGTGGCAATATACTGCTCACGACGTTGGCGGCGGGCACGTATGCGCGCCACATTGGCATCTATATAAGGCTGGAGAGCCTTTTTGATTTCTTCGGCTTTATGGACAGGCATCTGGGTGATGTCCATCTTGCCTTCACTAATAGCCTCGGCTATTTCCTGAGGAGCCTTGCCGGTCTCAAGGATGGCATTGCCCATAAAGAAACAGACACCTTGCCCTAAAAGGCCTTTGCTTTTCAGTTCATCAACCACTACGTTGGGCAACGGCACTTCATTGGCATCAATGCCGTCTATACCCAGCAGTCGACAGATGGTGCGCTCGACAGCAACGGTGGTATAGTTGCCCACAAAATCCTGCACTTGGTTGGCAATTTTTCGTGCCACGCCGCGTGCATGTTCGACTTTTTCAAAATCAAGTCCTACTTTACTTTGCTGCATAATTGTTATTTTTCTATTACTAATCTTTTATTAATCAACCAATAATGCCCGCCAATACTTCTTGTTATAAGCAGCGGCATGACATATTTTCAGACTTGCAAAGTTAATGATTTTTTTGCAATTGAAGACTTTTTATAAATAAAAAAATAAAAATACTTTTAGCATTGCTTTTTCTGTCTGGTTGTATTTTGTCAATTTAAGAGGGAGTGAACCATCGAATAAGCAAAGACAAAACCGCTTCGAAATAAAACAAAACTATTCCTCCATACGGCCAAATGCCTTGTTGCTTGGGAGTGTTGATTCTATGAATACCAACAAGTCCCAACCAAATTCATACAATATGTGAAATTTCAGTATCTTTGCAAATAATTATCATCACATCAAAATAATCATAGAGTACTGAAAGCAAATAATTTAAATATAATAATTTCAAAAATAAACATGGACAAATTAAGCTATGCACTGGGCCTGAATATCGGCCATCAACTCAAAGAAATGGGATTGCGTGACCGCCTTGCCGTCACTGACTATGCCACCGCCATCGACGATGTACTAAAAGGGACCACTCCCAAAATAAGCATGGAAGAAGCCACTAATTTGCTGAATGACTTCTTCTCTCAATTGGAACAGCAGCAGCGTGCCGCCGCTGAAGCAGCAGGTGCACAAGCCAAAAATGAAGGCGAACGGTTCCTCGCAGAGAATGCAAAACGCCCCAACGTCACTGTTACTCCAAGCGGCCTGCAATACGAAGTACTCACCGAAGGCACCGGTCGCAGCCCCAAGGCTACTGACACCGTGCGCTGCCACTACCACGGAACCCTCATTGATGGAACAGTCTTCGACAGTTCCTACCAACGGAACCAACCCGCCGACTTCGGACTCAACCAAGTCATCGCTGGTTGGACCGAAGGCGTACAGCTTATGAAAGAAGGTGCCAAATACCGCTTCTACCTCCCCTACCATCTCGCCTATGGAGAACACGGCGCAGGCAATAGCATCCCACCCTTCGCCACTCTTGTTTTCGACGTCGAACTCCTTAAAGTGCTCTAATTCTCTCAAGTAATAAAGCATTAAAAACCAAAGAGGATACCCTGCAAGATTCTGGGTATCCTCTTCTATTTTTCCGAACTCTAATGATAATTAGAATCATGGAGGGTATGCAACAATCTTTATTAGGGGATCTTCTATAAATCACCTCGTAGGGGTGAGACTATTAATAACGTTGCGGAAGTCGAGAGCAGAGCCGAACTTGTTCGAGTTTTGCCGAGATGTAGCAACGTCTCGTAGATACTATATAAACCACCAATTTTTTTTTAAAATATTTTTCATTACATTTAGAAACAAGATGTTATATCCATGACCTTTGTTATAAATCATGGTAAAAATAGTCTCAATACAGTCTGATT
>ONIP01000050.1 GCA_900317955.1 uncultured Bacteroidales bacterium
CAATCAATGTGACGGGTTGGCCGGAAGGAGTCTATATGGTAACGATCCACACCACGTGCGGCACGGTGTCGAAAAAGCTGGCCATATCCCGATAGGGCAGTGGCAAAGGGCAAAACCCAGGGCCGAAAGGGCTAAAGAAAAGACACAGTGTTGTCGCCGTACTTCCTGTTCAATTGGTCGGCCACGTGCATAAGTTTCCGGTGCCGTTCGTCGTTGGGTTCAGTGAAAAGGTCGAGTTGCATACCCTGTTCCTCGCAGATGTCAGAGAGTATCACGCCGGCCTGTTTATAGAGAAACCCTTCGCGGAAGAGTTGCTTCAGTGCCAAGAGAGAGGCTTTGATAAGGGTAGGGGTGTCGGCGGTGGGGGAGGTTAGTTTCACGGTGCTGCTGTTGCGGTATTGTTCCAGGTCGTCACGATGCCTGTTGGTGGAGAGGAAAACGGTTACAGCGTTACAGACGCTTTTTTGGTGACGCAGGGAGGCAGCACAGGAGGAGGCGAACCCCCGCACGTATTGTTCAAGGTCGTCGAACTTTTCGGTCATGAATGGAAAGGTACGGCTCTGGGATATGCTACGTTGTGTTACAGGGCGATGCAAGTCGATACAAGGAAGGCCATTCAGTTCTTTCCAGGTGCGTACACCTGTCACAGAAAAGAGAACCGAGACACGTTTTTCGTCAAGGTTGGCAAAGTCCAGCGCGGTAGCCACGCCAATGTTGGAAAGTTTGTTTTGATTTTTCCGTCCAATGCCCCATACGTTGGCGATGCTGAGCAGAGAGAGTGCTTTGATACGGTTGGCAGGGGTCAGTATACAGATGCCGTCATAGCCGCGGTATTGCTTGGCGAAGTGGGTGGCGACTTTGGCAAGAGTGTAGGTTTGGGAACAGCCACAGCTGACGGGGATGCGGGAGGCCGAGGTGATGGCTTCTTTAACTTTGGACACATAGTGACGGACCTCGTCGGGGTCGTCTAAGGGCAGCATCCCAAAAAATTCGTCAACAGAATACTGCACAAAGTCGAGTACTATTTGTTGCTGTTGGACGATTTCCATGATGTGGTGGGAGATGCGGCGGTACTTTTTGTGGTCGGCAGGGCAAACAACCACGTCGTTCAGACGAATGAGACTGCGAACTTTGAAAAGAGGGGTGCCACGTTTCAGGCCAAGGGCTTTGGCTTCGGGGGTGAGGGCTAAGATTACGCCACCGCCCGCTTCGTTGTCGTTGGCCACAACAACAGGTTTTCCTTCCAGACCTGGACGGGTGGCCACCTCGCATGAGGCGAAATAGAAGTTGCAGTCGATGTGGAGAATCATGGCTGGGGCGTTGTTTCGGAATTGCAAAGATACGTTTTTTTTTCTATTTGGCAAGATTTCTTTTCCCAAAGGATGATGGGGTGTGACAGATGTCTTGTTTACGTGTCGCGTCCCTGTCGGGACACCTTTGTTTGTGTCATGCAATCACCGCACTGCGCCTACGGCTTGTAGGGTGTTATTCATATCCCACCCCTATGGAGTATCTTGGATTCGCTTTTGAGCGTGAGGGTCATTGGCATGCCGGGAAGGGGGGGTGAAAAGAAAAGTGTGGGCGATGGACAATAAAAAAAGGCATGGGGCGTTACTTTGTAAACTATTCTGCACTATGGACCGTCTGTATAGATTATTAAGTGTTGCAATGTTCATTGTCATTGCCGCGGGGTTGACACCGCTGACAGTGAACAGTGCTTGGGGGCAAACCAATATCACCATTCACGGCGAGGTGGTGAACGGGGCGGGGAAGGATGTTTTCCTGTACCGTTATACCGACATGTTGACGCTGACCGAGGAGGTGGTGGACCACACGATTATAGGTAACAACCGCACGTTTGAGTTGAAGGCATACGCCAACTACCCCATGTTGATGATGCTGCAGATAGAGAACTACAGCCAGTCGTTTTTTGTAGAGCCGGGCAGGGATTATGAGGTGTATGTGCCGCGTTTTGACTGGGACATTGACGAGAAGAAGAATGTGTTTCTAGATCCCGAAGTGTTGCCGGTGGAATTTGTGAACATGCCCGCAGGGGAGTTGAACGGTTTGATTTCCGATTTCGAGGCAGTGGTGGCAGAGTATATTGACGGGCATAGGATGTACTTCGACAGTCGGTTCCGTCCACAGAAGCGTTATTTCGACAGTCTGGAGGTGGAGGTGGCCAAGAAGTGCCCTGACACGAAGAACGAGTTTTTCAACCGCTACAAGCGTTACCAGTTGGCAAGCATGAAATACAGCCTGCATTTCGCAACGCGTCGGCAGATGGTGGATCGTTATATAAAGGGGAAGCCAATACTGTATTACGACGATAACTACATGGCTTTTTTCACCACGTTGTTTGCCAATTCGGTGTCGAAGGGGACGACCAAGCTGCCTGCATGGCAGCTGGGTCATTGGGTGAACACGCTCAATGTGAAGGTGTTTCTCGACTCGATAGGTACCGACACGCTGCTTCGAAACGAACAGGTACGAGAGTTGGTGGCGTTGCAGGCGTTGCAAGAGGCCTATTATCAGCCCCGATATTATGAGAGCGGCAAGGTGATGCAGATGATAGACTTGATAGGGAGGCAGTCGAAGTTTCCAGAACACAGGGTGTTGGCACAACGGCTGGTGTCCAGTTTCCGACAGAAGGAACAAGGGGCCGAGATGCCGAACTTTACGTTGCCCGATGTGGACAAGAACATGGTGTCGCTGGAGAGCCTGCGAGGCAAGTGGGTGTACCTTTCGTTTGTTCGTGTGGGTGACGCCAACTGTATAAGCGAGATAGAGACGATGGCCCATTTCAAGGACAGTATCTACGCTAAGAATACCAATGTGGAGTTTGTGACGATATGCTGCGACAGGGAGTTCCAGAAGATGTACCATTTTTTGAAAAACACCAAGAAGGGGCGGAAGTATAACTGGACATGGCTGCATTTTAACGGCAACTACAGGCTGTTGGAGCATTACCAGGTGGTGTCGTACCCCTATTTTATCTTGATCAATCCTGACGGGCAACAACAGTACACGGTGACGCCGCCGCCGGCCAGCGGTTTTTTGATGCGCGGACCCTGGCAGGAGAAAAAGGAAGAGGTGGAAGACAGACCGTTTTTCCTGAGGTAATGATAATGTGTTAATTCGTTAATGTGTTAATTCGTTAGTCATTGAATGTGTTAATTCGTGAATCCATGATGCGCCAAGGACTAACACATTTACACATTCACACGTTAACGTATTCTCAATTCGTTATTCGTGTGCTCTATCAATTCGTTTTTACTGTCGCGTCCCTATCGGGACGCTGTTCTCTTATGTCTGAGTATCACGGCACTGCGCCTTCGGCTTGTATCGTGTTATTAAAGGTCACACCCCTTTCGGGGTGATTTGTAGAAGTCATCTTTTTTTGTTTTCATAGTCGCGTCCCTCTGGGACGCTTTGCTATAGTTGCTGATTGTCACGGCACTGCGCCTTCGGCTTGTACCGTGTTATTAAAGGTCATACCCCTTTCGGGGTGATTTGTAGAAGTCCTCTTTTGTTGTTTTTATTGTCGCGTCCCTTCGGGACGCTTTGCTATAGTTGCTGATTGTCACGGCACTGCTCCTTCGGCTTGTACCGTGTTATTAAAGGTTACACCCCTTTCGGGGTGATTTGTAGAAGTCCTCTTTTGTTGTTTTTATTGTCGCGTCCCTTCGGGACGCATTGCTATAGTTGCTACTCCCGATTAAGCTACTAAACGATTAAGCTACTAAACGATTAAGCGATTAAGCTACTTAGTCCCCGAGAGAGGGCAAAAGAGGGGTTTGAAAGGTGCCTTAGCGGGACAGAGGATGGCCGTAAAGTGAAGACTAACATTTGCTTGTTGAAAAAAGAATGGTGCGAGGGGCGGGTATTAAGGTAATAATTGGTATCTTTACTTTTTGAATCAAGTAATCATTGTTTTATGCAACGAATTAAATTTCTTTTAGTTATTGCGGTTGTTCTATGGACGGCACAGCCTGTTTTTGCTCAAAAATCATCGTCGGACGAGGCTGTGCGGCGGCTTTACCGTCAGGCGGTAGACTTATATCAGAAAGAAAAGTACGCCTCTGCCCAGAGTTTGTTTGACAAGTTGAGTGCCGACGCGGCCGCCGTGGACGCAGAGATGGCCAGCGAGGCCTGTTTCTTCGGGGCGGTGTGTGCCGAGAAACTGGGCAACCGCGACGCCGATTTCCGGTTGACTGAATTTTTGAGACTGTACCCTCAGAACAAGCACACCAATATGGCCAATTTCTATTTGGGGAATTACCATTATGCGGCAGGCGACTATGCCAAGGCGTTGAAATATTACAAGAAGGTGCCGGCCCGCGAGGTGGAGTACGGACACAGAAGCGAGTATAATTTCAAGGTGGGCTATTGTTATTTTGTGGATGAAGACTATGGTGAGGCCAAGAAATACTTCTCGCAGGACATCAACGGCCGCACGAAGTATACCAATGCCTCGTTGTACTATTATGCCCATTTGCAGTATATGGAAGGCAAGTATGACCTGGCGTTGCGCAATTTTGAGAAGTTGCAGTCCGACAACAAATTTGCCAAAATCGTCCCTTCGTATATAGCACGGATATATTATTATCTGGGCAAGAACGACGAGTTGCTGCAGATGGCGCCGACCCTGCTGCTGGAGGAGGATGTGTTTAAGAAGAACGAGATACGCCAGATGGTGGCGGAGGTTTATTTCAACCGCGGTGAATATAAGAATGCGCTGGACTATTATACCGCGGCCATGCGTAACCGCGACAAGGAGGAGACAGCCCCGGTGCCGGATGTGGCCCCGGCCGCCAAAGGCAAGAAGGTGCAGCCAGTGGCATGCACCCCGCAGGACAGCTACTACCAGATAGGCTACTGCCATTATATGCTGCACCAGTACGACTCGGCCCAGTTCTACCTTTCGAAGAAGACCGCCTGCGACGACAGTGTAGCGCAGAATGCCCTGTATGTGCTGGGCGATGTGGACATAAAACTGGGACGCAAGAACGAGGCGCGCAGCATGTTCCTGCAAGCGTCGAGGATGGATTATGACCCCAAAATCAAAGAGGATGCGTTGTTCAATTACGCCAAACTGTCGTATGAGTTGAACGCCAACCCTTATAACGAGTCGATACGTTCGTTTGAGGACTACTTGATAAAGTACCCCAAGAGCAGGCACAAGGGCGAGGTGCAGGAAATACTCAGTTCGCTGTATTTCACGACAAGGAACTACAAGGATGCGCTCACGTTGATAGAGAAGATTCAGGACCGTTCGCCGTTGATGAACCAGGCATACCAGCGGATAGTGATAAACCGCGGCATAGAGGTATTCAATACAGGCAATATGAAGACCGCGGCAAGTTATTTCCAGAAGGCTGCCAAAATCAATGCAGTGCCCAAGTACACCACCGATGCCTATTATCTGCTGGCGGAGTCGCGCTACAGATTGGGTGAATTTGAGCAGGCTGGCAAGACTCTCGACCGTTTTATGGTGAGCAGCAGCGCCACGACGTCGCCGTACTACAAGCAGGCTCTTTACACACACGGCTATCTGTGCATGAAACGGAACAATGTGTCCGATGCCGCAGACGATTTCAAGATGTTCCTGCGTCTGGCAGACAAGAGCATAGACAGCCACCAGATAAACGATGTGAACAACCGTCTGGGCGACTGCAACTATTTGGACAGCAAGTATGCCGAGGCTATCAAGTATTACGATCGCGTCATTGCCGCAGAGGATGCGGATGCCGATTATGCCACCTACCAGAAAGCCCTTTCGTATGGAGCGATGGGCAAGTATCATGACAAGTTGACCTATCTGAACCAGATATTTGAAAAGTTCAACCAGTCGCCGTTGGCAGCCAAGGCGTTGTTTGAAATAGGGAATACCTATCTGGTGTGCGACAACAACGAGATGGCGTTGCTGTACTTCAATAATTTCCGTACACGTTATCCGCAGAACAGCCTTGTGAAGACTGCACTGCTGAACATGGGGTTGATATACTACAACACCGACCGGAACACCGAGGCGCTGAATGTGTTCGACGAGTTGCTGACCAACTATGCCGGCACCGACGAAGCCCGCGACGCCCTCAGCACAGTGAAGAATATATATGTGAGCCAGAACCGCGTGGATGAATACTTCAGCTATGTAAAGAAGACCACGAAGGCCAATGTGTCGACCGTGGAGCAGGACAGCACCCTGTATATGAGTGCTGAGAATCAATATATGAACGGCGATTGCGAGAGTTCGGTGAAGAGTTTCGAGAGCTATCTGAACAAGTTCCCGGAGGGTTTGTTCCACTTGCAGGCGCATTACTATGCAGCCGACTGCCTGTTCCGCAACGGGCAGAACGAACAGGCCCTGCCGCACTACGAAGCAGTGGCGGCCGCTTCGCGCAACAGTTACACGGAACGTTCGCTCCACAATGCAGCCAATATAGCGTATAACCTTAACAACTTTACGAAGGCTCTCGACCTGTATGGCCAGTTGGTAGAGATGGCAGAGAGCGACAACAACCGCATAGCGGGACGGGTGGGCTATATGAGAAGCTGGATACATCTGGCCCAGCGCGACAGCATAGTGGCTGCCGCCCGGAGGCTGCTTGCCGAACCGAAGATTACCGATGAACTCCGCGACGAAGCCCGCATCGGCATGGCCCGCAGTTATTATGAAACGCCAGTGACCTACCCCCAGGCCGACAGCCTGTATGCGTTGCTGGCCAGTTCAAACAACGGGGACTACAGCGGAGAGGCATCGTACCGCCAGGCCGAAATGAAGTTCTTGCAAGCAGAATACGACGCTGCGGAAAAGGTTATAGAGTCTATCACCGCCGCTCCGGTGAGCGACTACTGGCTTGCCAAGAGTTTCATTCTATGGGCAGACATATTCCACGCGCGCGGCAATAATCTTCAGGCCAAACAGACCCTCCAGAGTATTATAGACAATTATGAAGGGGACGACTTGGTGCAGATAGCCTTGCAGAAACGCAATGCCATACTGGAGGAAGAAAAGCCCGAGCAGCAGCCCGAAGAGGAGGAGATAATTATTGAACTTGAAAAAGAAACCGAAAATCAATAGTCATGAAATATTCCGATATAATCACCATCATGTGCGCCGCCGGGATGCTGGCCGCGGGCACCGCAGGCTATGCCCAGTCCGACAGCAATGTATATAACGAACGTGTGGTTGTGACAAGCCGGTACAAACCCGTTGTGGAGGAGAGCCAGAAAGTGAACGTGGCGCCAGTGATAACCGACACGGTGGCTACCGTTCCCAAGAATCTGACCTACGATATTACCACGCGTCGCCTGACGTCGCTGTACCAGCCCTCGCGAATAAAGGCCGCCCGAATTATCGGCGAGCCTGCGACACGCCTATACAGCAACTACTTGAAGTTAGGATTCGGCAATTATTGGTCGCCGTTGGCGGAGTTTTATTACAACTCGTTGAGGAGCCCCGACCGGACATACGGAGTGCGCGCTTCGCATCATTCATCGTGGGGTACCATAGGCAGACCGGATGAAGAGGTTCCCTCGCCCACACACTATGGGCAGGCACCGTTCTCGAACACTGATATAACAGTTTTCGGAAAGTATATCACCCGCGGACATTTGCAGTTGAATGCAGACCTCGGCTACCAGAATGATTTTACCCGTTATTACGGTTTTTCCGACAGCACCCTTTTTGCCGTGCTGGGCTGTCCCCGCGATAGTATTGCCCGTTCGGATTACCGTGCTGTGTACAACACCGCCTCGCTTAATGTGGGCGTAAAGACGCTGAACACCGATGTCAACGCCCTCGGATATGAAGCCAATGTGGGCGTTACAGACCTCTTTGCGAGTTACGGGCAGAACGAGTTCAATATCAATGTCGACGGGAATATACACTATGGGTTTACGATAGCGCAGCAGTACAAGGCTGTGGCGTATCTGCATCTGACCTACGACGGATATGCCAACAGTTTCAACCCTCACGCCCTGCCGTTGGGACACGACACACTGCTGGCCGCAGGCTTGGCCGACACGGCAAACGGTAGATGTGCCTTGAGCGAAAGCCAGTACCGGCGCCTGTATAATGTCAACCCTTATATTGACTTTATTTTCTCCGGATTCCAGATTCATGCAGGAGCCGTGATCGCCCTCGACGGCTATAATATTCCCGTAATTGAGCCCAGAATCTATCCCGATGCCACGGTGAGCAAATCGCTTTTCAACGATTTGCTGAACGTCACCTTGTCCGCCCGAGGCAATATCGAAGCCCTGAGTTGGAACAAACTGCGCTTAGTGAATCCGTATATTATGCTCAACAGCCAGGTGCGGGCCACGAGCCATTACGATTTTGGCGGAAATATACGGTTGAATCTCAGCAAGAAGATTGATTTCAACGTGTATGGATATTACAGCTATTTGAATGATGACCTTTCGTTCATGCCGAACAACCAGTATGCGTTGGAGAATGTGTTTACACCAATATACGACAGCCTGACGCGTGTCAAGGTAGGTGGCAGTTTTGTGTTTCTGAATGACGAGATGCTGCGCCTTGAATTGAAGGGTAATTACTATCTTTACAAGAACCAGCGTACGCAGCGGGTTGGGGAAGAGTTGGTAGAACTGCCCCTGTACTACCGTCCCGATTTCGACGCTGCCCTTGCCGCCACGGTAAATTACAACGACAAGGTGATGGGACGAATAGAGTTTCAGACCCTTGGGAAGATGCCTTACGCAACGGTGAAAGATCAGACGGGAGCAGACAGCACACTGTCACTCCCCATGCGTTTTGGGTTGAACCTTGAGGTGGAATACCGCCACAATAAAGCCTTGAGTTTCTTCCTCAAGTTCGACAACCTTCTGTTCCAGCGTTATTTCTACTGGCAGAATTATCCCAGCTACAGAGGATTGTGCCTTGTGGGGCTTACCTACACCATTCCGCAGTAGTGCGGCGTTGAAAACATGTCAGTCCAAACTCCAAGCAGCATGACCTACGACGAAACGATAGAATACCTCTTCAATAGTCTGCCGATGTATCACCGCATAGGGCAGGCGGCATATAAAGCCGATATTACCAACACTGTGAGTTTGATGCAGCATTTGGGCCATCCCGAGCAGCGTTTCCGCTCGATACATGTGGCAGGCACCAACGGCAAAGGGTCGGTGTCGCATTTCCTGGCCTCGATATTGATGCAGGCGGGATATAAGGTGGGGCTTTATACATCGCCCCATTTGGTTGATTTCCGCGAACGGATACGCATCAACGGGGAGATGATTCCCCGCGAGGAGGTGTCGCGTTTTGTGGAGAGCCACAAAGACTTTATGCAGACGCTTGGGCTCAGTTTCTTTGAAATGACGGTGGGATTGGCATTCGACTATTTCGCCACGCAGCAGGTAGATATTGCTGTGGTGGAAGTGGGCATGGGCGGACGGCTCGACAGCACCAATGTCATAACGCCGCTGATTAGTGTGATAACCAATATTGGTTTTGACCATACTCAGTTTTTGGGCAATACGCTTCCAAAGATTGCGGGCGAGAAGGCCGGGATTATCAAGCGGGGAGTTCCCGTAGTGATAGGGGAGAGCCATCCCGAGACGCGGCCGGTTTTTGAGCTCAAGGCAGCTGAAATGCAGTCCCCGATTTATTTTGCCGACCAGAATTACAGAATCGAAGAGTTGTCTCACCCTTCGTTGTTGCAGGCCGCTGACCTCCGTTTTACCGTGCGTGGACTCACTCCGGGGGCTATGCAGAGTTCTAAGGTTTTCTCTTCCCCGTTGAGTGGAAGTTACCAACTGCGTAATATCGCCACCCTTTTCCAGACGTTGCAATTGTTTCCGGAAGTGGGGTTGACCGTTGACTGGCATAATATCAGCGACGGCATAGGGCGTGTGGTTGCCGACACGGGTCTGCATGGCCGTTGGGAACAGCTTGACAGTGCCCCGCTTACTATTTGCGAGACAGCCCATAATCCCGACGGAATCTCGTCGATGCTGCAGAAGCTTGCATCGTTGCCGTATAACAGGCTGCATCTTGTATATGGTTGTGTGAACGATAAAGATTATGCCTCGATATTACGTATGTTGCCAACGGATAATACGGTTTACTATTATACCCAGCCTTCGGTGCCGCGCGGGCTCCCTGTGGAGACGTTGGTTCAGACGGCATCCGAAATCGGTATGCCTGGGGAGGCATTTGCCACGGTGGGACAGGCTGTTGAGGCAGCCCGTGCAGCAGCAGACCCGGAGACGGATCTTGTTCTTGTCACGGGCAGTATCTTCCTTGTTGCCGATGCGGTGAAATATTATTTTAGGTAACATTTTGGGAGGATACCTAAAAAAACGAAATATACGATAAAATTTAGGCAACCTCCAATAATTAATCAAACATATCATTGCATGGCAATGATAATTAATAATAATACTCTTTTTAAAGCACAAATTATCATTAATAGTCATTAATTTTTGATAATTACATGGCAATTCGTGTTTGATATTCAGTATTGATTATCATGAGGGCCCCTTTCAGAGGCAATTGTTAGAGTTTACCATAATATAAAAACAAGATTTGGGTTAATGGACAAAAAGTAGGCTGAAATTGCTGTAGTACATATAACAATCAGAGCGTTGTGGCGTTCAAAGGTTATGAATAAAAAAAATGCGTTTTCTGTGGGAGCACAATTGTAAAGAAAAACGGAACCAGGAACGGCATCCAGATGTACAAATGCCACGTCTGTGGGAAACAATTCCAAGGTGGAGACAGAAGGGATCCCCAGACAATATTTGACGAGTATCTTCACGGTAAGCAGACATATGCCCAATTGGCAGAACGGTATCACTGCTCGCCAAAAACCATACAGCGATGCATAGACAAAGCAAAGCCACGAAAGCCACAGAAAGGGCAATCTGTGGCGAACGTGGTGATGGACACCACGTATTTCAGCGACATCGGGGTGATGGTCTTCAAGAACAGCCTTGACGGGAAAATCCTATATGTCAAGATTGTCGGTAGCGAGACGGTGAGGGGATATGTGGACGGAGTTGACCGCATCAAGGAGATGGGGTACAGCGTGCAAGCTATCGTCGCCTCACCAAGAGGCCGAAATTGGAAGCCTCGATAGAATTGCGCAACCTATCGCTCCAGTTGAAGAACAGTGACAAGGCAGGATTCATCCGTGTATTGGATGAATGGTACGCAAAATGGGAGAGTACTGTGAACGAGAGAACCACGTTTGAGGAAGACGGAAAGGAACGCTCCACATATACCCATATGAACCTAAGGAAGGCCTACCGCAGCCTACGCAGGAACATCCCTCATCTGTTTGTTTTTGAGGAGTGGATGGAACTCGGTATCCCAAATACGACAAACTGTCTGGACGGACATTTCTCGGACCTCAAGAACAAACTGCGAAACCACAATGGAATGTCACGAAGACGCAAGATAAAGATGATACTGGAGTATCTCAACTCGTAATCC
>ONIP01000048.1 GCA_900317955.1 uncultured Bacteroidales bacterium
TCGGCTCTGCTCTCGACTTCCGCAACGTTTCTCCGAGACGTTGCTACATCTCGGCAAAGCTCGAACAAGTTCGGCTCTGCTCTCGACTTCCGCAACGTTTCTCCGAGACGTTGCTGCATCTCGGCAAAGCTCGAACAAGTTCGGCTCTGCTCTCGACTTCCGCAACGTTATTAAAGGTCTCACCTTCGAGGTGATTTATAGAAGTCCCTTTTACTTGATTTACCCCCCCCATATAAAAGGGGTCGTTCCCTTTCGGTCACGACCCCTTTTATGCGTGGTTATTGAGGGTTTGCCTCTCCAAGGCAATTAATAGAAGTCCCCATAAATAGTTGTAGAGTTTATAGAAATGATAGAAGTGATAGAGATGGGGGGTTATTGCTGAGTGGCTTTTTCGCCGAATTCTTTAGCGGAGACTTTCTCGACGGTGGGGTTGAGTTTCTCCTTGAAGAGGACGAAGGTCTTGTCGGAGCTGAGTTTGTCGACAATCTGGCGGACATTGTTGCGGTCTTGTGCGATGGTGCGGGCAGACTCTTCGAGGCGTTGCTCGTACTGGGCATCGTCTTCAGATTCCTGTATAGAGCCGGATTTGCGGAGAATGTCTTTGACGTAGTCGACGATTTCGTTTTGGGTAGGTTCGAGAGACTGGATTTTGTTGAGGGCGTTGTCGAGGAGTTCCCATTTAAGAGAGGGGACATAGGTGTCGGCCCATTCTTTCTCGATAGATTCTGCAGTGACTTTTTCGTCGTTGCTGCGGGAGAGGATCCAGCGTTTGAGGAAAGCCTCGGGCATGGGAGCGTTGAAGTTGTCGAGGAGTTGTTTGCGGACTTGGTTGACGAAGAGGATTTGGCACTGTTCGTCGTTGGCTTTTTCGATTTGAGAGGCTATGGCCTTGCGGAATTTGTCGATGTCTTTGATGTCCTGGCCGGGGAAGACTTTTTCGAAGAGTTCTTCGTTGAGTTCGGCGGGGGTGATGAGAGAGCAGCCGCTGATTTCGAAGCGGATGTCGCTTTTGAATTTCTTAGCGTCGGCGTTGGGGAGGCGGAGAACCTTTTCGATAACGGAGGGGGTGAAAGCCTTGGCGGCGTTGACGACGACGGTATCTTTGGCTTTTTTACCGATGAAGAGAGCGGCGATTTCGGGATCCTTGATGTCGGAGAGTTTGAAGGAGCAGAAAGTGTTGACGCCCCCTTCGAGCTCGTTGCCTTCTTTGTTCAGTTCGACGGCTTTGCCATAGATATGGCACCCTTCGGCGATAGCCTCCGGGGATTCGAATTTGCCAAAACGCTCTGTGATTTCTTCAATCTGAGAGTCGATGTCCTTGGGAGCGACTTTGATGGAATAGAGTTTGGTGTCGATTTTTTCCCATTCGATGTTGAAGTCGGGGAAGAGGGCTGCGTCGAAGAAGAAGGTGAAGTCCTTGTCCTTAGCGAAATCGGGGGTACCGGTTTTTTCGTTGTTGGAGAGTGGGGAGCCGATGATGTCGAGGTGCTCATCGTCGATATATTTATAGAGAGACTCACCCAGGAGATCCTGCACGGCGTCGGCGACGATGGTGGGTTTGTAGATGCGCTGAATTAAAGCCATGGGGGCCATGCCCTTGCGGAAGCCAGGTACGGTGGCCTTGTGCTGGTATTCTTTTAATTGTTTTGCAACCTTCTCGGCATAGTCATTTTCTGCAATGTCAACCCTGATACTGAGGTCCAATTCCCCTAAGTTTTCTCTGGTGATATTCATCTTTTTTGCTGTAATTTGTTGATTTATTGATAATTTATTATTTTCAAGTGAATTGCAAAGTTACAAACTTTTTTTGATATATATACTTTTTATGAAAAAGTTATTGAAAAATGTGGGGGAAAGGGTGTGTCAAGGAAGGGTAGGTGGGTGGGGGTGGGGATGATGGGGTTTAATGGAGGCAGATACAAGGAAAGGAGCGGATTTGGGGACTTTTTTTAGGCTTTGGGCAATAAGTTTTGTTGTTTTGCGTTACAAAAAGAAGTTAAAACAAATATTTTTAGCATAATGAAAAAACTGTACCTATTATTGATGTCGGCCATGGTGCTGACAGTAGGGTGCAAACAGGCATCCAATAATTCGATGACATACCGCCCTTTGGGAAACACTGGGCTTGAAGTAAGTGAGTTGAGTATAGGGTGCGGAGGTTTTGAGAAGCTGGACAGTGCCGGGTCGGTGGCATTGATGAAGATGGCCATAGACAGTGGGATGAACTATATTGATATTTACGATGCGAACCCCAAGACGCGGTCGAACATAGGCGCAGCATTGAAGGGTTGTCGAGACAAGATGATAATACAGGGACACATAGGAACGATATTCAAAGACGGTCAGCACACGAGGACACGCGACGTGGCTGAGGCGCGGGAGGGATTTGAAGACTTGCTTGAGCGGCTGGGGACAGACCATATAGAGGTTGGCATGATACATATAACCGACAGTCCGGAGGAATGGAATGAGTTGGAGGGGGGTGCATTTCTGGACTATGTGAGGGAGTTGAAGAAAGAAGGCAAGATAGAGCATATCGGGGTGAGTAGCCATAACGCGGAGGTGGCGTTGATGGCCGCCAAGAGCGGATGGATAGAGGTGATTATGTTCTCGTTGAATCCAGCATTTGACAGACTGCGTGGCGGAGCCATTCCTTGGGAAGAGGGCGCCATGGAGAACCTGCAAGGAGGGATAGATCCAGTGCGGGTGGAGCTGTATGACTATTGTGCGACGCATCATATAGCCATCACTGTAATGAAAACTTTTGGCGGCGGTGGCAAGTTGTTGGACGAGAAGACTTCACCATTGGGAGTGGCGTTCACACCGGAGCAGTGCATAGCCTACTGTTTAGCGAAACCGTGTGTGTCGACTTGCATACTTGGATTGGACACAGAAGAGGAGTTGAAGACCGACCTTCATTATCTGCATGCCACAGAGGCCGAGAAAGACTACACGGCAGTGATGCAGCCCGCCAAGGCTGAAAAAGGTGGACAATGCACCTATTGCAACCACTGTTCGCCCTGTCCGCAAGGGATACCCATTGCCAAGGTGAATGAGCTGCTTGACAAAGCTCAGAATGAGGGGGTGACTCCTGAATTGCAAGCGGCATACGATGGGTTGTCGCATCATGCGTCGGAGTGCACCCATTGCGGTAGCTGCATGACACGGTGTCCTTTCGGCGTGGATGTGCCAGCAAAGATGGACGAGGCCGCCAAGGTGTTTGGTAAGTGAGGCTTTATGAGTTGATAGCTTAATCGCTTAATCGCTTATTAGCTTAGTAGATTAATAGTTTAAAGTGGTTTATCGTTTTTGCACTTTGTTAATTGTTACATAAATAATACATCATGGAGATAAAAGAGATGTTTGCCTTGTTTGAGAGGCAGATAGAAGACTACCATAAAACAGACTCGGTGGATGCGCCGACTCACAACCCATACGTCGAAGGGACGTTTGAGCATTTGCTATGGGAGAAGAGCTACATAGATACAGTGCAGTGGCATCTGGAGGATTTGATAAGACCTGAGGATGTGGATCCAATAGAGGCATTGCGGCTGAAGCGGTGGATAGACCGGTCGAACCAGCAGCGTACCGACACGGTGGAACGGATAGACGACCACTATATGCAGGAATTTGCAGGGGTGGCGCTGGCAGCCGACGCCAAGATAAACACAGAGACTCCAGCATGGGCAATAGACCGACTGTCGATATTGGCATTGAAGATATACCATTTCGGTATAGAAGTGAGGCGTACGGATGTGAGTGCAGAGCAGCATGCCCGCTGCGAGGCTAAGTATAAGACTCTGTTGGAACAGAAAAGCGACCTGATGGAGGCTATTGAAGACCTGCTGAAGGAGCTGTCCGCCGGGACGAAGCGGATGAAATTGTACAGGCAGATGAAGATGTATAACGACCCGTCGTTGAACCCGATGCTGTATAACAAGAAGTGAGGGAAGAAGAGTATAAAAAGCGAGTGCTGGTGGTAAGGCTGTCGGCACTTGGCGATGTGGCGATATTGGAGCCGGTGGTAAGGCAACGTGCCGTGGCAAACAGAGATGTGCTGTTTTATGTGGCGGGGCCGCCGAGGTTGGCGCCGTTGTTCGGGGGGATGGAGAATGTGCAGTATGTGCCCACCGAGCGGCGTCAGAAGCCCAGAGAGTTGTATAAGAAACTGTCGACTTTGCGGCCAGACATGGTGGCAGACATGCACCATGTGTTGCGTGTGATAGGTTTGGACTGGCTATTCAGACTGAGGGGCGTAGAGGTTCACAGTATACGCAAGCATACCCGGAAAGTGATACCGTCGTGGAAACGCTATGATGAAGTGTTTGACCGTTGCGGGCTGAAGGGCTGCACAGTGGAAGGCGATTATTGGAAAGTCAAGCCGGCAATGGGAAGAAAACGAGTGGTGGGGGTTGCACCTTTTGCACAGCATGAAGGGAAGATATGGCCGTTGGAGAAGATGGAACAGTTGGTGGGGATGCTTTCGGTAAGGGGGTATAGCGTAATGCTGTTTGGCAGCAAAGAGGAGGCTCCGATATTGGAGGCGTGGGCTGGGAAGTATGAGGGTGTGGAGTCGTTGGCGGGCAAGTTCAGTTTTGAAGAAGAATTGGATCGAATAAAGGCGTTGGATGTGATGGTGAGCATGGATTCTGCCAATATGCATTTTGCCTCTTGTATGGGGGTGCCAGTTGTGAGTATTTGGGGTGCCACGCATCCTTGCAGGGGGTTCTACGGGTGGCGTCAGAATCCGGCATGGGCGGTGCAAAGAGTGATGGATTGCAGGCCTTGCTCGAAGTATGGGAACAAACCTTGCAAGATAGGTGGGTACCCTTGCATGGGAGGAATAGAGGTGAAAGAGGTGATGGAGAGGATAGAGGGGTTGATGGGGGAGAAGTGATAGATGGGATAGATGGGATAGATTTGATAGATTTGATAGATTTGATAGATGGGATAGATATGATAGATATGATAGATGGGATAGATTTGATAGAATGATAGATGGAATGGAGAGGAATGACGGATTATTTTTTAATTACTATGAAAACTATTATCTGGGATTGGATGGCTCTTTTGGGGCTTCTTTTTGTTTTGGTAGGTTGCAGTGGCGGGTTGCATGAGCAGGATGGTGTGTTTTTGTTTTCGGTGGGAGAGGGTAGACAGGTGGTTTTTGCAGAAGGGAATTTGGCTGAAGGGGGATGTGGTTTTGTGGATAAGCAGTGGGAGTATGGGGGACTGTTTGGCTGGGGGACAGGAGACAGGCCGCAGGACACTACGGACAGTTGGCAGGCTTATACCCAATTTGTAGATTGGGGAGATATTGTTGGTGGCGGATGGCGAACGCTGACTGCAGAAGAATGGAAGTATTTGCTTTTTGAAAGGGAGGGAGCAGCAGAAAAGAGGGCTGTTGGCACCGTGAATGGAGTGCATGGGCTATTGGTGCTGCCGGATGAATGGGAACTGCCAGCTGGTTGCAGACTGACTTTTGGTGCAAAAGGATGGGATGAAAACAGTTATGAGGAGAGTCAATGGGAAAAGATGGAGAACGCAGGGGCTGTGTTGCTACCTGCTGCGGGATTCAGATGGGGCGGCGTGGGATATGCAGAAGGTTGCGAGGGACTGTATTGGTCGAAAACAGTTGAAGAAGAGGGATGTCCGTATACAATGCACTTTGACGGCAGTATTATGGGTGTGAACTGGGACAATACCCCACATTACGGACAGTCGGTTAGGATGGTGCGGGAGTCGGATCAAATTGAAAATTGAAAAATGAAAATTGAAAGGGGTGGGTGTTCCGTCTTTTTTATGAGAGGGGCAGGGCTATGGTGAATGTGGAGCCTTGGCCGGGTTCGCTTTCGAGGGAGATGGTGCCTTGGTGGAGAGAGACGACCTGGGAGACATAGTTCAAACCGATGCCGAAGCCTTTGACATTGTGGACATCGCCGGTGGATACGCGGTAGAACTTTTCGAAGATATGCTTTTGGTCCTCTTTGGCAATGCCGATGCCGTTGTCGGAGATTACTAAGATGGCGTGGTCGTTTTCGGTGCGGGTGGAGATGACGATGCGTGGGGGCTGTTCGGAGTATTTGATAGCGTTGTCGATAAGATTGTGAATCATGTTGGTGATGTGAAGATCGTCGGCGAAAAGGGAGCCTTGGATGTTGCCGAGATGGGTCTCGATGGTGCCTTGTCGGTTTTGGACGGTGAGTTGGAAGTTGTTTACGCAAGACTCAACGATGCTGTTGAGGTCAATTTCCTTAGGATTGAGTGAAAATTTCTTGCTTGACATCTTTGCACTTTGGAGGAGAGTTTCGATGAGAATTCGCATGCGACGGTTCTCATTGCTGATGATATTGATGAAGTTGCGTCGTGTGGCATAGTCGCTGGTGACGGATTCGTCCTCGAGCATCTCGCATGCGAGGCTGATGGTGGCGATGGGAGTCTTAATTTCGTGGGTCATATTGTTGATGAAGTCGGTCTTCATCTCGTCGAGTTTGCGTTGGTAGAGGATGGTCCGGATAGAGAAGAAGAAGAGGGCAGAAATGAGGATAATCATGCAGATGCTGAGGATGGTGTAGAGATTGGTATCGCTGGAGAGGATGATGGGTGAGGAGGGGAAGGAGAGGACGAGATAAAGGCTTTGGCTGGAAGCGATGCCGTGGGGGTGGAAAGAGTATTTGAAAGCGGAGTTAAGGAGATTGTCGGGGTTTGCCCCTGGGCTACAGTAGAGGAGCGAGTCGGTCTCGGTCATAAGGATGCCGATATGTGGAGTGATGTCTACGCCATTGATGATAAGTTCTTCACGGATAAGAGAATCGAGGAGGGGGAAATTGAGTTTAGAGGCTTCGATGACGTTGTTGATGTCGAGGGGGTTGGCTTTGCCGGTTTTTGGAGTGCCGATGTTGGCCAGCATGCGGTTGCGGGCATTAAGCATTGTGTTGTACTGAGTGATGATATGCTCTTCGGAGAGGGAGAGACGGGCATTGGGGAGGGCGATGGCACTGTCCTGGGTGGAGACGCCGAAGGAAATGCGGCGGTCGTCGTAGAATAGTTCGCTGTTGTTACGGATAATGTCCTGCATCTTCTCGGTCATATCGTCGATGCGGCGATATTGGAGGAGGCGGTAGCGTTCTTTTTGGGAGACATAATCCTCGACTTTCATCTGGTCGAGTTGGTTGAAAACCTCGTCGATGGCGTTGTTGACGCTGATATTGAAGAGGTTGTCGCTCATTTTTGCCGAACGCCGAGTTTGAGAAATCTGGATGAGAACCAAGCTGATGGCAGCAAGAGCGAAAAGTGTGGAAAGTAATATAAGAAGTCGCCGTTTCATATATGAAAAGTGAAATTTTATTAATAACGAGGATGGTGGTGAAAAATTTTGTGGAGAGCCGTTATTTAAGAAAAAAATGTTATCTTTGCAACCGGAAAAAGAGAGGGTGAAGGAGTGTGGAAGAAAGACAATCAATAAGATAAAAAGAAAATGAAGATAGGCGTAATAATCGCAATGGACATAGAGTACCGCAAGATGCTTGAGGTTCTTGGCGGAGAGCCGCAGGGCCATGTAGGGGTGAACGAGGTGGTGCTGTGGCAGTGTGGAATAGGCAAGGTGAATGCTGCGGTGGGGACGATGCGTTTGTTGCAAGAGCATAAGCCAGACTGTGTGATAAGCACGGGGCTTGCAGGCGGAATAGACGCAGGATTAGAGGTGATGGATGTTGTGGTGGGGAGAGAGACGGTGTATCACGATGTGTGGTGCGGGATGGGAAATGCGTATGGCCAGGTGCAAGGGCTGCCCGCGCGATTTGACGCCGATCCGGTGTTGCTGAAATGTGCAGAGAATATAGGAAAGGACGAGAACATCAGGGTGAAAGAAGGCTTGATATGCACAGGAGACCAGTTCATTACCGACAAAGAGGCATTGGGAAAGATTAAAGCCCGTTTTCCGGAAGGGCTGGCATGTGAAATGGAGTCGGCAGCGATAGCGCATACCTGTTATTTGCAGGGGGTGCCGTTTTTGAGTGTGAGAGTGGTGAGTGACACGCCGGGTAACACCGATGACCACCAGCAGCAGTGGGATAGTTTTCTTGCCTCGATGGGGGAGCGTTCGTTCCAGTTCATGCAGAAGTTTTTGTTGCAGTTACCTAATTCAATAAAATAAGAAGTGAAAAAGATACCCAGTTTTACCATTGACCATATCCGGTTGTTGCGGGGCATTTATGTGTCGCGCAAAGACGAGATCGGCGGAGAAGTGGTTACGACCTTCGATATTAGAATGAAAGAGCCCAACCGAGAGCCAGTGTTGGGGCAAGGAGCCATCCATACTATAGAACACTTGGCAGCCACATACCTGCGAAATAGTCCTGAATGGGGAGAGCGAATAGTGTATTGGGGACCGATGGGATGTCTAACAGGAAATTATCTGTTGATGCGAGGAGATTTGGAACCGGAGGACATAGTAGAATTGATGAAAGAGACATTCCGGTTTGTGGCGCAGTATGAGGGCGAGGTTCCAGGTGCGGCGCCAAAGGATTGTGGGAATTATCTGCTGCATGACTTGCCGATGGCCAAGTGGGAGTCGGAGAAATATCTGCATGAAGTGCTTGAAAAAATAACATACGATAATATGCATTATCCAGAATAACAACAGGGAATGCGAAAGATAAAAGAAAAAATGAAAAAAAAGTTGTAGAAACACAATAATTGAGTCGAAAGATAGTTATTAGACGTGTTTTTTGACCAAGAGGCCCCGTAGTTCAGCTGAATAGAACGTCGGATTCCGGTTCCGAAAGTCGTGGGTTTGAATCCCGCCGGGGTCACAATGAAAAAAGTATCAATGTTTTTCGAGAATGCAAAGCCCTTCAGCCAATTGGTAGGGCTTTTTTTTCTTTTGCTGGTAGGGATGATAATGGCAGGCGGAGTGCAGGCTCTAATTCCGATAGAAGGGGAAGGTGCCGGGCAGATTCGCATGATGCTTGTGGTGCAGGCTGTGTCGCAGTTGCTGATGTTCCTGATTCCTGTGTTGGTATTTGCCGGACTGTTCCATCCCGGAATTGGCAGTTATTTGAAATTGAAAGGGAAGGGAAGTTGGCGGTTGGCATTGATTGGCATGGTTATGGTGGTGTTGCTTATGCCTCTAAATGATGTGCTGACGTGGTGGAATGAAGGATGGCAGTTTGGGCCGATAGAAGAGTCGATGCGGCGGATGTCGGAAATGGAGAAGGAGATGCTTGAGAAAATGGTTTCCTTGACAACTGTTGGAGACTTGGTGTTGGAGTTGGTTATCATAGCATTGGTACCAGCCGTGTGCGAAGAACTCTTTTTTAGGGGAGGCGTGCAGCAGATATTGTCGGGATGGTTCAAGAACAGGCATGTGGCGGTGATAGTGGCAGCATTAGTTTTCTCGCTTGCACATGGGGACATGTATGGGGCTGTGCCACGTTTTGTGATGGGGTTATTGTTGGGGTATCTGTTTGCGTATTCGGGTTCGATGGTAGTCAATATTTCGGCACATTTTTTCAATAATGCTGCAATAGTTGTGATGTATTACCTATATAACCGCGGTCAGTTGAGCATGTCTCCTACTGAGCCGTTGCTGATGCCGTGGTATGTCGTGGTGATGTGCACTGTTGCTGTGGGAATTCTTTTTGTCGTGTATTTCTTAAAAAATAGCTCTAAAGAACAATCAAATTTGTATTTTTAGCCGTTATCATTCAACTCATTATCGAAAAAAGCTTGGAAAATTGAAATTTGTAAGATGTTGATAGTTAGTAGATTCTATATAAAAAATTGAAATTTAGACGAGAAGGGTGAAAAAAAACTTTTGTAATCCAATTTTTTTTGGTAATTTTGCAACCTGTTTCGCCCGTAAAAGAACACAAGAAAAAATTGATTATTAATTAATATAAAGACAGATATAATATGACAAAGGCAGAAATTGTTGCTCAAATCGCACAAAAAACCGGTATTGAAAAGGTGGCCATTCAGGCTACTGTTGAAGAATTCATGAACGTTGTGAAAGAGTCTCTTTCCGAAGGTGAAAACGTTTATCTCCGCGGCTTTGGCAGCTTCATCATCAAAAAGCGTGCCGAGAAGACTGGTCGTAACATCTCGAAGAACACCACCATCATCATCCCCGCACACAACATTCCTTCGTTCAAACCGGCCAAGACATTTGTAAATGATGTCAAAAAGAGTGTAAAATAATTTAAATAGTTATACAATGCCTAACGGAAAAAAACACAAAAGACACAAGATGTCTACTCACAAGCGCAAAAAACGTCTGCGTAAGAATAGGCATAAGAAGAAGTAAGTCTTCTTCGAGTCGAAGAAACAAATCTAACATCTAAAACAAATTACACAACGGAGGGAATTCTTCCGAGTTGTGTAATTTGTTTTGTTTATAAGAGTAATGAACAAAGAATTAATAGTATCAGCATCCGAAAACGAAATCCAGCTTGCGTTGCTTGAAGACAAGCAGTTGGTGGAGTTGCACAAAGATGCCTTGGGCAACAAGATTCATGTGGGCGACATATTTGTCGGCAAGGTGAGGAAAATAATGCCCGGTTTGAATGCTGCATTCATAGATGTGGGCGAAGACAAAGACGGATTTGTCCACTATCTGGATTTGGGTCCCAATTACAACTCGGTGGCCAAGTATATGAAGTTGGCCATGAATGGGGATCCCTCGGTACGCAATCTCAACAACTTCAAGATAGAACCCGTATTAGAAAAAAACGGGAACCTCTCAAATGTATTGAAAGTTGGCCAGTTGGTGTTAGGCCAGGTGGCCAAGGAGCCCATTTCGACAAAAGGACCAAAGCTGTCGGGGGATATTTCTCTTGCAGGGCGTTACCTTGTGTTGACGCCGTTTATCAGCAGAATATCGATATCGCAGAAGATAAAAGGTGGTGAAGAGCGTGGTCGTTTGCGTCGGCTAATGCAGAGTATCAAGCCAGCCAACTTCGGTGTTATAGTCCGCACTATTGCGGAGGGGAAGGATGTATCCGAACTCGACGCCGATTTGCGTCAGTTGATGGCCCAGTGGACAAGCCTCACAGAAAGTCTGAAACATATCACAGGACCGGTGAAAGTACTCTCGGAGCTCAGTACGACATCAGCGTTGCTGCGTGATGTATTGACAGACGATTTCAATACCATTTATATCGACAACGAGAACATCTATAACGAGGTCAGCAAATATATCGGTTCCGTTGCACCCGAAAAGGTTGACATAGTGCATCATTACAAGATGGAAACGCCCATCTTTGAACAGTTCGGAGTGTCGAGGGATATACGCCGTGCCTTTGGACGTATTGTGACCATACGTTCAGGGGTTTACCTGTATATTGAGCACACTGAGGCAATGCACGTTATAGATGTGAACAGTGGAAATCACATCAAAGCTGGTGCGGGTCAGGAAGATACTGCCCTCCAGGTAAATATTGAGTCGGCAAAAGAAATAGCAAGACAGTTGCGACTTAGGGATATGGGAGGGATAGTGATTGTCGATTTTATTGATATGCAGAAAGCCGACAACCGGAAAAAACTGTATGACGTGATGTGTGAAGAAATGTCGCGCGATAAGGCTCGCCATACCATATTGCCATTGAGCAAGTTCGGGTTGATGCAGATAACACGTCAGAGGGTTCGTCCAGCCGTTGAAGTGAATGTGCAGGAGAAATGTCCCTTCTGCGACGGTACCGGAACTATAAAATCGAGTCTGGTGGTTGTGGATGAGATTGAGTCCAATTTACGTTATCTCAGTTCTTCACAAAACGAAAAACGTCTCACAATCATTGCCCATCCTTATGTATATGCCTATCTTACAAAGGGCATTGGCAGCCTCCGTCTGCGGTGGATGTGGAAATATAAAGTACATTTGACAATCAAGTCATCTGAGTCGTACGGGCTTTTGGATTTCAAATTCTTCAATGCCAGCGGTGATGAAATTGTGCTCTAATTTCGTCTCATTATGTAAAATAGCAATGTTCATTGCGTTTGTGCTGGTACTCAAGGCACCAGCACAAACGCAAGGCATAGATGTCTCCAAATATCAAGGCAAGATAAAGTGGGAGCGGGTTGCCAAGAACAAGAAAGTGAAGTTTGTATACATCCGAGCCACTGAGGGCGCGACTATACAAGACAGCTACTACAAGACGAATGTCAAGGCAGCTCGCAAAGCGGGATTGATGGTTGGTAGTTATCATGTATACAGTAGTAAAACTACTGCATATCAGCAATTTGCTAATTTTAAGTCAATCGTTGAAAAAAAGAAGCAAGACCTCATTCCTGTGCTTGACATAGAAGGGCATCACAGCGGCAGGCTATATATGAAGAGAGTAGACAAGTTGCTGGAATTGATGGAGAAAGAGTATGGAGTTAAGCCTATGATTTACACCAGCGAGAAAGTTTATTTGGAGCATTTTGCCGGCAAAAAATATAGGCGTTATCATATTTTTATAGCCAACTACCATGGTACGCCAACCGTTCGCTACACTTTATGGCAGTACTCCCAATCCGGACGGGTCTCGGGTATAGCGGGAGATGTTGACCTTTCCAAGTTTCATCGCAAACACAGCCTTTATGACATTCGTCTGAAACGTACTCAACCCGCCAAGACAGATGCCAAGTCCACTGGCTCAGACACTACAGCAACACCCCAGTAGATTGTTTGCAATCTGAATAATGGTGGGCTCTATAAATTCTGTTTATTTGTCGTTTCTATACTCCATTGACGCTTTTGGGGACGCAGTTTCCTTGTTTCTGAATGTCACGGCACTGCCCCTTCGGTTTGTACCGTGTTTCTCGTATATTTGCATCGTGAAATTATGAGTAACTTTGCAAAATAAAAATGGTGAAGGCAAGGGTGTGGCGACAAGCCAATGCGTTTCAATAGCAG
>ONIP01000029.1 GCA_900317955.1 uncultured Bacteroidales bacterium
GCAGGAGGCTGGACGGCTACCGCCTTCTTGGCGAAGGCCTCCTGCAACACTTTAAATCTAAGATTACTCATTGTTTGTAAATGATGGTTATATGATATTTTGATATTATTTCCCAAGTACGGCAGGCAATAAAAAAATCATTTAACGGAACGACAATAATAATATTGTGTCTTGCATAAAAAAATGGCGGACCTAAATTCCAGTTACAAGTGCAACACAATAATTCCGTACAATTATCGTTATACGAATGATTAATCCATAATGTCTTGAACAATGAAGAAATACAAATGCACCATTTGCAAGTATGAGTACGACCCGGCACAGGGCGACCCCACACAGGGCATAGCCCCTGGAACACCTTTTGAGCAGCTGCCTGCCGACTGGAAATGTCCGCGCTGCAAGCAGGGCAAGGACAAATTTGTGTCTGTTGAGGAGCCGAAACCTGCTAATCTGGCGAGAGCGAGGCCCGCAACAAGTACACCTACTTCGCCTCCAAGGCCAAGAAGGAGGGCTTTGAGCAGATTGCCGCCCTCTTCCTGCAGACCGCTGAGAACGAGAAAGAGCACGCCAAGCTGTGGTTCAAGGAGCTGAACGGCATCGGCACCACCGCCGAGAACCTGGCCGCTGCCGCCGCAGGCGAGAACTACGAGTGGACGGATATGTACGAAGGCTTTGCCCGCACCGCCGAGGCCGAGGGCTTCCCCGAGCTGGCCGCCAAGTTCCGTGGCGTGGCCGCCATCGAGAAGCACCACGAAGAGCGTTACCGCGCCCTGCTGCACAACGTCGAGGCCAAAGAGGTCTTTGCCAAGAGCGAAGTGAAGGTGTGGGAATGCCGCAACTGCGGCCATATCGTGGTCGGTACCAAGGCCCCCGAGGTCTGCCCCGTCTGCAACCACCCCCAAGCCTACTTCGAAATCAACCAACAGAACTACTAATCGTCGTAAGCACAATAATATAAAGAAAGCCGAGTCCTGTTGGTGGTCTCGGCTTTCTGTTTATGCTTTTTTTGCGTCTGGAAGCTGTATAGTTTCAACATTTTCCTGTTATTCCATAGCAAGGGGCAAAAAGTGGTATTAGAGATATTCACTATAGATTATCTGTAGATACTGGCCTGTCAGAGTGAAGCGGCTTTTCTCTATTGTCAAGTTTGAGGCGTTATAGCCTAATCGTATTCTTCTCCTGACCAGTCTATTTTCTCGTTGGTTTCGGTGGTGTTTCCGCAGGTATCGATGCGGTAGGTTTTGCCGTCCAGTTCCACCAGTGCATAACAGCTTTCAAAGCCTTTCTCGAAGAAATCGGTGGCCATATCCCACTTGGCTGGGGTGAGCAGGTTGCCTTGTTTGTCAACAAATCCTATTTTCTCACCTACTCTTACCCATGCAAAGCCCTCATGAAACAACCCCACATCGTCGTATTCAGGTTTTATGACAAATTTGCCCCTCCCGTCAATCCAACCATACTTGCCACCATGTTCCACTGCTGCCATCCCGTCGTGGAAACCATACTTCTCACTTTCAAACTGGGGACGGATTACCAATTCTCCTGTTGTGTCGACATATCCAATTTTCCTGTCAATCTTCACGTAAGCCAGTCCCTCATGGAATGTACCGACCACCCCGTGATTGGCAATTAGCGAGTCCAATACTTTCCCTTCTGCCACTGTGCCATTCTTGCATGCCATCATCAATCCCATTGCGCACACCGCCACAACAAGCCAAAATACCTTATTCATAGTTCATGTCATTTGCCGTATAACGCCGAAATATCTAAAATATTTTCCGACACAATAAACCTACTACATTCAACGTTACCCTATTGATTAATCACAACAAGCTATGGACATTATTATCTACGGGTCATGCTATGGGACGGCACGTCAATATGCCGAGGAACTGGGTAAAAAGACAAATAATTCAGTCAAGTCATACAAAGACATCAGCCTTTTGGACGATTACAATACCATCGTTTACGTTGGTGCCCTATATGCCGGCGGGGTTCTGGGGATGAAAGAGACCTTTGGCAAGATGACAACAGTGCAAGGGAAACACATTATCATCGTCACTGTGGGGCTGGCAGACCCGACGGACACAAAGAACATCGAGAACATCCGAAACAACATGCAGCGACAACTCTTGCACTCGGTGTTCAAGCATGCCCATATCCATCACTTGCGGGGAGGTATAGATTACTCCCGTCTCAGCCTAAAGCACAAAACCATGATGTGGATGGTCTATATGAAAACCCGCAGGATTCCTGTAGAGGAACGCACTGCCGAAGTCAGAGCCATGATAGAGACATATAACAAACAGGTGAACTTTGTTGACTTCAACAGCTTGGAACCAATCATCAACGACCTTTAGAATTAGTTGAACCCAAATAGGTCGTTAGGCCGATTTGGGTTTATTTCAATGCCTTGACAGGCCATGCTCTGCCCGGCTTCATGTCGGGAGAATTTTCGATGTCGTCAGATATCAATTACTCGCTAACGGTTTTTCATCTCGTTTCTTCCACCAGACGGCGGCCAAGATTGTAGGCGGCATCGAGATCCATAGGGAACTGGGTACGGCGTTTCTCGGCCTTCCTTTCGGCGGGGATTCCCTCGGCATCGTAGCGACTGTAGTCATTGAACTGGTAGGTGTCGAAACTGTAAAGCACCTTCGTGGGACCGAACATCCCGAGTTGATAGGCATTCGTGTCCATCAGGATGTGGTAGTTGTTGGCGCGATACACCTCTTCGTCGGGGCAGTTCATGGTGAAGATGGTTGCCGACCGCTTTGGCTTGTTGATTACAGGGTGGCGGAAGTCGGCGTAGTTCACTGCCGGAAAGATAAGCCTTTCCATGAATGCACGCAGCCCCGCCGTCGGGTATCCGCAATAGACAGGCGAGCCACACACCAGCACATCGGCCTCAACGGCACGTTCCATGACGGGTTTCAGGTCGTCGGGGAAAGAGCAGACACCTTTCTTCCCTCCCTTGATTTTACAGGCGAAGCAGCTCATGCAGCCTTTGTAGTTCAGGTTGCGGTCGTAGAGGTTGACCATTTCCACTTCGGCACCAGCCTCCTTGGCACCTTCCATCGCTTTCTGCAACAGCTGTGCAGTGTTGAAATTCTTACGGGGACTCCCGTTGATAAATAATGCTTTAACCATAACGAACTGATAAACGTCGAACTGCCGATAATATTGTGTTCACAGTCCTCGTTTAAGCTGTCGGCGGAGGGTCATGGCATCGATGTCGGCATGGTCGATGGCCTCCTGCAATGCGTCGAGAATCTGCTGTTTGCGGGGGAGGAATGGACCGCTGAGATGGAGCGACGAGGTGTGGTGAGTGTTCAATTCGCAGTCGCAGTCGAGCAGCAGAGAGGAAGGTGTGCAACTCCTGCATCAACTCGCGCTCGTCGAGGGGTGTGAACTCGCCGTGCTGTGCCTCCTCTAGGAGTGGAGTGCCGGGGAAGAGTGTCAGGCCACCTGTGCCTACAAGCATGGGTTTGCACTGGTTGAAGATTTTGGCAGAATTGACAGCATGCTCGTGGCTGTGTTCACGTCCTGCCACACCATTGAGGAAGGTCATCCAATAGGCGATGCCCGCCTCGTCCAGTTTGCGGCATTGTTCCAGGATGTCCTGCGAGGTGTAACCTTTGTTGATGCGTTGCAGAGTCCAGTCGTCGCCGCTCTCCACGCCCAGCGATATTTCGTTCACACCAATTTCTTTCAGATTATGGAGCTGCTCCACGGTCTTGTTTCGGATGTCATCAACGCGGGTGGCGGCATACATGTGTTCCAATTCGGGCAGGTACTTGCGGATAAGTTCCAACCGTGGCATCAATCGGTCGTAGCTCAAGGCCAGCGGATTGGCACTCAACAGCTGAATGGTTTTTGCGTGAGGGTCGGAGGCTTGCAGTTCGCGCAGGTCTTCCTCCAGCCACTCCATCGGCTGCATACGGAAGGGGGCGTCGCGGTACATGGTGCAGAACTTGCAGCTGTTGTGGGTGCAGCCCTGCGTGATTTGGATAAGCGGCCAGGTGGGCCAATAGGGGTTACGATAAACAGGTGTCGGATTGCAAATCCGCCACAACGGAGAGTCGACAAGTGATAAGGTTAAACCCAAATCGGTCATTTGGCCGACTTTTCAATCAGTCTCATCTTTATTATGTCAGTTTATGCCATAGCAGCATTTCTTTTGGAAGCTTATCCACATCCTCGTCACCGATGCCAACCAACGCGACTTCTACCACTGCATGACAACCAAATACCCTGTCTGAATTTTTTTATCCATTCCAAATATTCTGCGTATCTTTGCAACGAGATTTGAATTGAAAAAATGGCTATTAACAACTCTAAACTAAATAACATCTGCATGGACGAAGAACTCTTCGTCGCCACCGAGCGCAATGCCAAACTGCGCTACAAAGGCTACAAGAAACTCTCGGAGATGTAATCCTGCATCGACACACTAAAAGCAGAAAAGCGAGGCTGCTGGGTCTCGCTTTTCTTGTTAGTGAGTTTCCTACTATCTCTCAAAATATGCTTTGCATAAGGCTGGTACACTCGGAGCAAAAAAGAAGTCAGGAACAGATGGATCTGTGTATGTCGATGTCATCCACGGACGTTCTGCCGTGTCAATGATATGACATATCTTTCCCCAATAAGTCTCATTGAAATCTCTTGTTCTTCCTTTACTCCCTGTAACATGAATGGTTTTCGTATTGGGACAGTTTGCAGTAATGAAACTACGTCCACCCAATGTAGGTACGGTCACTGGCGGGGTATTTACTCCAATCCAATTAACCATTACACTAAATTCGACGGATGGAAATATTATCTTTTCAGCCATTGTTATTTTACTTTTTTGTAGGTGCCATCTATATCTAAACTAGGCATATTACTAGCAAATATTACAATGTCACCGTTTGATTTCTTTCTTATTTTTCCAACAAATTCCCCAACTTTGTCATACATCTTGTTTCCTTTGATAGACACTGGCATATCAGCATAATTAACAGTAAGAGTCCCACTATTCTGGCTTCCATATGTCATGAATAGGTAAACTTTATCATCTTGTCCATAGACACCTTTTTTCCACGAAGAATAAGATGGGAGGGTGACATCGTCTGCGCCGCTTACAACCCATAAAATGTCATCGCGATCGCATGCTATAGGGCAAAGAAATATCGCAGCAACCATACATACGATAAGGGTTTTACCCTTCTTCTTAAAATCTTTTTTTTCGTTGCTTTCCATAGTACTGTTACTTTATCACATCATTAAAATCGTTAATTAAGTGCAAGGTGTCTCCAGAGAAATATTGCTTGCTGATTTTGTTCACCGAATTGTATCCAATGTAGAAACAAACAGCCAAAACAGCAAATAACAGAACCCCTGTTCCAAAATTGAAAATAATCCAATAAAGAATACCAGCCCCAATAGCTATGGCAACTCCTAATCCAAAATTTGCAAAAAAGTTTTCCTGCTTAGAGCGGGCTTTTAAAGCAGTGTCAATCTCGTTTTTGATATGATCTACATCATAGGTGCATTTAATGTTTTCCACAAAAGAAATGACTTTATCCCGCCATTCCCCTGTGTAGTTATTCTTCAGTTTGCTCAACGCATCAAATCCGAATGGGTTTTCCACTAACGTGAGCAACGTCTTTGGGTCATTAAGGTCAATCCGCCTAACTTCAGCCTCAATGTCTTCTTTTTTTGCCATAAGCAACATCCCTAATACGTGCCGGGCGCAACTAATTTCGCTCGTCCAGTACCAAAGTTGAGCGGGTTACCATAACTCAAGAAGCGTGGTCCTGTATACCACTTCTTCTGACGGAGGTCGTGAGAATTACCTTGATATGTAGAAATGGGAACAGCCCACGCTAAACACGCGAACCGTCATACCTTCCTTGCATATCCTAGAAGTTTCTCACGTTTCCGTCAGCAAGAAAGGGCATAACGCCTCATGATTTCATCTTCGAAATCGGCTGCAAAAATACGAAATAATTTTGGATTGGAGAAAAAAAATCCTGTCGCGGCGGATGTTCTCTGTTGCCCCGTCGCGGCGGATGTTCTCAGTTGCGGCAGATTAGTAATCTGACGCAAAATAATATGAGGATTTGCAATCCGTAATACAATAATCATTATCCGATTACGTTAATGAGTTATGTATAACACATTAACTAAAGTAACCTACTTTATCACTCTGACAGTTGTCGATTGGGTTGATGTCTTTACCCGACCCATATATAAACACATTGTCATAGATTCACTTCGCTATTGCCAGGAAAACAAACGCCTGCGAATATATGCTTGGGTAATGATGAGCAACCACCTTCATCTGCTGGTTGATGTCAACGACGAAATGCCATACGAACAGGAACGACTTGAGTTGTCAAATATAATTAGGGATTTCATAAAGTTCACAAGCAAGAAATTGGTAAACAGCATCGAGGACAATGTGCATGAAAGTAGAAAGGACTGGATGATGAACAGGTTTTGGTACGCAGGAGCCAACGATAAAAAAATAAAAAACAATCGATTCTGGCAAGAAGGTTACTGTCTAGAGGAGATATTCTCGGAGGAATTTTTGCGTCAGAAAATCAACTACATCCATCAGAATCCTGTCAGACAAGAGATTGTTAATTCACCAGAGCAATACAAATACAGCTCAGCGATAGACTATGCTGGGGAGAAAGGTTTGTTGGACGTTGCCGTTATTAAATAGTATATTAATGATAAAATCAAAACGGATTACAAATCCTGATAGTAATAAGTGTCGGATTGCAAATCCGCCACAACGGACGGTGTCAAACCCCTCGGGAAGGGTGACTTTGAGCGCAATTCCGCCTTCGGGACCATGCACCGTGTACTCCCGCGCCGCCGGCCTGCATGCCAGCAGCGCCCCTGCCCCCATCAGCATCACAAACATACAAAAAACGTTCCGTATCATACAAAATCATATTAGTGAATAGTCTCGCTTATTGTGTACAAAGTGGCATGTTCCAACCGCCATTTACCGCTGCAAAATTACACAATAAAATCCGATTAATACTCAATCGGATAAAAAAAGCCCGAACCGATTGTTAGGTTAGAATGCCCAGCCCAGTTTGACACCGGCTGTCAGCAACGCGGCGTAGGCGGCGCTGTTGCCGGGGTTTTCCTTGGTATGGAAGGGGCCGTCGACTATCAGGGGCATATTGTAGCCGAAGAATGGCGACATGACAAAGCCCCTTTCTCCCACATACTGGAAACCACATATAAACGCAAGCGTAAGGTCCTGTTCATGGTAGGTGTGGCGCTCGGTGAGGATGTCCCAGCCTCGGTTGCCGACAAAGATGTCGTAGGAGCTCCATTGGTAGACGTAGGCGAGGCGCAACTTGAGATACCAGCTGAGGTGTGCCAGCCCGCCGTTTTCCATTTTTGGCAAATCATCCTCATCGAAGGGGAAATAGAACTTGTATCCCACCGTGGCCACGTAGCCCGGTCGTGTGTGAGCATTAATAGGAGATCCCCGCCATTGCTCCCAGCGGAAGCCTTGGGCTCCCAGCTCCGCCTCAACCGAAGAACGGAAGGGGAGGGCACGCTCGTAGGAGACAAGTGCCGTCCCGCCAAAGAGCGGATGCAGACTGACAGTAACAGCATTTGACATGCAAGCCTTTGCAAGGTCTTGCGCCTGAACGCCTCCCAAGAGCAGCAGGGGCAGGAGGATAACGACAAATTTCTTCATATCAATACTGTTGGATTTTGTACTTGCCGGGATAGAGAACTAACTGATTGTATTTGCCTGAATATTCACCGCGAAAGAGTGTGTCCGGCCAATGGACAATGATAAACTGTCCAAAATCAAACTGGAATTTGCTTTCATACCTGGGGTCGTAACTGCTCACATCGACATTCCAGTCGAGGAATCCGAAACGACCTTTGTCGTCGGTCAAGGCATGACCGATAGGAGGCTGCACGAAGGTACTGTCCGGACGGTTCCCGTGATAGGTATAATCGTAAAACCACACCGTGTCGTTGGCAACAGGCGTTGTCAGTGTGCTGTCGGTATAAAGGGTGCCGGTTATCCGCGTGGTGTATTCACTGCGCTCGCAGGCTCCTGTCAGCAGCAGTGCAAGTAGGACTGGAATGATACGTTTCATAAATGGTTCATGTTTCTGTGTTATTTGCCAGTGTCTATTTATATAGACGCAAAATAGCCGTGTTTCTTACACTCGCTCGAAAAAAAATCCTCCACTCCCCAATCCAACCATATTAGTAGTACAGTTCATTCAAAGTAGTATTCCAATTTCCAAATGTGAAATGACTGTATCACGAACGTGTTATAAATGTTTTATTACCTAATGTATATTAGCTGTCAGGACTTTGTAGACCGCTCTCGGAATTGTGGGTGGCGGCGGGAAGGCGGAATATTTTGTAGCCGATTAACGCGATGGTGATTGACATCAGCGGCGAGATGATGTTGAAAAAGCAGTAGGGTAGGTATTCCAGCGTGGGGACTTTAAGAACCATTGACTGGGTCATGCCGCAGGTGTTCCAAGGGATTAGGACTGAGGTGACTGTGGCAGAGTCCTCGGTCGAGCGGCTCAGCAGCCGCCCTTCGTACCCTTTGTCTTTGTAGAGTTGTTTAAATATATTGCCTGTCAGCACGATGCTCAGATATTGGTCGCCTGTTGCCATATTGGAGAAGAGGCCTGTTGTAACCGTCGATGCCACCAGCGACCGCCGTCCGCTGATGCCTTTTGCCAAGGCCTCGGTCAGGCTCTTCATCATGCCGCTCCCCGTCAGCGAGCCTCCAAAGGCCGATGCGCAGAATATAAGGAACACTGTGCTAAGCATCCCTTTCATGCCACGGGTTTGGACCAGATTGCTGAGGGTGGCGTTTCCGGTGTCGATTGCAGTGCTGCTGTAGTAGGTGACCATCAACCCTTTGAAGCGGTTGCCTTCTCCCACCTGTGCCACGATGTCGGGCTGGGCGAAGAGCATGACCACTCCGGCCACCAATGCCGACAAAAACAGGATGATGGCTGCGGGGAGGCGCATGGCTATCAGAATTCCGGTGAAGAGGGGAACCAGCAGAAGCCAAGGGCTGATGACAAAGGTGTTTTGCAACCCCTCGGCAAAGGTGGCGGCGTCAGTGCCGCTGGCCGATGTATGGTTAAGGCTCACTATGAGAAATATGATCAGTGCGATGGTGAAGGAGGGCACAGTGGTGATAAGCATATAGCGTATATGTTTGAACAGGGGCACTTCGCCAACCGAGGAGGCCAGCACCGTGGTATCGGAGAGGGGAGAAATCTTGTCGCCGAAATAGGCACCGGAGATGATGGCTCCCGCTGTCCAGCCGACAGAGAAGCCGTGGGCCGTGCCTATACCTATCAGGGCTATGCCAACGGTGGCCACCGTGGTCCACGAGCTGCCCGTGATGAGCGACACCAGGGCGCAAATAAGGCATGCCATGAAAAGGAACAGCGACGGAGTGATGATTTTCATGCCGTAGTATATCATTGTAGGCACAACGCCGCTGAGCATCCAGCTGCCGGAGATGGCTCCGATAAGGAAGAGGATGATAACGGCGGGGCCTATGGTGCGGATATTGTCGCCCATGGCGCGGTCGATGTTTTGCCATGGCACCTTGTAGCCAATCATGGCAATGCCCACGGCCACACCGGTGGCAAAGAGGAGGGCGGTCTGGCTGGCTCCGTCGATGGCGTCGGAACCGAACAGCTTGATGACAAATACCTGCAACGCCACAAGCACCACAAAGGGTACGAGGGCTATGGTCCAGTGAATATGCCTGATGCCGGTCTTCATAGGGTTGCTATAAGTTCATTCTGAAATGCAAAGATACAACTTTTCTTTCAATTGCCTTGTTTTCTTCCGGCTGTAGTATGGTAGATGACTGTTGATTTTGAAATCGAGTCCCAGCGTGACGCATGTTTGTGGCGCACCCACCCCAGAACGTATTTTGTTTGTCAGGAGTTATTGTAATTCAGCATCTCTGATGCTGTTGAAGAGACAAACTCTTTTATTCCCGATGGTGGGCGAGTGGCAGTAGGGCTTGCTTTGAGGACTTTTTTTATAAGAGAATAATAATATTGTTTTTTCTGCGTTATAAAATGAGTGCTTGAGCGGGGGTAACAGCGAAAAGGAAGCACATTTTAAAGGCTAATTGACTCTATAGGAAATGAAACAATATCTTGATTTGTTGCAGCATGTGCTGGACAATGGCGTGGAGAAGGAAGACCGCACGGGGACGGGCACACTGAGTGTGTTCGGCTACCAGATGCGGTTTCATCTCGACGACGGGTTCCCGTTGCTGACTACGAAGAAGCTTCATTTACGTTCGATAATATACGAATTGTTGTGGTTTTTGCGAGGCGACACGAATGTGCAGTATCTGCATGACCACAAAGTGACTATATGGGACGAGTGGGCAGGACCCGACGGTGAGTTGGGACCTATCTACGGGCACCAGTGGCGCTCGTGGGGTACAGCCGATGGGAGGCATGTGGACCAGATAAGTTCGCTGGTTGAGGAGATTAAGAAGAATCCCGACTCGCGGCGGTTGCTGGTGTCGGCATGGAACGTAGGGGAGTTGGAGCAGATGCATCTGCCCCCGTGTCATATCTTGTTCCAGTTCTATGTGGCCAATGGAAGGTTGAGTTGCCAGCTTTACCAGCGGTCGGCTGACATTTTTCTGGGAGTGCCGTTCAATATTGCGTCGTATGCGTTGTTCACCATGATGGTGGCACAGGCCTGCGGGCTTGGGTACGGCGATTTTGTGCATACGCTGGGCGATGCCCATATATACAAGAACCATATTGAGCAGTGCCGGTTGCAGTTGACGCGCGAGCCGCGGGCGTTGCCGCGGATGTTGCTGAATCCGGACAAGAAGAATATTTTTGATTTTGATTATGAAGATTTCAGGTTGGAGGGTTACGACCCGCATCCGCATATTAAAGGGGAGGTGAGTGTATGAGCAAGAGGATGATTGGAACCTGTGATTTACCTTTGTCGCAAAGAAAGGAGTCTGCCGTGAAGGGAAATAACTATTGTATCATTATGGCGGGCGGTTTCGGCAGCAGGTTCTGGCCTATATGCCGTGACAGCAGCCCAAAGCAGTTTATAGATATTCTGGGCAATGGGAAGTCGATGTTGCAGACTACGTTTGCCCGTTTTGAAAAGATTTGTCCAAGGGAGAATATCATTATAGTGACCCATCGCAGTTATGAGGATAGGGTGCGCGAGCAGATAGGCGGGTTGCTGCCTTACCAGGTGCTGGGCGAGCCGACACGGCGCAACACAGCCCCGTGTGTGGCGTATGCTGCATCGGTGATATATGCAATGAACCCCAATGCCAATATCGTTGTAACACCTTCGGACCATGCCATTTTTGGTGAGGGACGTTTTGTGCAGGATGTGGAGCAGGCGTTGGAGTTGACGTCGAAAAGCGAATGTATAGTGACAATAGGGGTGAAGCCGACAACTCCTAACGTGCAGTATGGATATATCCAGTTCAGCGAAGAGCCTGCGTCGCCCAAAGCGCACAACCTGCATAAGGTGATTACCTTCACCGAGAAGCCGCCGGTTGAGATGGCGCGCCAGTTTATTGCCACGGGCGAATTTATGTGGAACTCGGGTGTGTATGTGTGGAGTATGGCGACGTTGCGGAGTGTCTACGAGCGTTTTCTGCCCGGGGTGGCGAAAAGCTTTTTCGCCCTTACGGCAGATACTCCCTTTGAAGAGGTGGAGAGAGTCTATTCGCAAAGTGAGACGATTTCGGTTGATTTCGGCATCATGGAGCATGCAGAGAATGTGTATGTGCTGGAGGCCTCGTTTGGATGGTCGGATATCGAGTCGTGGGACTCTTTGTATAGTACGTCACGCAAGGATGAATGGGGCAATGGAGTGGTTATGGGCAAGTCGTTCCTGTATGATGTGAAGAACACGCTGGTGCATGTGCCGCAAAACAGGACGGTTGTGCTGCAAGGATTGGATGGGTACATAGTGGCTGCCGACGAAGACACGATTCTGGTGTGCCGGAAAGAGGACGAGGATTTGGTGGCCAAGTTCGCCTCCGATGTGGAGCTGGATAAATTGAAAGGTGAAAATTGAAACAAGTAAAGTTATAACTATATGAAACGTACAGAAATCAAACAATTGTTTGTAGACACAGTGGAGCAGATGATTGACTCCGAAGTGTTGGTGAAGGGATGGGTGCGCACCAAGCGCGGAAACAAGAACGTGGCATTTATTGCCTTGAACGACGGTTCGACGATAAACAATATACAGGTGGTTGTAGACCTGGCCAATTTCGACGAGGGATTGCTGCGTCGCATCACGACGGGAGCCTGTATCGGAGTGGAAGGTCTGTTGGTGAAGTCGCAAGGTGCCGGCCAGAGTGTAGAGATTCAGGCCAAGAATGTGGTGCTTTATGGCGAGGCAGACCCCGACAGCTATCCCCTGCAAAAGAAGGGCCACTCGATGGAGTTCCTGCGTGAGATAGGCCATTTGCGTCCGCGTACCAATACGTTTGGGGCTGTGTGCCGTATACGTCACCACATGGCATACGCCATCCATACGTTTTTCCACGAGCGCGGTTTCTTCTACTTCCACACGCCGCTGATTACCGCTTCCGACTGCGAGGGCGCAGGCGAGATGTTTCAGGTTACCACCCTCGATATGAAAAATCCTCCCCGTTTGGAAGACGGCAGCATCGACTACAGCCAGGATTTCTTCGGCAAGCAGACTTCGCTCACCGTGAGCGGTCAGTTGGAGGGCGAGCTGGGTGCCACGGCTTTGGGCAAGATTTATACTTTTGGACCCACGTTCCGTGCCGAGAACAGCAACACCCCGCGCCACTTGGCCGAGTTCTGGATGATTGAGCCGGAGATGGCTTTCTACGACATCGACGACCTCACAGCGTTGGAAGAGGAGTTTATCAAGTATTGCGTTACTTGGGCTTTGGAGCACTGCCAGGATGATTTGCAGTTCTTGAACAACATGATTGACAAAGGCCTTATCGAACGCCTGAAGAGCGTGGTGAACACTGATTTTGTTCGCCTGCCCTACACCGAAGGTATCCGCATACTGGAAGAGGCCGTGAAGAACGGACATAAGTTCGAGTTCCCCGTGTATTGGGGCGTTGATTTGGCCAGCGAGCACGAGCGTTTCCTGGTTGAAGAGCATTTCAAGAAACCCGTTATCATGATTGATTACCCGAAGGAAATCAAGGCTTTCTACATGAAGCAGAACGACGACGGGAAGACCGTGCAGGGTACCGATGTGCTATTCCCGCAGATTGGCGAGATTATCGGTGGCTCGGTGCGTGAAGAGAACTATGATAAGTTGATGAACCGTATCAACGAGCTCAACATCCCCATGAAGGACATGTGGTGGTACCTCGACACCCGCCGTTACGGTACTTGTCCGCACGCCGGCTTTGGACTTGGCTTCGAGCGTCTGATGCTCTTCGTCACCGGCATGGGCAACATCCGCGACGTGATACCCTTCCCGCGCACACCCAAGACTGCGGAGTTCTAAGCGGAGAACCTCCACGGGTGTTCAAACTGCGCATTCCACTGCGCAGAAAATATAAAAAACTGCGCACTCGAGTGCGCAGCTTTTTGTATTTATTCAATAGTTTCCGACTGCAAAGATATGAATAATTTCTGTTATTATGCAAATTGCATAATGCAAATTGCATAATTGAGTAAAACACATTGATGTAATGGAATAGTAGCGTATCTTCGATACGCATGAGGAGGGGTATAAAGTACCCCACACTGCGCTTCCTTCGGTCGCTTAGTGCGGGGTTAATTTCGTGCCGTTGGCACGATTGCTGACATCACAGGTGTTTTGGTATGGTTTTTTTCATGGTTTGTAGTCTGTACGGGTAGATATGTGCTGAAAGCACATCATCCTATTAACCCCACACTAAGTCGATAGACGCAGTGTGGGGTATAGATACTGATAACATGTGTGCCGAAGGTACACTACAGTAATATACAATAAAAAAGGAAGATATGTGCTGGAAGCACATAATCCTATTAACCCCGCACTAAGTCGATAGACGCAGTGTGGGGTATAGATACTGATAACATGTGTGCCGAAGGTACACTACAGCAATATACAATAAAAAAGGCAGATATGTGCTGAAAGCACATAATCCTATTAACCCCACACTAAGTCGATAGACGCAGTGTGGGGTATAGATACTGATAACATGTGTGCCGAAGGTACACAACAACAATATACAATAAAAAAGGTAGATATGTGCTGGAAGCACATAATCCTATTAACCCCGCACTAAGTCGATAGACGCAGTGTGGGGTATGAATGCTGATAACATGTGTGCCGAAGGTACACTACAACAATATACAATAAAAAAGGTAGATATGTGCTGAAAGCACATCATCCTATTAACCCCACACTAAGTCGGTAGACGCAGTGTGGGGTATAGATACTAATAACATGTGTACTGAAGGTACACTATAACAATATACAATAAAAAAGGCAAGTTTTCGTTAAGCAGGCATGAGTTATACAACCTCTTACTATCACATTGTTTTTCGTACCTATCGTAGTGAACCTACTATTCCCACTGACCATGAACGTGAGTTGTATGCCTATATCTATGGCATCGCAAAGAATCTCTCTTGTCAGACCTACCGCATAGGGGGTATGCCTGATCATGTGCACATCTTTGTGTCTTTGCCTGCATCTATGTCCATTTCAGAATTTGTTCAGAGAGTGAAAACGAGTTCAAGCAAGTGGATGAAGGGGAACCCGTTGTTCCCGAATTTCAGAGGTTGGAGTCATGAGTATGCCGGTTTCAGTTACGGACTGCATGACAAGGATATGATAGTAGGGTATATAATGCGCCAGAAGGAGCATCACCGAAAGGTGACATTTGTCGAGGAGTACCGCTCTTTTCTTGAAGAGAATGGTGTGGTAATTGATGACAGATACTTTTTAAAAGATGAGTAGTGGTGGGGCTTCATGGCAGTATACGAATAAGTCTGTAACTTGCATTGATGTAATGGAATAGTAGCGTATCTTCGATACGCATGAGGAGGGGTATAAAGTACCCCACACTGCGCTTCCTTCGGTCGCTTAGTGCGGGGTTAAACTGATCTGTGATCAGTCTCACATTTGAGATTATGCCTTAGGCGTGAGCCCATAGCATACACTACAAGCGAAAGCAAAATGCTCATCCCCCCGTATGTACTTTGGCGAAATTCGGTAAAAGGGACCTTATCGCAATGCTTTTCTTGCTTACTGCTTTCTTGACTGTTGAAAGCGACTGCAAAGATACACATTTTTTTCGATATTGGATGTTTTTTAGAGATTGATGCTTATTAACTTGGTGCGGTGGTGATAGTTTTTACCTGATATGTCGTTTTTTTTGTTTATTTTTGCATTGTATTCTGTGGCTATTGGTGAATGCCTTAGAGCCTAATAATAAAGTAGTTTTTGACAGGTATTATGTTCGACGATACGTATCATACTATTGCAGGCCCTGCCGAGGGGCTTTACAAGGAGAAGGGGAGCAAGTTTCTTGCCTTTGCTTTTCCGGTGCGTAGCGTCGAGGAGGTGAAGCAGCATTTGGAACGCCTAAGGAAGGAGTATTTCGATGCCAGACACCATTGCTATGCTTATATTTTAGGACCAAGAAAGGATGCGTACCGCGTCAACGACGACGGCGAGCCTTCGGGGACGGGGGGACGGCCTATTCATGGGCAACTGCTCTCGGCCGATTTGACGGACACACTGATAGTGGTGGTGCGTTATTTCGGAGGTATCTTGCTGGGGGCTTCGGGGTTGGCCAACGCCTACAAGGCGGCTGCCCGCGATGCCATTGGCAACGCCGAAGTTGTTGAGAAGACCATAGATGTAATCTACAGGCTCCATTTTGAGTATGCGTTGATGAACGACGTGATGCGTATGCTGAAGGAGTTGGGGGTGCAGCCCCGCAATCAGGAGTTTAATCTGGATTGCCGAATGGATGTGTCTGTGCGCCAGTCGCAGAGCGTTCGTGTGTATGATGCCCTTTCCAAGCTGTATGGGTTGGGGATTGAGGTTTTGTGAATTGTGAATTGATTTTGGGATTCTTTACTGAATTAAAATGAATAACGATATTCTTTCTCAACTTAACGAGTCGCAGCGTGAGGCTGCGGCATGTACTGAAGGTCCGGTGATGATAATAGCCGGAGCAGGGAGTGGCAAGACGCGTACCTTGACGTACCGCATTGCCCACCTGATAAGCACGGGTGTCGACCCGTTCAATATATTGGCGTTGACCTTTACTAACAAGGCGGCATCGGAGATGAAGGAACGCATCATGAAGCTTGTGGGTCCGGAAGCCCGCAATATATGGATGGGGACGTTCCATTCGGTGTTTGCCAGAATATTGCGGTCGGAGGCAACCAAGATTGGATATATCAATACGTTTACGATTTACGACACAGACGACAGCAAGTCGGCCATAAAGCAGATAGTGAAGAACCTGAATCTTGACCCCAAGACGTATAGTCCGGGCTATGTAATGGGGCGAATATCGATGGCCAAGAGCAATCTGCTTTCGCCGGAGGATTATGCAGGCAACCCTGAAATACAGCAGTCGGACAAGGATTCGCACAAGCCTATGATTGCCGAGATATACAAGCTGTATAATCACAGGTTGCGTACCTCGATGGCGATGGACTTTGACGACTTGCTGTTCAATATGAATATTCTGCTGAGGGATTTTCCCGATGTGTTGTTGAAATACCAGAAACGGTTTCAATACATTATGGTTGACGAGTATCAGGATACGAACTACTCGCAGTATTTGATAGTGAAGAAACTGGCGGCGCGTAACCAGAATATTTGTGTGGTGGGCGACGATGCACAGAGTATATACGCTTTCCGTGGGGCTAATATTCAGAATATCTTCAATTTCCGCAGAGACTACCCTAATCTGAATCTTTTCAAACTGGAACAGAATTACCGTTCGACGAAGGTGATAGTGAATGCTGCCAATTCGATTATTGCCAAGAATGTAGAGCAGATAGAGAAAGAAATTTGGACGGACAATGCTCAGGGCAACCGTATTACGTTGTTGCGGGCAATAGACGAGAAGGATGAAGGTCGGCTGATAGCCGAGTCGATACAGGAGGCGCATATAGGAGAGAATTGCGACTACAAGTCGTTTGCCATCTTGTATAGAACCAATGTGCAGTCGCGCGCATTGGAGGAGGCGTTGCGCAGAGCAGAGATACCATACCGCATATACCAAGGGCTTTCGTTCTACGGGCGCAAGGAGATTAAGGATGTGCTGGCGTATATGCGCTTGGTGGTGAACAACTATGACGAAGAGTCGTTGCTGCGTGTGATTAACTACCCGGCAAGAGGGATAGGGCAGACGTCGTTGGACAGGGTGCGGGTGGCAGCCGCAGACAATGATATTGCCGTGTGGACGGTATTGGAGAACGTGGCATCGTTTGGGTTGGGGATAAACAGCGGAACGTTGCAGAAGATGGGAGAGTTTGTGATGATGATAAAACGTTTTACCGCGATGCTGCCGACGATGAACGCTTACGACTTGGCAAAGCAGATAGTATATAATTCGGGAATCATCACGCTGCTGCGTAACGACGACGATCCAGACAATCCGAACAGAATAGAGAACATTGAGGAGTTGCTGAACGGTGTGAAAGAGTTCTGCGAACAAGAAGCGCAGTTTGCAGAAGAGGGAGGCGAGGAACCCACAGAAGCCGAAGGTGCTGTAGAAATACGAACATTGGACCAGTTCCTACAGCAGGTGTTGCTGTTGACTTCGGAAGACAAAGGCGATGACAAGGATGCCGACAAGGTGAGTTTGATGACAATCCATTCGGCAAAGGGTTTGGAATTCCCGTATGTGTATGTGGCGGGTTTGGAAGAGAATCTTTTCCCGTCGTTTATGTCGATCTCGTCGCGTCAGGAGTTGGAGGAGGAGAGGCGTTTGTTTTATGTTGCCGTAACGCGGGCGGAAAAGCAGTTGACGCTTTCGTATGCGATGACGAGGTACCAGTATGGGAATTCGTCGTGTCAGGAGATGAGCCGTTTCATAGAAGAGATAGACCAGAAATATTTGGAGATGCCTCAGAAGCATGCCTCGTTCCCGAAGCCGGGAGAGCTGCCTAAGGCGTTCCAAGGGGTGAAGGGGGTGAAGTGGTCGCCGGAGGCCGAGAAGGGTTTTAAACGGGACGAAAACAGTGTGCAGAAGCCTGTGCGCAAATTGGTGCCGAAAGCATCTTTGCCGAAGGGTCCCACGGCACCGAATTCAGCTGCCGACATCAACGCCATACAGGTGGGGATGCGGGTGCGCCATGCCAAATTCGGCGAAGGGAAAGTGCTAACTGTTGAAGGGAGCGGTACTGAGCGCAAGGCTACGATTTTTTTCGACAATGTTGGTCAGAAGACTATGATGCTGGTTTTTGCCAAACTGACAATATTGGAGTAGAAAAGCTATGAGAACAGACTATATTATTAAAAAGAGGAAAGCACTATGCGGATAGTAATACAGCGTTGCACAAGGGCATCGGTCACAATAGATGGCAGGCTTAAATCGCAGATAGGACCGGGAATGATGATATTGCTCGGGATAGAGGATGCCGACGGGGAGGAGGATATAGACTGGCTGTGCAGGAAGATAGTGTCGTTGCGAATATTTGACGATGCGGACGGGGTGATGAATATTCCTATAACTGAAGTGTCAGACAGCGGGATACTGTTGGTGAGCCAGTTTACGCTGATGGCCAGCACCAAAAAAGGCAACCGGCCAAGTTACATTAAAGCTTCGCGTCCCGAAGTGGCCATACCGATGTATGAGAAGTTCATCGAGCGGTTGGGCAAAGAATTTGGCAAAGAGGTGCAGACCGGGGAGTTTGGAGCCAATATGCAGGTGGAGTTAGTGAACGACGGTCCGGTGACAATCGTGATGGATTCACACATGCGAGAGAAGTTCTGACCCTATATGATTTCTCTGCCAAAGGGGGTGAGGGCAATGCCTGCAAGTTTGAAATGTTGCCGGCCGAAGGGAATGCCGATGATGGTGATGAAGAACAGGATGCCCAGAAGGAGATGGCTCATGGAAAGCCAGATGCCCCCGATAAGGAACCATAGTATATTCATAAATGTGTTGAGGCAGCCGGAAGGTTGGCCGGTGTTGCGTACTTCTTTGCTGAAAGGCCAAAGGGAGAGTGATGCGATTTTGAAGATTTGGAGGCCGAAAGGAATACCTATAATTGTGAGGCAGAGGGTTACGCCCGACAAAACGTAGCCGATGGCCATCTCAAGACCTCCGAAGATAACCCAAATGATGTTGCCAATGGTTTTCATGATAAATGTTGAGATAGGTTATTGTTGATGCGTGACGCTGTAATGCAGCGTGGTTTATTGCGAAAATCGATATGGAGATGGGGCGATAGACCCAAGCTGTGGCACATGTCCAAAATGGGTGTGCCAAAGGATTCGTTGATTTCCAAGACCAAAGTACCGGAGGGGGAGAGGTGGGAGGTGGCGAACTCGCAGATAATGCGGTAGAACAGGAGTGGGTTGTCGTCTGGCACGAAGAGGGCTTGCGCAGGATCGTAGTCGAGTACGTTGCGGTGCATTGTGGTACGTTCGCTATCCAGAACATAGGGAGGATTGCTGATGATGAGGTCGAAGGATGGGGAGAGGGTGGAAAGCTGCTGTGGTTCAAGAATGTCCATCTCTACGAAAGAGATGTCGGTATGATTGGCTGCGGCGTTGTCGCGGGCTAAGGCCAGGGCTTGGGGCGAGAGGTCGACAGCGGTAACTTTGGCATGGGAAAAGGCGTGTTTTAATGCTATGGCTATGCAACCACTACCGGTGCAGAGGTCGAGCACTGAGTGGGGTGAGGTGTTCTGTTGATTAAGCCGGTTGATGGTCTGTTTTACAATCTCCTCGGTTTCAGGACGTGGGATGAGAACGTCGGGTGAAACGTGGATGGTGAGACCGCAAAAGTCTGTGTGACCGATGATGTGCTGGATGGGGCGAAAGTGTTTGAGGTCTTCGGCAGCCCAGTGGAAACGGAGCAGGTCGGATTGGTTTATAGTGTCGTCGCGATGCAGGAGGAAATGTGTTTTGTCCCATCCTAAAAAAGCTTCAAAGAGAAGGTAGACAAACATGCGCAGTTCTTCGTCGGGGTAGAGGCCGTGCAGTTCGGTGAGAAAATACCGTTCGATGTCGCGCACACGGTTGGATGGCATGTGCATGTTGGTGGTGTTCATGGAGATGGAGGAGGGCTGCTAAGCGTTTGGGGGCAAGGAGGATTTCTTGGTGTTGCGCCATGCTTTGACGAAGATGACAAAGCCATAGGTTGCGGTGATGAGGAAGCAGGCACTTATAAAGAGCCATTTGTAACTTCCGCCCATAATGCCGAGAGGGATATAGATGGCGTCGCAGATGAGGTAGCATATCCACGCGTTGATGTCTTTGCGCACCATGAGATAGGTGGCTACAGCCTGAAGGGCGAAGATGGCGCAGTCGAGTGTGGGTAGGTTGGAGTGGAGGACGTGTGTGTCGAAGAAGTAGGTGGCCGCGGCTATGGCTGCAACAGCAAGGAGGGGCCATAGGGGGTTGCCCCAGCAGATGGTGCGGCGGTTGTCCTCCGATTTCTTTTTCCAGATGAACACTCCTCCGATGGAAGCGAGGATGCTGTAGACCTGAAAGGCGAAACTCATGAAATGTCTGTCGGTGAAGAAATTGTAGGACAGTATTAGTCCGGTGGCGATACTGAATATCCACGTCCAGCGGTTGCCGCGGGCGGCGAGGTAGACTGTGGTAATCTGTGCAATGGTGATAAGGATGGTGAGTATTGCGTCCATGGTGGTTATTTTTTGCGGTTAAAGTCGGCGGGTATTTCACCCCAATGTTCGGTGTCCCATTTGCGTATTTCGGTAGTGTAGGAGTTGTTTTGTAGCCATGCTTCGGCACGACGGATGATGTTCCAAAGTTCGGCAGTCTGGGGAGTGAGGGGCAGTTTGGTACGACATTCTTTGCGACGTACCCAGTTGATGGCATTGACCGAGTCGCTGTACAGTATCTGGTGCATGTTGTGTCGCTTGAGGTAGGCAAGGCCGTGGACGATGCCGAGGAATTCGCCAATGTTGTTGGTGCCGACTGGAGTCTTGAAGTGGAAGAGTTGCTGTCGGGTGGCTATGTAGACTCCTTGGTATTCCATGACACCAGGGTTGCCGCTGCAAGCAGCGTCGACGGCTAAGGCATCGAGCACAGGAGGGTTTTCGGTGCCGGGAAGAAGGGTGGTAAGTCCGTTCTCGTCGGTCGTGAGAACGGATGTTTTGTTGGAGGAAGAAGGGGTACCTGTAGTGCTTGGGGTATTGTTTTTGGCAATAGCTATGGCCGTACTGTAGGGCATGCGCAACGCGGCTTCGGCTTCGTGCAGGCTGTTGTATGACTTATATTGTGCCTGAGCAACACCGACGACTTGTTTTTGACAGTCAGCCCAGTTGTCGTAGATTCCCGGTGTATGGCCTTGCCACACAACGTAGTATTTCTGTTTCTTTGCCATATAAATAGAGTGCAAAGGTACGAAACTTTTCTCATATATGGATTTTTATTTGTATCTTTGCAAATCAAATAAAAAAAAGCGTTTTTATATGAAAAGAATTTGTATTATGGCCATGGTGCTATGCTTTGTTTGCACTGCATGTGAAAAGGATTACAGCGGTTTGATTACAGCGAGCTATCCTGTTGATGGATATTATACTGATTTGGAGGTGAGTCATGCCTTTGAGGTTGTGGTGTGCGACACGGTAAGTAAGGCAATGGTGTCGGTGAGGGGAGGAGAACACAAGAATGTGATTTTTAAAGTGGAAGATGGTACATTGAAGATTGGTTTCAAGTCGACCCTGTTTAATTGGATTCACGGTCCAGCCAAGGTTTTGCTGCCTCGCAACAATGCACTTTGTGATGTGGAACTATCGGGCGCATCTTCGTTCCATGGCGATTTACAAGGCGATAAGATTGAACTGGATGTTTCTGGCGCTTCCGATTTCTACGGCAATTTACAGGGGAGAGTTGTGAATATTGACCTTTCAGGTTCGTCTGATTTTAAAGGGAATATCGACGCCGATAAGATTGAGATGGAGATAAGCGGCTCTTCGAAGGTTTCTGGTTTGGGAAGTTGTAATGAATTGTTGGATATGGAAATATCTGGATCCAGCGATGTAGATGCTTATGGGCTTGAATGCCGCAGAGTGGCTGCAAAGGTAAGTGGTTCCAGCGATGTCAAAATATCCTGCTGTGAGAGCATTATGGGTTCCCTTTCGGGTTCCAGTGACCTTTATTATAAAGCACTTTCCGGATGTAATCCCGTGGTGAACTGTAGCACCAGCGGTGGTTCGAAGGTGCATCAGCAATGATACTTTAGGAGAATAAAAAAGGTTGCGAGCAATCGCAACCTTTTTTATTGTCAGTTTGAACTTGTGATTAGGCACCCAGTTCGAGACGTTTGAAACCAGTGCAGGCAAGCTCCTTGTCGGTGCTTTCGATAAACTGGCGGACGGTCATCTTGCTCTCCATGATATACTCCTGTTCGACGAGAGTGTTCTCTTTGAAGAACTTATTCAGACGACCCATAGCAATCTGCTCGATTTGTTTCTCATTGAGGGAAGCGGCTTTCTTGGCACCTTCTTCCTCTTTGATTTTCTTGGCCATTTCGACTTGCTCCTCAGTAATCCAGCCTTTGGCGCAGTTGGAAGCCATGTGCTCTTCGCTGTCGACATGGGCGGGGTTGATGCCGGCCTTTTTCAGGGCAGCGTCAACAGCCTTGCCAATAAGTTCCTCGCGGGTCTTCTCAGCGGCGACGGCAAGCTCTTTGTCTTTGGTCTCCTGGGGGATGCTGTTTGCATCGAGAGCCAGGGGACGCATGGCGACAACCTGCATGGCGATGTTGTGGCCAACTTCGTCATAACCGGGCTTGGACATACCGATGACGGAAGCCATACGGTTGCCGGGGTGGATATAGGCGTAGACGGCGGGAGCCTCGATGGTCTCGAAGTGTGCCAGCTCAATCTTTTCGCCGATTTTGGCAATCTGGTCGGTGATGCAGTCGCTCACTTTGCGGCCGTTCATCTCCATGTCAAGAACCTGCTCTTTGTTGGTGAGGTGCTTTGCCATAGCGTTGTCGAGGATGCTGGTGGTGAAAGCCACGAAGTCAGCATTGGTAGCCACGAAGTCGGTCTCGCAGCTGAGCATGATAACGGCACCGTAGTTGCCGTTGCTCTTTGCCAGTACGCAGCCTTCGTTAGCGTCGCGGTCAGCGCGTTTGGCAGCCATCTTCTGGCCTTTCTGACGCAGGAAGTCGATAGCTTTCTCGAAGTCGCCGTCGCATTCAACGAGGGCTTTCTTGCAGTCCATCATGCCGACACCGGTCAGCTGGCGCAGCTCGTTCACCTGTTTTGCTGTTATGTTTGCCATAATTGGATTTCTTTTTGTTGTTAATGATTAAACAGATTCCGTAAAAACGGGATTATTCAGCCTTGGGTTCCTCTTCCTTTGCCTTGGGGGCATCGGTGCGGGGACGACGGGGACGGGTCTTCTTCTCGACGGGAGCCTCTTCTACCTGGCCTTCTTCCTTCTCCTCATTTTGGGCGTCTTTATCGAGCATGCGCTCGTTCAGACCTTCCTGGATAGCCTCCGTCATGTGTTTCAGGATGGCGGCAATCGACTTGGAAGCATCATCGTTAGCGGGGATCGGGAAATCAATAAGGTCGGGATTGCAGTTGGTGTCAACCAATGCAAAAGTGGGGATGTTGAGACGACGAGCCTCGGCAACGGCAATGTGCTCCTTGTTAATGTCGATGACAAACAAGGCACTGGGCAGACGGGTCAAGTCTGCAATGCTACCAAGGTTCTTGTCGAGTTTGGCACGTTCACGCTGAACCTGAAGGCGCTCGCGTTTGCTGATATTGTTGAAATCCTTGTCGTGCATCAACTGGTCGAGGTTGTTCATCTTCTTCACGGCTTTGCGGATAGTGGCGAAGTTGGTGAGCATACCACCGGGCCAACGCTCGGTAACGAAAGGCATATCAACGCTTTTTGCCATTTCAGCAACGATGTCTTTGGCCTGTTTCTTGGTGGCCACAAACAGCACTTTCTTGCCGCTCTTGGCAATCTGTTTCAATGCATTGGCAGCCTCATCGGCCTTGACGATAGTCTTTTGAAGGTCAATAACGTGGATGCCGTTGTGCTCCTTGAAAATGTAAGGAGCCATTTTGGGATTCCATTTTCTCTTGAGGTGTCCAAAGTGACAACCAGCCTCAAGCAGTTCTTCGAATTTTAATTCAGTCATTTCTTTTTATTGTTTACTTTCCTTAATTGAACCAATTGTGGAGTAGTCCTTAGGGTCTGGTTTTTCGGCGGTCTTATGCTGCCGAACTGGCAACCAGACGGAGCGTCTCCCCAATTTGGATTCTAAACTTTGATTGTTTTCTATTTTTAAGCGCAGGCGTTGTACAACTGTTAACGTTTGCTGAACTGGAAGCGCTTACGGGCCTTGGGCTGACCGGGTTTCTTACGCTCAACCATACGCGGGTCACGCATCAGGAAACCTTCTTTCTTCAGTGCGGGTCGGTCCTCAATGTTGTTCTCGCAAAGAGCGCGGGAGATAGCCATGCGCAGAGCCTGTGCCTGACCGGTGATTCCACCGCCGTCAAGGTTAGCTTTGATGTCCCATTTGCCTTCGGCATTGGCCACCAAGAAGGGCTGGTTCACGATATACTGCAGTGGGCCAGTGGGGAAATATTCCTTATAGTCTCTATTGTTAACAACAATCTTGCCGCTACCGGGAGTCATATAAATGCGGGCAACGGAGCATTTTCTTCTACCAATGGTGTTGATTACTTCCATATCTTATTTTATCTAACGTCGTTAATATTGATTACTTTGGGATTCTGACCCTGATGGGGATGCTCGGGTCCCGCATAGATATAAAGGTTGCGGTACAGGGCACTTCCCAGACGGTTTTTAGGAAGCATTCCACGGATGGCGTGTTCAAGAACGCGCTCGGGATGGCTGGCAAGAACCTTGGCAGGGGTGGTCTCGCGCTGGCCACCGGGGTATCCAGTGTAGCGTTGGTAAATCTTGTCGGTCATTTTCTTGCCGGTGAAGACAATCTTCTCAGCATTGATGATGATGACATTGTCGCCGCAGTCCACGTGCGGGGTGTAGCAAGGTTTGGTCTTGCCGCGCAGAATGTTGGCCACGCGGGTTGCCAGACGGCCTACGGTCTGATTCTCGGCATCAACGAGCACCCATTCCTTCTGAACGGTCTGCTTGTTGGCTGATACGGTTTTGTAACTTAACGTACTCATTTTTTATTTTACTAACGATGGTGTTTTTTTGTTTTCTTGTTAATATCTCCTCTGACCATGTGGCATTTTTGACCGCTGACGGATAAACGGACTTTATGCCCATTAATCTGATGCACAATACCTTGAACGGGTAAGTCAGGCATTTTGCACCATTTTTGGAGAATGCAAAGTTACGAACTTTTTTTCAACCGACAAAATATTTTTTCACAGCCTCTTCAAAAAATGTTCATATCTTGTCGGCAGGCAGCATAAAAATCCTCTCTTTTGGGTTCCTACGGTGGTGGCAATCACAAAAAGGTCTCCGCCTTCTTTCAGCCCCAATTGTCTTTGCAACGCCGCCGCCTCGACGGGATAGTTCCGGGTCACCACATGGGCTCTGCCTTCAGGTATGGTGGCGGCTATCTCTTTTTTGTTCAGTTTCAATTCTCTCAGCACACAAAACACTCGCCCGTAAAAATGGGCATAGTAACGTTCTGAAGTATAGAGGTGTGTATTATGTGCAAGTTTTTCAATCCCCATCCATTGGCTAATCAGATTAAAAGGCCCGCCTTTCATCAGTGCTGCATCTGGCTCGTACAAATATTTCCCCACATTAGTACAGTATCGGGGCTCAGTTTCAGTCTCTTGGCTCTGCGTAAAATCGATGTCGTAGTATTCGCCGTGTCCCTTCACAATACAGTGAAATATAGTCTCGTCTTTATGGCAACCGCACACAAAAAGAACCTCTTTGCACTCTCCATTTACTGAGACAATATGCACCTCCGCCACTTCACCAAGTTGCCGTTGGGCCGTGACGAGGTCTATCATAGGCGACGCCTTGACAATAAGCCAGCGGCAGTGTGAACGCAGCAATGGTATGTGCTCCAAGATATTCGGCTCGCACTCTTCAAAAGCCGATACCTTTCGCCCCGCCGACGAACGCCGTGCAGGGTCTATATATATAATATCATAGTGACGGTCGTTGGTCGACAGCCATTCCATGCAGTCGCAATTGTTCACCGTAATATTTTCAAGCCCCAATAGGCTTCTGTTGTGCTCCATTAGTGAGCAGAGACCTGCATCCTTCTCCACATAGTCCACATGCGTAAGAACCTGGGTCTTCAAAGGATGGATGACTCTCCCACGTTGTCCAAACACAATGCTGTCAATCCCCATCCCCCCCGTAAGGTCGGCAACGGAGACAAAAGCCTCTTCTCCGCACAACTTGTCGGCCACATGAGCCTTGTGCTCTGCTGTGGCTTCCGAAGAACTCTGTTCGCGGTTAAGTCTTGGCGGATACAGAAACTCCTTGTATTGCAGCAATGAAGGCCATTTTTCTTGTGCCGCGCGCAATCCCTCTATCTGTTGAACTGCGGCAGGCACATCAATAGAAGGATACCTCGCGGCCGAAAGTAGCAGGCGCGAGGTATCGTCTTCAATGTGTGAGTCTACAAAATCAATAAACTCCTTCGTCATGAAGTTTCTTAAGCCGTTCTACCACAATGGGACGGTCTTCCTTATACGTTACACCGAACCATTGAGCAGTCGTTTTCAGGACTCTCATGGTAGCATATCCGCTGTTGATGAATGTGTTCACGGCATAAGGAATATAATATTCCGATTTCATCTCGTTGCCGTGTTCGCGCAGGAACGTAACGAACAACTTTTCACTCTCTACAAAGTAATCGGGTGTGAAACCGAACAGGTTCATCGAAACTGTAGTGTCCGGAGCCAATGGATGCATCGAACCGTCTACGTCTTTGTACTCTATTCCGTTTGCTGTGCGGCCGATACTGGTTCGTTCTGTCATTCCGATTAGCAGACCTTTCTCGTCAACATTGCACACGCCTCTCGATACGGTGCCGTTCTCGCTGAGCGTATTCTCCAGCCGGTAGCCAACCATGCAATACTGCCCTTTCACCCCTTCAAGGGTGCGCAGATGGTCTCCCATCACCTGGAAAGCGTCGCGTCCATAAAAGTCATCGGCATTGATAATGGCAAACGGCTCGTGTATTACATCCTTTGCCATAAGGATAGCGTGGTTCGTACCCCAAGGTTTTTCACGACCTTCCGGCACTTTGAAACCTTCCGGCAGGCAGTCCAGTTCTTGGAATACATATTCCACTTTTATGCGGTTGCCGAAATGTTCTGCATTGATTTTCGATTTGAACTCCTGTTCAAAGCTGTGGCGGATTACAAATACCACCTTTCCGAATCCTGCGCGGATGGCATCGTTAATGGAGTAATCCATGATGATTTCCCCGTTGGGGCCTACGCCGTCCATCTGTTTCAATCCGCCGTAGCGGCTGCCCATGCCAGCGGCAAGAACTAATAATGTAGGTTGCATAATAATGTGTTTTTAATTATTTTGATTCATTTTTTTTCTTCTTGTTACTTTCTCCTAAGAGGTATTGTGCCAGGAACGGGCTTGTCCTTATCACTTTGCTCACAATCAAGCACAGCACTACAACCAGCATCGCCAGTGCGCCCGAAACCACCAACTCCAGTGCCGTGTTCTCCACTCCCATAAAGAACTCCCCAAGGGTGGGAAGATTGGGAAGAAAGAAATAGTGCAGCAGGTATATGTCCAGTGTCAGTTTTCCTACATATTGAAGCCCTCTCCCTACTTTTTTGTTTGATGAAAGTGCGCCTCTGTAGTGTTTAAAAATCGCCAGCATGCTGACTATTCCTAAGTATCTTAGCACCTCGGCAATCGCTTTGCTGCCAACCTTCCCATATACGGTGTTGGACAAACTGGATTCCCCCAGCAGACAGTTGCCCACAAACAACCCAACAAACAGCAGTATCACTACTCCGATTACATATTGGTTCTCTATCAGCCGGAACAACTTGTCCTGATAACAGGCAAAAATGGTGCCGAAAACAAAAAACTGGAAATACAGCAGAACGTGGTACAAACTAAGACAACTTGCCACCGTGTTGTCATAATAAAACGAACTACCCAAAAGTGATAGCAGGAACATTCCAATCGCCATCACTGCAAACACGATATGGCGTGTCGATTCTTTGCACTTGGCCAGCAGCAACGAAACTGAGTAGTATATGAAAAACACAAAAAATAACGTCACTGTAAACCAGTAACCAAGCTTTGAAGGGTCGCTAAAGAACATCATAATGGAATCCAGTGTCTCCTCTCCGTATCTATGCGAAAACACTGTGATGGAAAAAAGCAATCCCAAAATGATTGTCGGAATAAATATCTGTTTTATTTTCTTTAGAATCAAATTCTTGTAAGCTCCCCAATCCCATTTCCTGTTGGCCTTGAAAGCCAAAAAACCGCTTAGGAAAAAGAACAGAGGAACATGGAAACTGTATATGATGTTGTTCACCGTACTCTTGGGCATATCAAAACCTATCAACTCAATGTGTCCAAACACCACCAGTATCATCGTAAATCCACGCAATGCATCAATCCATTCTATACGGCCTTTCCCACCGGATCCCGCTAAATTCTTTGTCGATGTTCCTAATTCCATAATCTTCAATTTATTGTCTTTTGTTTTGGAAGAATTCTTTCAACACTGCTTCGCACTCCTCTTTCATCACCCCGCCCTGTACGGTCGTCTTAGGGTGCAACATCCCGTGTCCTAACCGTTCAAACCCTCTTTTAGGGTCGGAGGCTCCGTACACTATGCGCCCTATCTGAGTCCATCCTGCCGCCCCGGCACACATCACGCAGGGCTCCAGTGTCACGTACAGTGTACAATCGGTCAAATATTTTGCACCCAGCATATTCGTGGCCGCTGTGAAAGCCAGCATCTCGGCATGTGCTGTCACATCGTGCAGCCGTTCTGTGTTGTTGTGTGCTCTGGCTATAATGCGTTCGTTGCTCACGATAACGGCTCCAACGGGTATCTCGTCCTCGTCAGCTGCCGCACGTGCCTCACGCAACGCCTGCTGCATATAATATTCGTCGGGATTGTCAAAAATACTCATTTTCAGCGTGTGTCTTCAGTAAATAGGGATTCTTTCACAGGCTCAATAGTATAACTGTGTCGCAACACCACCACTTGCCCTTTCACTTGGTACGACTCCACCGAGGGCAACAGGTATCCGTTCAACGGGAAAAACTCGTGCCATGCCCTCCAGTCTACCCGTTGGGCGTTGGCTGCCGCCTCGGCGTCGCCAAACAGGCGGTCTTCTTCAGTCAGCACAAACAGCAGTCCGGTCTCTTTCTCAAAGAAATAATTCCGGTCAAAAATATTCGGTGTCGAGACATACACTCTGTACACTGGGTGTCCTTCATACTCATATTCCCCCATATAATAAGCCTCGGCACCCTTGCTGCGCCAATTGTATAGCGCACCCCTTATATCGAGTCCCTGTATTACGTCATAGTACGATGACGCCCCTATCTTCAGCCATTCACGCATAGTTTCGTTGAACCTCTTGAACGGTGACTTGCCGTTCGAGTATATCGCGTCCTGCATCCGGCCTTTCTGCCACAGTTCAACACGCAACCTCCGTTGCGGCCCATACCATCTGTATATCGTCAGCGTGTCTTTTGGGTGGTCTGCGTCCACCACATAGCTCACCACTTTCAGCATCCTGTTGTTCAGCATCGGTTCGAAATCAACATAACTCAAGTAGTTGTCTATTATTTTGGCAGCCATGGCAGTGTCCCCCTCGTAATATTTTTTTGTAGCTATACGGGTGGTGTCCTGAGCCCATGAACTCCCTATGATAACTATCGCCAATAATGTTAATAAACAGTTTTTCATAGCTTTTAGATTTTCTTTACTTTATAATGGTAGCACGTTCGACGGTATCGGCAGCGGGAAGGTAAGCTTCTCAACGCGTTTCCACGGCTCCAGCGTAAAAGTGGCCTCCAAGCCGAACTGGTTGGCTATCGTTGTCAGCTGCTGCGCTGCATTGTCCGACATCAGTGCTTTCGTTATTTCGGCAAAGTCCGTTCGGTAGTGGAACCTCTTGTACACATCGTCGTAGGTGCCTCTGAAACAACGCCCCATAACCTTGGCATACACTACTACCGAGTCTGTAGTGAACCGTGCCCTCCCCAGTTCTATCACCTTCGACACGCTCAGCCATACAATGCTGTCCGGCTCCATTCTCACCTGTCCATTGGCTTTCATCCCTTGAGCCGTGCAGGTAAAGGCGGCTGTAAAGTACTTTTTCGTGGTGCTGCTCACGGCGGTGTTGTCCCGCTCTGCATTCGCGGTGCGCGCTGCATCCTTTTGGCTGCGGCAACCAGCGATAAGCAAGGTCAACGCTATTATAATAGGTATAATTCTTTTTATTGACATCTCTGTTTTATTTGTTGGTTGAGTTGTTTCACGGCATCCTCCTTCGGTGCGATCATCAGGCATCTTTCAATATAGAAATTAGCCTGCTTGCAGTCCCCGCGGTCCAGATAACCCCGTGCCAGAATAAGATAAGGACGCAAATGCAGTGGGAACAGCTCCGATGCCTGGCGGGCGTCTTCCAGCAACATCCCTTGGTCCATGTTCGCTCTCTCTTCGCTTATAAGCAGTGCTTCCCATGCCGCATACTGGCTCTTGTCAGTCTTGATATAAGCTTTGAATTGCGTCACTGCCTCCTCATAACGCTCCTGTGCAGCCAGCATCTGTCCATACACCATTGTGTATCCGTCGTTCTCGGTGCATCTGCTGGCTACCGTATCGGCCAGCAAGAAACATTTACGGCTATATGATGCAAAGAACTTCTGGTTACGCAGAAACTCCGAGATATAAACCATCTTATATCGGCATTCGCCCCCTGTCAGCAGTACCCCGCGGCGCAGATAGCGGTAGGCATTGTGCATGTCGCCCATGGCAAGATAGCATGAGGCAAGCGAGATGGGCGCAGCCTCGTTCTCGGGATTGTTCTCGTAAATCTGTGTGTAGTACTGTAACGCTTTAGCGTAATTCTTCTCCTGCATATAACTCTCTGCAAGGATGGCACTGTAGCGCGGCTCTGTAGGAATGGCTTCCGCCAGCTTCTCCAGTTCTTTGCGCGCCTTCTCGGGTTTTTCTATGGCGTTCCATAACTTCTGTTTCTGAAGACTTACCGCCTCCGTCACCCCGAACCTCTTCTCAACGCGGTCCAGTGCTTCGATGCTCTTCGGTACATCCCCGGCCAGTAGATATGCATTCGAAAGGCTATAGTAATAATCCGTCTCGTCGGGATATTGGCTCACCAACGTCTCCCAGGTGGCAGTCAAGTTCTTCTCGTCCCGCGTATGCTCGTATATGCTTGCCAGTTGTATCTTGTACCAATGGTTGCTGTTGTCCAGCTGGCAGGCTGTCTTGGTGTGGTACAACGCACTGTCAAGCCACCCCATCGAAAAAAACAACTTGCCAATTCCGAAGTGCGCCGCAGCGTACTTCGGCGACTTTCGGAGCAATGCTCTGTACCGCTCCAGCGACTCCTCTTGATTGCCAAGCAACTGCTGCATCGTGGCATCTATCAGCGACGAATCGTTGCTCAGTTCTTCCTCAGTAACCTCCACTATTGGGGCACGTTGGTACGGACTCGTGGGCTGCACACCCTTCTTCCCGCCGGCACACCCGGCAAGTCCTGCACATATTAATAATATTATAATTCCATTCTTTTTCATACTAATGTCATTACTGTCATATCTTTATCTTTAATGCCCTTTTTATCTCACAACACTCCTAAAACTGATTATTTCATTTTTTATTGTGTCCACAATGCAATTAATTGCCAACTCCGCTATTGTACGCTACCGTACACTACCCTCCACTATCCTCCACAATCGCCCACTATCCTACACAAAAAGGGTGAAAAATAATTAAAAAAGAAAAAAAAACTCCCCATGTCAAAAAAATGCTTTATATTTGCATCGTAAATGTAACCGCTCAACAGTACTCTCTACAATGCTACAAGTATTTGTATCTGAGTGCTTAGAGTAACTTAAAATTGGAAATTTATTATTCATCAAAAACACAAACAACAATGAAAAAAACATTAATGGTTCTAACTTTTGCCCTGTGCGCAACCTTCGTCATGGCACAGACGGCAACTCCCAACCAAGGGAGAGAGTTGAAAGCCGCCTCTACGGTTTCCACTGCTAAGGCCACTTCTAACAGCTCCATCTTCACTAAGGTTGGCACCCCCGTGTTTACCTGTGATTTCTCTGCTGCAAATGTAGGCTACTCTACAGGTCTCAAGACTGGCGGTCTCGATGGTCACAGCCAGAACTACGACTACGCTCAATGGAGACGTATCGCCAACAATGACTCCGCAACCATCGCTGCACAGGCCACTGTCTACCCCGCTATGGTTCAGAACTACTTCGGCAGCCTTGACAATTTCGTTAGTTACCTTAGTAACTATGCCGACTCCGCTACTTCTTCCGCTGAGAACGGCTTCATGATGATGTCCCTCGTCGACCAGACCACCAGAATGAGCGGTAACTTCAACGCCTATATCCTTTTCGAGCATATCGACGCTTCTTCCGCTTCTGTGTTGGACTTCCGTTTCTTCCAGTACTATCGTAAATATTACGATCACTGCTATGTTGACTACAGCACCAACGGCTCCACTTGGACCAGCTACGAAATCAACGTCCTCTATCTTGACGTTGATGTCAATGACGCCCTCTGGGGTTTCTATGCTTATGTTCTCCCCATCGCTTGCGCCGGCCAGTCCGACCTCAGCCTCCGTCTTCGTTACTACAGCCCCGAGTCCCGTAACTCCTACGGTTATTTCTGGTTGGTTGATGACGTTTCAGTCGTCTCCGAAGATGCTGACCGTATGACCATCCGTGGCGTTCAGGAATATGTTGAAGGTAACTATGGTCTGATTCCTCAGGGCCTTCCTATCGACCCCATTTGGTATGGCTACATCCAGAACAACGGTTCTAACCCCCGTTCCAATGTCACCGCTTCCCTCCACCACCTGAATGCTGCTCAGGATACTGACAACGAGTTTGTCTCCTTCAACAACCAGTCCATCCAGCCCACCGGCTTCAAGGATGTTATCGTTGACAGAGCTGGCCGTATTTTCTACGACTCTGTTGGATATCGTGGTTGGTATGGTTTCCCCAGCCTTGGTCCTAACGGTACCGGTTCTTACCTGCCCACCCAGACTGCTGGCGACAACTATGTCTACGCTTCCGTTTCCAGCGACGCTGCTGTTTTGAACCTCGACACCATGTACTACAAAGTTACCACCGCTCAGAACGGTAACTATCGTTGGGGTCACGACCTCGGTGTTCTCACCTACAATCCCCGTAACTACTGGCTGTTCGGTTTCGTCGGCGTTCCCGTAGGTGGTGAAATCGTTTGGTATGTTACCGAAGATCCCGAAGACGTCCACTTCTACAGTGCAGGTTACATGATCACCAGCCGTTACACCACCGCTGATGTGGTTCCCGAAGGTTGGGTTATCCGCGGCGTTGAACTCGTTGCTTCTCCTGTTACCAACTACTACTCCACTGGTACTCGCCTCTCCGCTGTTCTCTCCCTCGACCAGTATGTCGATGGTGGCAACTCCGTCCAGTTCCCCTCTATTGTTACCGGTGCTAACGTCAAGCAGGTCACTTCCGCTGAGGTTAACGACAGCAACACCATTGGCCGTAACTCCAACGGTTACCTCGAATTCGGCAACTATAACACTGTAGTTATCGAATTCCCCGAGCAGCCTGAACTCCTCCCCAACACCAGCTATCGTATTGGTTACTCCATTGAGGAAGACAGCTACTTCGCCCTCGCTAACGACGGCTTCACCAGCTATCGTGTTGCTTCTCCCACCCGTCCCGACACTTATGACACCATCATCCCCTACCGTAGCAATGAGGCTACTGCCAAATATGCTCACCCCTTCGGTGTCAACACCTATCAGAACTACTTCAACGATCCTTCTTATGGTGGATCCGATGGCAAATCTTCTCGTTTCGCCAGCAGAGCTGACAATCCTATGATTCGTATGCTCGTTGGTCCTCGTCAGGAAGTTGCCCGCGTCAACATCAGCATTGAGTGCGACAGCTCCGAGTATGGCACCGTTGCTTATGCCGGTCAAGAGGTCTGCAACACCACCATCAATCCTGCCCAGGGCGGTTCTGCCACCATCACCGCTACCTCCGCTCGCGGCTGCGGCATTGCCCATGTCCTCCTCGATGGTCAGGAAATCGTTCCTTTCGATGCCGAGACTGAAGAAGGTGACGAGAGACTCATTGCTGTCTTCGACTCCACCGAACTCATGTACATCTATCAGCTCAGCCTTGAGTACCTCCAGGCCGACCACAGCGTTAAGTTCGTCTTCACCGAGCAGGGTGCTCAGATCGGTATCGATCCTGCTGCTGCCGGTATCAGCATGAACCTCCAGCCCAACCCCGCCACCTCTCAGGTCAACCTGAACATCGAAGGTGTTGCCGGTATGGTTAACTGCATGCTCATCGACATGAGCGGTCGCGTGGTTTACAACCAGAACATCAACGCTGAAAACGCTCAAGTTATCAACCTGAACGGTCTTGCCAAGGGTGCTTACTTCGTACGCATCACCAACGACAAGTTCAGCAAAGTTGAGAAACTGATTGTTCGCTAATCATTCGATTCGACAAACATTTTCAAATAAAAGATGTCCCTTGAATAGGGGCATCTTTTTTTTCGCCTCTTTGCCATCGCGAGTTCTGTCGCGTGGTGCAGTGCAGAACCGGATTATTAAAGTCCGAAATAAATAGTAATAAAGGCGTATAGGCTATCAACTAATTCCCATCGTTAGTCACTTGAAGCACCTTTGTTCCACTTTTTAGATCCACTTTTAAAGTTTAATACGTCTGTGTTTCAAGTGGATTCTTAGTTTTGATTGTTTGGCTTAAGCTGTTGTATAATATGATGAAAGGGACACTTGCGATTGATTGGAGGGTGGGTTCCGGTATTATGTGAAACCGTCTTGCTGAAAAAGAAACAGGCTGACAGGGTTTTCCTGCCAGCCTGTTTTGTTTGTTTTGTTTGGGACTATAGTATGTTGCCCAGCTGTTCTTTTATTTTTTCGAGTTCGTCTTTCATTTCTACTACAAGTTTCTGTATTTCGACGTGGTTGGCTTTTGAGCCGGTAGTGTTTATTTCCCGCCCCATTTCTTGGGCAACGAAACCGAGTTTTTTTCCGCAGTTTTCTTCGTTTTCCAGGGTTTGGAGGAAGTAGTCGATGTGTTTGGCAAGACGGATTTTTTCTTCGGTTATGTCGAGTTTTTCGAGGTAGTAGATTATTTCTTGTTCAAAGCGGTTGCTGTCTACGTCTTTGATGGCGGCTTCGTCAAGGTAGCGGTGGATGCGTTCTTTGGCCGTGTCGATGCGTTCCTGTTCGTATTGGGGGATGAGGGATAGTTTCTGTTTGATGAGGTCGAGGTGCTTCAGAATGTCGACTTTGAGTATCTCTCCTTCTTGTTTGCGGAAGCAGTCGGCTTCGTTAATGGTTTCTTTGATGGCGCAGGAGAGGGTTTCCCAGTCGCTGTCGCTAAGGTCGGTGTTGTCGTCTGTGAGCCATACGTCGGGCATGGAGAGGATGGTTTGGAGGAGGTTGTCGGTAGGCTGGTAGAGTTCGTTGGCGAGTTGTTTGAGCTCGTTGTAGCGTTGTGTGGCCAGTTCGTTGTTGACATGTGCTGCCGAGGCGGTGGTGCTTTCTTCGGTGATGGTAAAGTCTATTTTGCCTCTCTCGAGGGGGGTGACGAAGACACGTATGTCGAGTTCTTTATGACGAAGGGCGGCGGGTAGTTTTACGTTGACGTCGAGGGTTTTGCTGTTGAGGGTTTTGATTTCTATGGTGTATTTTCTGTTGTCGTGGGTGATGCATTGCCGTTTGGCAAATCCGGTCATTGATTTCATGGTGTGGGTGGTTTGTGTTTTTGTATTGTCGGGGTGGATTATTTTTGTATTATTGAATCGAAGGCTGGTGTGGAGTGGGTGCGGTATTCACCGTTTTCGTTGTAGATGAAGTATACGGCCTGGATGTCGGGGTTTTCGGGGTGGCTGTTGATAAACTGGAGTGATTGCTCGAGGCCCATGACCATGAATGCTGTGGCCATGGCGTCGGCATACCAGGCGTGGTCGCTGATTACGGAGACGCTGAGGAGAGCGTGGTCGACAGGGCGGCCGGTGGCGGGGTTGATGGTGTGGGAGTATCGGATGCCGTCTTTTTCGTAGTATTTGCGGTAGTTGCCAGAGGTGACGACGGATTTGTCGTGGAGGTTGATGATGGTTTCGATGTTTTGGACGGTGTCGTAGAAGTGTGTGGCGGGGCGTTCGATGCCTACGGACCAGTTTTCGCCGTTTTCTTTAGTGCCTTTGGCGAGGACTTCGCCGCCGATATTGATGATGTAGTTGTTGATGCCAAGGCTGTCGAAGAGGTGTCCGATAAGGTCGGAGGTGTAGCCTTGGGCTATTGCGTTGAAGTCGAATTCAAAGGGTTCGAGGTGGCGCAGGGTGTAGGTGGGGGAGGGGAGTGAGAGGTTGCTATCGGCGATGAGATAGGTTTGGCGTGAGAGTTGGCTGAGGATGGTGTCAATTTGTTGTTGTGTTACTTCGGTGCGTTTTTCGAAGCCGAAGCCGTATAGTTTGACGAGAGTGCCGATGCGGCAGTCGAGTGCGCCGTTGGTGTAAAGGCGCATAGTGTTTGCTTTGGTGAGAAGGTCGTGGAAGAGGGGTGTGATGAGGGAGTCAGTGCCGTTGTTGATGCGGCGGATGAGTGAGTTTTCGTTCCAGAGGGAGAGGGTGTTGTCGACGAGGGTGAGGATGGAGTCGATTTGCGGGGTGAGGTTGCGTTGTTGTTGGTCGTAGTAGCGTATGGTGTAGTAGGAACCCTGGGTTTCGCCTTGGAGAGTGACGAGGGGGTCGTGGTGGCACGAGGCGAGGGTGAGAGCGGCAATGAGCAGCAGCGCGATGTGTTTCATGGTGTTTAAGAAAAAAGCGTCCGACACCGGTGTGCCGGACGCTTGTGGTTTGTTGGGATTACATTATTTGGTGATAATGAATTTGCGGATGACGGTCTCGCCGTTGTTGAGGGTGAGTTGCATGGTGTAGTTGCCTTTGGGGAGGTTGGTGAGGTTCATGACGGCTTTGCTGCCAAGGTTGTGGTCGACGAGAACTTTCTGGCCAAGGGTATTGAAGATGGTCACTTGGGCGATGCCTTCGGCACTCTCAATGTTGAGTTGTCCAACGGTGGGGTTGGGGTAGAGTGAGATGTTGGCGGCTTCGGTGTTGTCGATACCGACGAAGGTAACGATGGTAATCCAGCTGGTGTCGTGGCAGGCATAGTTGGGAGCGTAGGTGAGGGTGGCTTCAAGAGCGACGTCTATGTTGCCTTGTACGTTGTCGATGCGGAGGGTGTCTTCGCGGGAGGTTTGGTTGTTGCCGTAGGTCCATTTATAGGTGGCGCCGGCAGTGCAGGTGGGATAGAGGACGGCGGTTTCGCCAGCGTTGAGGTGCCAGTCGCCGTTGATGGCGGTGATGACAGGTGATTTCTCAATGCGGAGCATGAGGTACATCATGCTGTCGCAGCCGAAGGTGTCGGTGGCGAAGGCGAAACTGGGGGTAGTCTGTGGGGTGTAGTAGTAGGTGCGTTTGTTGAGATTCCAGTAGAAGCTGTCGCAGGCGTTGACGTAGGTGGTGTCGTAGCCGGATTTGTGGATGGTTACGTTGAGGTGGATGGTGCTGTCATAGCAGCGATTCCAGCGGCGGTCGGCAAGGATGGTGTCGAAGATGGTGTCGTTGTAGAAGCGAAGGACGGAGGTACCGGTAAGGCTGCTGACGGTGAAGACAACGCTGTTGCAGCCTACCATGCTGGTGTCGTTTTGGGGCTGGCGGGGGGTCTTGATGTTGAGAGAGAGTTGGCGGTAGGTTACGCAGTGGGTGGTGGCGTTGGTATCGTCGAAGTGGTAGAGGCCGGGGAGGGTGTAGGTGTGGCCTCTCCAGGTTTTGGAACCGCAGGCAGAGTCGCGTTCGACGACGGCGGTGTCGACAACGATGGTGAGGTTGAGGTGGTGGATGCTGTCGCAGTTGGTGACGCTGTCGATGATTTGGTGAGTGTAGGAACCGGAGGTGGTATAGACGCTGTCGTACCAAGTGTAGTCGCCGCAGTGTTCTACGCTAACGTTAGTGTGGATGGTGGAGACTATGCTGAGGTCGAGGCAGTCGATATGGGTGCAGCTGCCGTTGATGGTTGTGTCGTTGTAGATGCCGGAGGCAGTATAGGTGCTGTCATGCCAGGTGTAGCTGCCACAGGTGGAGACGGTGGTGAGGTCGGTTTCGACCGGGGAGATGGTGAGAACAACGTTGAAGACGCTGTCGCAGAGACCGGAGCCGGTGGGAGCGACGACAGTGTCGGAATAGTTGCCGGTGGTGGTGTAGGTGTTGCCGCGCCAGGAATAGGAGCAACGGGTGCTGACGATGACTTGGTCAGAGGTATAGGGAGTGTTGATGGTCAGGTTGAGGACAAAGAGGGTGTCGTCAGTGGAATTGATGTAGTATACCACGGTGTCGGTGGTGTATGTTTGCTGGTTGACAGCCCATGTGAAGGTTTCACATGCAGAAAGGTTGTTGGTGATAATGGTGCGTTGGGTTTTGACTTGGGCAAAGGCCAAAGGCATGCAGGCAACGGCCAATAACAGACTTAATAATGCTTTTTTCATCGTGTGAAAATTTATTAGTTAATTCTTTGTTTATTTATTATCAATGGGTTAATCTTTGCGATGCAGTTTGTATTCATCGGTGATATAATATGCAAAGATAGTATTTTTTTTTGAATTGGTGATATTTTTATAATAATATTTACATATTTTTGTGTGGAGTGTGTTTTTGGGGTCAGGGTTTTAGTATGAGTTCGGCGATGTTTTCTACGTGTTGAGTGTGTGGGAACATGTCGACGGGTTGTATGTTGCCGACGTTGTAGGCGGGTGCGAGGAGGCTGATGTCACGGGCTTGAGTGGCGGGGTTGCAGCTGACGTAGATGATGCGTCGGGGCTGCATGGCGAGGAGTTGCTGGATAACTTTTTCGTGCATGCCGGCGCGAGGGGGGTCGGTGACGACAACATCGGGACGGCCGTGGAGTGCGACAAATTCGGGGGTGAGGACTTTGGCCATGTCGCCGGCGAAGAAAGCGGTGTTGCCAATTTGGTTGTCGATGGCGTTCTGGCGGGCGGCAGCAATGGAGTCTTCAACGTATTCTATGCCGATGACTTGTTTGCACATGCGGGCGAGGAAGAGCGCTATGGTGCCGGTTCCAGTGTAGAGGTCGTAGAGGGTGTCGTTGGGGGTGAGGCGGGCGTATTGAGCAACGAAGGAGTAGAGACGTTGTGCCTGGGGTGAGTTGGTTTGATAGAATGTCTGGGGGCGGATGGTGAAATGGAGAGAGGGAGCACCGTTGTAGCCTTGCATGATTTCCTGAACGTGGTCTTGTCCGGCGAAGGTGGTGGAGGGGAGGTCGGAGAAGGAGTCGTTGAATTTATTGTTGATTATATATTGTAGTGAGGTGATTTGTGGGAAGTTGTCGTGGAGGTGCTGCAATAGGTCTTCCCAGCCGGGGTGTTGTTCGGCAATGACGAGGGTGACCATCCATTGTCCGGTGCTTGTGTTTCGGATAATGAGGTTGCGGAGGCATCCGGTGTGATTGCGGATGTCGTAGAAGGGCAGTTGGTGTGCAATGGCGTAGTCGCGGACGGTGAGGCGTATTTGGTCGCTGAGTGAGTGCTGAAGGGCGCAGTGCTCGATATTGAGGACTTTGTCGAATAGGGTAGGGATGTGAAATCCGAGGGCGCCGGGTTCGGGCGGGGCATCGGGCGCTGGCAGTTGGTCGTGCCAGGCTTTTGTTGAAAAGGTGAATTCGAGTTTGTTCCGATATTGGAAGATGTTGTCGGAACCGCAGATGGGTTGCATGCCTGAGCAGTCGATATGGCCGAGACGTTGGAAGTTGTCGCATACTTGTTGCTGTTTGGCAGCGAGTTGGTCTTGGTAGTTGAGGTTTTGCCAGCGACACCCGCCACAGGTGCCGAAGTGGGGGCACTGTGGTTGTACGCGTTTGGGAGAAAAGGTGTGGATGGCTACGGCGCGGCCTTCGGCGTAGTTTTTCTTTTTCTTGAGGATTTTGATGTCGACTACATCGCCGGGGACGACGAAGGGGACAAAGATGACCAGGCCGTCGAGGCGGGCAATGGCTTTGCCTTCGGCACCGATGTCGGTGATGGTTATGTTTTCAAGAATGGGTTGTTCTTTTTTTCTGCTCATGGGTGGGGGGATTTGTGAGAGGGGTGGAGAAAAAAAAAGAAGTACTGCGCGACAATACTTCTTTCTCTTTGCAAAGAGTCTATGCTTGGATTTTGAAATCCACTTTTAGCGTTCGTCGGAGACGGTCAGTTTTTTTCTGCCTTTTCTGCGACGTGCAGCCAAAACTTTTCTTCCGTTAGCGGTGGACATTCTCTGACGAAATCCGTGCTTATTAGCTCTTTTTCTGCGTGATGGTTGAAATGTTCTTTTCATTTTTAATCAATTTTTGGAGTTGCAAAGGTACGAACTTTTTTTCAATTGGCAAGAAAAAAGTGTGAAGAATGTTGCATTGAAGTGTTTAAAGTGTTGAAAATAATTGTTTTGATGATAAAAATTTATTGTTTTTTTGAATGGTTCAAAAAAAAGGTGTACCTTTGCAGTTGCAATTGGTAAGGTAAAAAGTTGTTAATGTAATGGATAAAAACAGTTTTGGGCGGATGATGGACAATCCGTGGAGTCTGACGCCCGCGGAGTGGGAGGAGTTGCGCCGGGAGCGCGACAAGTATCCGTTTTGTGCTCCGTTGCAGGTTGTGTCGTTGATGGCCGACAAGGCAGGAGGAGCCGTATTGTGGGAGAAGCAGGCGTTGCCAGTGGTGTCGCTATATGTGCAGGATGTTGAGCGGCTGCTTGAGCGTTTGGAGAAAGGAGCGGAGACTTCGGATGTTCGGGAAACAGTTGCTGCTGAGTCCAAGCGTGAGGAACGGCAGGAGGTTAAGGAGCATAAAGAAGAGCCGTTGCCGGAGGGCTATGACGTGTTGCAAGAGATTAACGCATATCAAGATGTGTCGTTCAAGACGGCTCCGAAGAGTGTGATATTGTCCAATTTTTTGGAAAAAGACGGTGGAATTATGGCTGATTTTGATTCGTACAACGACGTTTCGGTACAGGAACTTGCAAAAAACAGTCTGCGGCCGAGTGATTCGTTCGAATCTGAAACTCTTGCAGTTATATTGGAGAAGCAGGGGAAATTGCAGCAGGCTTTGGAGATGTATGAAAAATTATTGGTCAATAATCCCGAAAAAAGTAGTATTTTTGCAGTTCGAATTGCCGCTTTGAAAGCGCAGTTAGGTGAATAAATGAAATAATAATAAATAATAACAAACACAAACGATGTACACATTTATTGTAATCCTTATCATGGTTGTATGTGTCGCACTGGCACTTGCTGTATTGGTACAGAATTCGAAGGGTGGCGGACTTGCAGCAAACTTTTCCGCTCCGAACCAAGTGCTTGGTGTCCGCAAGACCACGGAGACTATTGAGAAAATCACTTGGGGTTTGGCTATTGCTTTGGCAGTTCTGTCGCTTGCAGCTACCATTGCCATACCTCGCCATAGTGCAGAGAGAACGATGAACACGGAGCTTGATATGAGTGCCGCCAAGAGTGCTACCACGGCTCCCGCCGCCACGGTACCTACAGCCGCTGAGGCTGCAGCCGAAGCAGATGCTCAGGCAGAGTAGTTTGACGTTCTGAGAGATAGAGGGAGATTCGCCTTAGAAGGGTGAACCTCCCTTTGTTTTATACAGGAGGGTAGATTTGATAAAGGATGCTATAGTTTTTTGAAGATGCAGCGCGTAGTTCGTTATATTCTGTCTCATTTCCCGCACCAGCCTACGGCGATGCAGGAGAGTGCCTGTTTGGAGATGGTGCAGTTTCTGTATGACCCGGACCCGGCTTCGGCGTTTGTGCTGCGGGGTTATGCGGGAACGGGAAAGACTTCGCTGGTGAGTGCCTTGGTGCGTTCGGCTCCGGCATTGCGCATCAAGACTGTACTGCTGGCACCTACAGGACGGGCCGCCAAGGTGTTGTCAGGGTATTCGGGACAGCCGGCCTATACCATTCATCGGAAGATATACCAGACGGTTACCGACAGCGACGGGATGATGCGTGTGGCCAGAGCATTGAACAAGCATTCGTATACGCTTTTTATTGTTGACGAGGCATCGATGATAGGGCAAAACGAAGAGTCGGGCATGGGACGACGCAGTTTGCTTGAGGATTTGGTGGACTATGTGACGGAAGGCAATCACTGCAGGTTGATGCTGATAGGCGACACCGCCCAGTTGCCGCCGGTGGGTTCAAGCCAGAGTCCGGCACTGGATTTGGAATATCTTTCCGCCATATTGCAACTGAATGTGCACCACAGCGAACTTACCGAGGTGGTGAGGCAGCGGAGCCTGTCGGGGATATTGCTCAATGCCACGATGCTGCGGATGCAGATAGCGGCTTTGCCCGATGGGGGGACGCCCAATATGCCGTTGTTTGACTTGGAAGACTGCGAGGATGTGCAACGGTTGCCGGGCGAGGAGCTGGTGGAGGTGCTGAATAGGGAGTATGGAGAGAATGCCATCGATGAGGTGGCTATTATAACAAGAAGCAACAAGCGGGCGAATTTGTTTAATCAGGAGATACGCAACCGCATACTGTACAGGGAAGAGGAGGTGAATGCAGGCGATTATCTCATGGTGGTGAAGAATAATTACTATTGGCTTGAGGCGGAGAGCGAGATGGGGTTTATAGCAAATGGAGATATCGTGGAAGTACAGAGCTTGAGGAACCACCAAGAGCTGTATGGATTCCATTTTATCGATGCCACGGTACGTTTTGTCGATTACCCGGATATGCCGGCGCAGGATTGTAAACTGTTGCTTGAGACACTGCACAGCGAATCTCCGTCGTTAACATACGAAGAGTCGCAGCAACTTTTCAACTCGGTAATGGAAGACTATGCCGATATGCCGCGTCGTGCCGACCGACTCAATGCAGTGAAGCAGAATCCCTATTATAATGCCTTGCAGGTGAAGTTCTCTTATGCTCTTACTTGCCACAAGACGCAGGGCGGGCAGTGGGGTACTGTGATAATAGACCAAGGATATATGACAGACGAGATGGTGGACAAGGAATATCTCAGATGGCTCTATACAGCCGTGACCAGAGCTACAGAGAGGGTGTATCTGCTCAATTTCCAAGATAAATTTTTCGAGGGAGAAAATAATATTTTTAATAAAAATTAGTTATATGTAAGATTTAAGGTCCCAAGGTGTGCAGAAGAGCCACCCCCGCAATGTCTAACTATAAAACTATAGCACTATGAAAAGCGGACAACGTCAGACGATGAAGATGCAACAGAAGCTGTCGCCACAGCAGTTGTTGCTGATGCAGTTAATACAAATGCCAGTCATTGAACTTGAGCAGCGACTCAAGGAAGAGGTAGAGAAGAATCCAGTTCTTGAGGTATCGGAGCGTTCCAACGAAATGATGGAGTCGTTGCCGGAGACGGATTCCAATGGTTACGACCCTGCTGGAGAAGACACGGATGACGATGATTACAGCTACCGCGAACGGCAAGAAAGGGACAAGAATCAGGATGTTCATGAGAAGGTTTACATATCGGAAGAGTCTTTTTTTGACCATCTGCTGGGACAACTGGACATGCGGCCGTTGACAGAACGGCAGCGGGCTATAGCGCAAGAGTTAGTGGGGAGTATAGATGACGCGGGCTATGTAGGCCGGAGCATAGACCTAATAGTCAACGACCTTGCTTTTACACAAGGGATAGAGGTGACGGCAGAGGAAGTCCTGGAAGTGCTGAAGACCGTGCAGGAGATGGATCCGCCCGGCATTGCGGCAAGGAACCTTCAAGAATGCCTCTCCATTCAGTTGCACCGTGCCGACTTGCAGGATGAGCCTACGCTCCAGGCAATAGAAATCATAGACAAGTGTTTTGATTCGTTTGCCAGCCATAATTACCATAAGGTGATGGAAGAACTTGGCCTTACGGAAGCAGAGTTGGACGCTGCCATTGCGAGAATACGCAAACTGAATCCCAAGCCGGGTACCGGGGAGACTGACACTACCCATGCCCGTTATATAGTGCCGGATTTTGTGGTGACGCGCCATGAAGACGAGCTTACCCTTACGTTAAACGACCGGTACCTTCCCCAACTACAGAAAAGCCCTTATTACCAAGAGATGTTGCAGCAGCTTGAAGGGATAAAGAAGCCTACTCCGGGAGATAAGCAGGCACTTGACTTTCTGCGCGCCAACACCGAGAGTGCCGACTTGCTGGTAGAGACATTGAACCAGCGGCACCAGAGTATGCTGCGTGTAATGCGCGTAATACTTCGCAAACAATACCGTTTTTTCCTGACGGGAGACAGTTCCGACCTCAAACCCCTGTTGCAAAAGGATGTCGCTGTCCAGACGGGATACGATATATCGACCGTGTCGCGGGTAGTGAACAGCAAGTATGTCCAGACGGAGTTCGGGACGTTCCCGTTGAAGGATTGTTTCTCGCAGGCCATAGTAAACGACGCAGGTGAAGAGATCGCCACAGAGGCTGTAAGGCAAGAATTGCAGGCGGCTGTGGATGCCGAGGACAAGCGGAATCCGCTCTCGGATGAAGCCTTGGCGAAGCAGCTCAGCGAACGGGGCTATCCTGTTGCCCGCCGTACCGTGGCAAAATACAGAGAAATGTTGGGCATCCCTGTGGGGAGGCTACGCAGGCAGTTGAAGATAATCATTATCATGCTTCTTGTGGGCGGGCAGCTGTCAGCCCAGCAGCCAGTGAAAGAGAGTTACTATGACTCTTTGATACATGCCCGCATAAGGGAAGGGCAGGCAAAGTCGAGGGCACAGAAAGGCGGCGACAAGAAAAAAGCAGATACCAAGCAAGCGCGTCCGGCTTTGGAGATACACGAGCCGGAGCCAGACCCTACAGCGATAGACACGGCTCTTGCCTCGGGAGATGAGTTGATAGATGTGATGTACAATGCATCCCTTCCGGCTCCTTCTTCCCTATGGTATGGACGCAATCTGAGCGGGTCGCATGTGCGATTGGTCAACCTGTCGATGGACTCCCTGCCTGACGAGATTTCGTTTAGTCTGCTCAAGGGGAACGAGAAGTTCTGTTTTCCTGTCAAGAACATTATAACGTCGCCGTATGGCTGGCGTTGGAACCGGCCGCACAGGGGAGTGGATATACGGCTCAGGATGGGTGAGCCGGTGCATTGTGCGTTTAACGGGGTTGTGCGTATTGCGAGGCCCATGGGCGCATACGGGAATTTGGTGGTAGTGCGACATTACAACGGACTTGAAACAGTGTACGGACACCTTTCAAAAATCAACGTGAAGCCGATGCAGGTGGTTGCCGCAGGCCAGGTTCTTGGACTTGGCGGGAGCACGGGCCGTTCGACGGGGCCGCATCTGCATTTTGAGGTGAGGTTTCAATATGAGCCTTTCGACCCAGAGTGGATACTTGATTTTTCGAACTACACCCTTAGAACCCGCAAGCTTTATTTAGACAAGACTTATTTCGGAATACGCAAACCGAGCAAGGGGGAGGAACTTGTGTACAAAGCAGACAAGAGCATAGTGCCCGAAGAGATAGCAGCACCGAAGCGTTCCAATAAGCCCGTATACGCGACTATGCGCAAGGGAGAGACCCTTGAGGACCTTGCCAAGAGGAACTATACCACGGCCGACAAACTCAAGGCACTCAATCCCGATGTAACCCGGTTCAAGTCGGGGATGCGTGTGAGGGTGAGGTAGCGGGCTGGTATTGGTTGCCACGAAAGGAACGAAACAGAGGAAATTTACTGCCAAGAGGTAGAGCGTCGGCAGTGACGCTGTGCCGTGGCAAAACAAATAATAAATAGACCAGAATAATGAGAATAGTTTTTATGGGGACGCCCGACTTTGCCGTTGCCTCCCTTCAAGCCATCTGTCAAGCCGGACATGAAGTTGTCGGAGTGGTTACTGTGCCCGACCGTCCTACGGGGAGGGGGTTGAAAATGACAGCCTCGCCGGTGAAACAATACGCCCTTGAGCACTCGCTCCCCCTGTTGCAGCCAGAGAAGCTCCGAGACCCTGACTTTCAGGAGAGTCTGCGACAGTGGGATGCCGATATTTTTGTAGTGGTTGCTTTCCGGATGTTGCCCAAGAGCGTGTGGGCCATGCCCCCTAAAGGTACTTTCAATCTTCATGCCTCCTTGCTACCGCGGTATCGTGGTGCTGCTCCCATCAACTGGGCAATCATCAACGGGGAGACAGAGACTGGAATAACTACGTTTATGCTGAATGAGCATATAGACGAAGGCTCGATACTGATGCAGGCGAGCACACCCATAACTGCCGAGGACGATGCAGGGAGTGTCCACGACCGGTTGGCCACGATGGGTGGGAAACTGGTTGTAGAGACCCTTGAGGGGATAGCTGCCGGAACGCTTGTTGCGAAGCCCCAGCCGGAAGTTGCCAACGCTCCTGCTGCGCCCAAGATATTCAAGCCGGACTGTGCTATAGATTGGCGGCTGCCGGGAGCCCGCATAGTAGACCTTGTGCGGGGGCTGTCTCCGTATCCTGCCGCAACCATGCAGTTGCAAGATCCATCCGGCATAGTGCACCCGTTTAAGATATACCAGGTGTGCTTTATGCCGGACCAGAATAGCGAGCAAGAAAGTGTCGTAACTGACGGAAAAAGCGTGGTCAAAATTGGTGTTTGCGATGGATTTATCAGTGTTTTGAGTCTCCAAATCAGTGGAAAAAAACGCATGACCGTTGCTGAATTCCTCCGTGGCTGCAATCTAACAGGCTGGAAATTAGTGTTGTAAAAAATGGGTATTTTTTTTAACAAAATAAATTTTGGAAAGACTGCCAACTAATAAAAAAAAAGGTTTATATTTGCAACCGAAAAACAAGTCAAAAACCTATTAAAATAATCACTATGAACAAGACCGAATTAATTGCCGCAATGGCTGAGAAAGCTGGGTTGACCAAAGTTGATGCCGGCAAAGCATTAAACGCTTATGTAGATGTAGTCAAAGAGCAGCTCGCCAAAGGCGAGAAGATTACTCTCGTTGGTTTTGGCACCTTTGATGTAACAGAGCGTCCTGCCCGCATGGGTCGCAACCCCCGCACTGGCGCAAAAATCAAGATTGCTGCCAAGAAATCACCTAAGTTTAAAGCAGGTAAAGGCCTTCTTTAATCGTTAGTTTCTTTTCCCTCGAAATAGCCCGAGTTGCGGAATGCAGTGACTCAGGGCTTTTTTTGTGTGTTTCCCCACACTGCACACCTACGGTGTTTAGTGCGGGGTTAATAGGATTGTGTGCCTTTGGCACACTCAGGCCTTCGTAATGTTTCAGATTATTAGTGTCCGATAAACGTGCTGAAAGCAC
>ONIP01000049.1 GCA_900317955.1 uncultured Bacteroidales bacterium
GGGTAGTCCCTCGTAAAGACGCAACTGGCAATGTATCGGTATTTCATATTTGTTTCTGTTTGCTAAATTGGAATTTATAGGTTTCTGATCAATGATAAAACACCACTTGACAATGCTTCAAAATTTGCCTCAATCTTCTCTATGTCCCAATCCCACCACTTCAATTTCAATAGATAGGCAATGAACTCATCGTCGAAACGCATTTTGACCACTCGGCATGGGTTTCCCACGGCAACAGCGTATGGAGGAATGTCGGAGGCAACAACCGAGTTGGCCCCGATAATGGCTCCGTCGCCAATATGAACGCCCGGCATAATGGTTACATTTTGGCCGATCCAAACGTCATTGCCCACAACGGTGTCGCCTTTCAGAGGCAATTCGTCTTTCACAGGAGCGATGGCGCTGCCCCAGTCACCACCCATGATATAGAACGGATAGGTGGTCACGCCGTCCATGCGGTGATTTGCACCATTCATCACAAACTCAACCCCTTTGGCGATGGCGCAGAACTTGCCGATAATCAGTCGGTCACCAATGAAGTCGTAGAAATGGGTGACATGCTTCTCAAACTGGTCGGCACCGTCTACATCGTCGTAGTAGGTATAGTCGCCGATGATGATACGCGGGTTCTTCACCACGTTCTTGATGAAGCAGAGGCGCGGGAGATTGGGATTCGGGAAAGCCTCGTCGGGGTTGGGTCTGCCTGTTATATCCATGTGGCAATTTGTTAATTGTTTCTATCTTTCTTTATTAACGCCGAATTCTCATTATTATTGCCCGCATGAAAAAGGAACCCGAAAATGGAAGTTCCGTCCTTGGTTTGGATTCTCGCATCATTTGATTTTGAACAAGAGGTGATGCCGCTGCCGATGTCGTCAAGCATCATAAAAAAAAGCGACTGAATACCGAAGTATTCAATCGCATCTTTCAATCGCAAAAAAAAGTAACACCGAAGTGCCGCCTTTTAATTCTCAATAGCAACTCCATCAGAATGGCACATCATCATAATCCTCTCTATTCGTTGTTTCCTGGCCTTCCATTTCCGACAGGATGATGTCACTCCAGTTCCTCTTAGCAGCTTTTCTTTCTGCCTTCATCCGTTCTAAATCATAAATCTTACGTACCGCTTCCCTATCACCTTCCATTGCGGCCAACCTGTAATAAAGTTCTGCCTTTTCGTCATCCTGTTCAACCTCAATGCCTTGATAATAATAGTCACCTAATTTGAACAATGACTGGGGATGCCTCTGTTCGCCAGCTTTGCTGAAAAGTTCGAAAGCCTTCTTTTTGTCCATTCCGACCCCTCTGCCATCTTCATAACAACAGCCAAGATGGTATAGTGCCATAGTGTCGCCCTGCTCGGCGGCCTTACTACACCATTCTATCGCTTTGGCTTTGTTCTTTTCAACGCCAAAGCCATTTTCGTAGAATGCAACCAAATTATACTGTGCTTCAACAACTCCCCGCTCCGCAGCTTTGATGTACCATTCCGCTGCCTTTTTATTATTCTTTCTAACACCTTCTCCTCTTTCAAAGCATACACCCATATAAAATTGTGCGTATTCCTCTCCCTGTTTTGCCGCTTTGGAGAACCATCTTACGGCTTTTGCAAGATCCTTTTCTACCCCTTTCCCCTTTCTATAGCAATACCCCAATTCGAATTGTGCCCCTGAGTGTCCTTGCCTTGCCGCTTTTGTGTACCATTCCGTGGCCTTTACATAATCCTTCTTCACCCCTTCACCTTCATAATAGCTAAGCCCGAGGAGGAACTGTGCCTTGTCTAAACCCTGTTCGGCTGCTTTCATATACCACTCCACAGCCTTTCTGTAACTCTTTCGAACGCCTTCTCCAAGATTGTAACGGTTTCCAAGGTTTGTCTGTGCCCAAGAATGGCCTTGCTCTGCTGCTTGGGTATACCATTTCACGGCTTGTTTGTAATCTTGCACAACATCTATCCCGTTTGTATAACATACTCCAAGTTCAAATTGAGCCCATGCATCTCCTTGTAGGGCCATTTCTTCTAGCTTCTCTACTGTTAACTTTGCATAGAACTTACTCTTCTCTTGAATATTATATACCATGTTTTTATACTTTTATATTCCACGATATGCAGTTCAATGCTCCACCTCGTCTCACGGCTTCCAATGCCGGTATGCCCACTATTTCGCAATCGGGTAGGGTACTGCTGATTTGCTCCATCGCCTGCTCATCTTCGGGTATTCCTATTTGCGGAGCAAGCACGAGAGTGCCTATTTGCAAGAAGTTGATGTACGACCAACTGCGCTTGTGCTTCCGTTTCACATTATATTTCAAAATAGTGACATCAAAATTCTTCTCCAAGATTCGAAGATATTCATCGGCAAAAGCCTTGTCGAAATCGGCATAATTGGTCATCAACACTCGGTTGTCGCCCAGACTATGGACGATACCATCGCTGTGACCATATTTCTCGCTCCTATCCCATGGGAGGAAAACGACCTCACATTGGAACGATTCTTCTATCTGACGTTGCACATCTTGTGGCGTTTTGTCTTTGTTCTCTACAAACACCTTGTCCGTCATCACAACCTTGTCGCCGCATTTCACTACGTTGCCACCATCCATCACCAAGTCCGATTCAATGTGGTGGAATACCGGATGCACTACAGGAATCGGACGTAACCCATCGAAACGGACTTCTTCCTCCATGCTCATAGGAAGCAGTCGACGCAACTCGTTCGATCCTTCATGGAAGACGAACTTAGGGTCAGTTTGAAGGGTGAGACCTTTTTTATCCTGCAGATAATCGGGAGTATATCTATAGAACACGAACCTATCCTTCTCGATTTGGATGGGCATATAATCGCGGCACCAGATGTCTTTTGTTCCTTTCAGATAGGTGAATGGAATATCCCGTTTCCGCAACGCATCAACGATATGAGCATTCAGAACCGGGCATTTCTCCGGCAGCAGACTTGAGAAATAGACGGTGTTGGTGATAGAGTCGGTAATCATTTTGAAAATCTTTCAACGTTATATGTTCCTTTTCTTTCAATTACACAACCTTTATCCTTATTAAAACTTTTCTTTTTGGGGTTCCAATAGCCCTTAGAAATAATAATTGAATCATAAAAACAAAGATTAAGATTCCCGTCGATGTTATTATTCATATCTTCTTTGCCCAACAGCCTATACGTTGATTTAACATCAGGTATCCATTCTCTTTTTCTCTTTTTTCTCTCAATAGCTTTTAACACGGGCATTTCCCTTCGTCCACATGAATTCAGTATTATATCTTTACAATTCAAAGGTCCAGCAAAGACTTCATTTTCTTCGTTCATAATACTTCTAACAAGAATACCACCAAATTTTGCTTTCTCATAAGAACTCTTAAAACAGATATCAAATCCGCTTAGATGAAAAAACAAATCACATGCCTCGTATCCATCTCTTGGGTATGTTACTCTATTCCATTTTTCATTCCATTTTTCCTTTTCCCAATAATAGAATTCCATTTCTGCGAAATAATATTCTCTTCCATTGCAGTTGATACAATAGTTGCAAAACAGGTCTTTCGCGATGTCAGAACATGTTTTTTGAAATTCATTTTTTGTTAATCCATCAAAAGGATTATTCAGTTTTTCAATAAGTTTATCCATAATAATCATTTATTTTTTAGTTATTTACTTTCAAGTGCAAAGGTATATACAAAAATTGAGTTGACCAAGTTTTTTTTGCAAAAAGTTGTTAAAGTTTCCGAAAAAGTTATTTTCCATATATCGTAATAAAAATGCCTCCGGCAGTAAAATCAGCCAGAGGCAAAGTCTTCAATATGTCTTTATGTCTATTCTAATTCTTCTGTTTTATGCCATACTTTCAGTTTTGGTTTCGTGGTGCAAAGAGCACTATTTATTTGAATTCTCAATATAAATCTTATTTCAGCAGATTTCTATTTTCCACTTCCTCCAGAACACTCATTTGCTTGATGGCGATTTTGTTCAGTCGTTTCAGCCGCTCACGTTGCGGGATGCCATCACCAATGAAGACAGCGTTTAGGTTTTCGAGGTTGGAGAGACAGATGAGCTGATTGATGGTGGCATAGTCGCGCATATTGCCTTTCTTGTCAGGATTGGCATCGCGCCACTCTTTGGCAGTAATACCGAACAAGGCCACATTCAGCACATCGGCTTCCTCTGCATAGATGAGCGAGCTGTGGTAGGCATCCACCTCGTCGGGGATAAGGTTGGCACGGACAGCATCGGTGTGGATATGATAATTAATCTTGGAGAGTTCTCGTTTAGCACTCCAGCCGATGGCTTGCTGCTCTTCGGCCTTCAGGCGTTGGAATTCCTTAACAAGATAGAGTTCAAATTCGACAGACACCCAGTTGGCGAACTTAAAGGCAATGTCAGAGATGGCATAGGTGCCACCATAGCGTCCTGCCTGTGAAATAAGGCCTATGGCGTTGGTGGCTGTAATCCACTGTGAGGGCGACAAGGTAAAGGCGTTCAGACCGGCATTGCGTCTAAACCCCTCGAATTCGAGGGGTTTAAAATTCGGATTGTAGAGAGTCTCCCAAAGACCAAGATATTCAATGGTGTTACGGTTACGCATCCAATTTGCAATCACGCCATTAGGATCAATGGGGTTGCGCTGCTTGGCAATGTCGGTGATGCAGATATAATCGATCCCATCTTTCGACAATGTTCGAATGGTTGTATCTTTTACAATTATTGTGTTTCGCTTGGCCATATTCTAAACCTTTTCAATTTGCAAAAGTACACATTTTATTTGGATTGATGAAATTTAATTTCAACCGCCATTCGGAAGGTACATATAAGAATGTGTAAACGTGTAAATGTGTTAATGTGTGAATCATTTGACTAACGAATTAACACATTAACGAATTGACGAATTCTAATATGTTAGTCTTTGGCGCAACAATGATTATCTAAATTACGAATTAACGAATTCAAAATGACTAACGAATTAACATTAACGAATTGACGAATTCAAAATGACTAACGAATTAACACATTAACGAATTGACGAATTCTAATCGTTTCTTTTCTATAATCCATAGCAATTATCTGTTTGCCGTTTTTGTCCAAGTCATTCTAATGTGGGGAATGCCATCGAGCATAAAGGTGTCGGAAGATTGCTTGAATCCTACACTTTCGTAGAAGCCTTTGGCATATTCCTGTGCCTCAATATCGATGAGCGTAGCACCGAAATGCTCCACGGCTGCATCGATGGCATGAAGCATGATTTGCTTGCCATAGCCCTTGCCCCGCTCTGTTGTGATGACTCGGCCGATGGAAATCTCTTTCATGTGGGTTCCGGCAGGGCATACACGAGCCAGGGCGACAACCTTGTCATTGACGGTTAGCCATAGATGGATGGACTGCTGGTCGTCGCCGTCAAGGTCTTGATAGACGCAGTTCTGCTCGACCACAAAGACTTCGCTGCGCACTCTCAGCAGTTCATATAGCTCGTCGGTGGTCAGTTCGTGGAACGTTTTCTTATGTAATGTCATATAGGATTGTGTGAATGTGATAACGTGTTAATGCGTTAGTCCTTGGCGCATCAAAGATTAACGAATTAACACATTCCCGAATTAACGTGTTAGATGTAGTCGAATAGATTAATGGTTCCTACGTCATTCTTGATATCAAGTGCGGGAACATACTCCTCCATTCTTGTGGAGCCATTGTTTTTATCGACATTGAAATAAACCAGTGCCCCTGTATAACTGCGGAACACCACTTGATAGGCAGAGTCGGTCTCCTCACCCATCTCGAGAGTCATGATGTCAGGGTTGTCTTCGGCTATGCTCCAGTCATACTCGCTGTGGCAATAGTTACTTACACCTTCGTATGCCATTTTTTCGGTTATCGTGGTCTTTGATGTGTTCGACCCGCAGGAGCACAACAGGATTATTGATGCAAATGCTAAAACTATCTGTTTCATAATTTAATTCGTCTAATATTAATTGTCTTCAATGCCCATTTGTTTTTAAAGATGAAGTCTGCAAGCGTGAAACAGGTCATAAAGTATTTATTGCCTTTTGAAGTTCATCAAGAAATGTAGCTGCGTGGCTACCATCCATCTGAACATGATGGAACTGGAACGATATAGGGAGCGTTGTTCGGAACAGCCATTTGTGATACTTTCCCCACATCACCATCGGATTACTGAACTGGTTCGAGTATTGGTTGACGACACAATCAAGCTCGGTTGCTATCATGGCTGATGTGCCAATAACCATGCATTCCTCAAGGAAAGAACTCTTGCACTCATTGGTACTCGCTGCAGTCAGTTCCCGATAATCATTGGTGAACTGTTGTAGGTTATCAGAATAGGGAATGTCGCAAGAGTTGATACCCCCTTTGCTATTCATCACGATAACATTGATGGCAAGTTTGTCAAATTGGAACAGCTTACCATGCTCAGGTAGAATATAAAATTCCTTGATGCCTTTGGCGGCTGTGCCAATGCACCAGCACATTAGCGTATTGAACTTGATGCCTGTGCGCTTGCTAGTTCTGACAATGTGGCCCACATCAAGTGTCTTTACCAACGTGACCATCGGCATGGGTGATGACATCCACAGACGGAATGCTTCCGCCCGGATGCTGTCTTGGGGAGTTATCTCAGTTTTCATTCCACAGACTATAGGTTCTTGCTGAAAAACTCGGCCAGCGCGTCCCAAGGGATGTAGTTGCCCTCGCCACCGTCGTAGAGGTCGCAGTGGGTGGCACCGGGTATGATGAGCAGCTGCTTGTTGTCGGGGTTGGGATTGGGTTTGCCGACAAAGTTGTAGCCTTCAGCCTTTCCATCCACCATGTAATGGTAAGCCGCCTCGCCGAAGTAGCGCGAGTGGGCTTCTGCACCGTGCATCACGAGGACGGCAGAGCGAATCTCGTTGATGTAGTAGAGGAAGCGGGCGTTGGCGTAGGCCTGGGTGCCGATGGTGCGCCAGCCATCGTTGCTGTTGCCGCTGCGCTTATGGTAGCCGCGCGGAGTCTTGTAATAGGCATGGTAGTCTTTGACGAACTGCGGGGCATCCTCGGGCAGCGGGTCGACAACTCCGCCAGCCATTGCCATAGGGTCGGAAAGACGCTGTTTGCCCATTGCCTCTCGGGCAGCATGGCGCGACTCCTCTTTGTCGTCGCTGTCGAAATAGCCGTTACCGCTGATACGGCTCATATCGTACATAGTGGAGGCGACGGTGGCCTTGATGCGGGTGTCGGCAGCAGCAGCGTTGAGTGCAATGCCACCCCAGCCACAGATGCCGATGATGCCGATGCGCTCGGGGTCGACATTTCCAAGTTTAGAGAGGTAGTCGACGGCGGCCAAAAAGTCCTCGGTGTTGATGTCGGGCGAGGCGGTGCGGCGGGGTTCTCCGCTGCTCTCGCCAGTATAGGACGGGTCGAAAGCCAATGCCACGAAACCACGCTCAGCCATCCGCATGGCATAGAGTCCGCTGCTCTGCTCCTTGACGGCACCGAAGGGACCGCTCACGGCGATAGCCGCCAGCTTGCCCTGGGCATTCTTTGGCGTGTAGAGGTCGGCTGCCAAAGTCAGCCCGTACTGTGTCTCGAACGTCACCTTGCGGTGGTTCACCTTCTCGCTCAGCGGGAACACCTTGTCCCACTCCTGAGTCAATGTTAGTCTCTGTTCCATATTGTCCTGTGTTTGATTGTTTGTGTTTTGCTTGCAGGCGGTCATGGCGGCGAGAGCGAACATCGCCGCGCATAGCATCAATGCTTTCTTCATGTCCTAACCATTAAAAGTTAATCGCCAAAATAACGCCACCCTGCGGATTTTATTGTCCGCAGAGCGGTGTTATTCTCTTATGGGCGCGAGAAGCCGTTTCCGGGACTGCCCCAGCGGGGATGACGACAAAACTAGTAATTTCCATGCCTACGAAATTAGTAGTTTCATATGCACCCTTTTTAGTAGTTTTGTTCGCGGTATTTTTATCGCGTTGGTTTTTCAGTTAGTTTTATTTCTGCGACTAATATGAGGCAAAAGGTTATTCATCAAAGAACATACTTGCCTTCTATCTCGCTCCAGCGTGGTATTTTGAGTTTCTTGTTATATTGCTTCTTGTAGCTTTTCAAGAACTTCGACAGCCACTCGCCGCTTTCCTCCCGTGTCTTTGGGTTCTTGTATACGGTTTCGTCCATTGCCGAAATAAAGTCCTCAATCTTTTCAAAAGGGAGGAATTTGGTTCGCCCCTTTGAATACCATTTGGCAGGGCGTATCTTGTGTACAACCTTGTCCTTCACTTGCAGGTTCAGCGGCCAGTTGGCCATCGGGCGGCATATTTCCCACACGTTCTTCAGCCACATCTTCTTTATGACCACATAGCCGTCATCCTGCATCACATAGCCGAAGATGAGGTATTTCGAGTGAAGCATGTACGGCTTCTCTATCAGTTCGGACTGATAGGCGTTGAAATCGGCGATGTCAAAGCCGGGAGTTGCCTTATAGTTGAACGCCTTGACCTCGAGCAAGTCCTCTTTCACATTGTCGGGGTTAAGGTAGAAGTCGGGCGGCATCTGCGAGTTGGGGTTGGGTGCGTAGTCGATACCATTCTTCTTCAGCCAGCCCTCCAGCCACTCCTGCATGATATTTCCGACTACATCACGTTGCTTGACTATGATGTCAACATCGCCAAGATAAAAACGTATCTGCCCTTTCGCCTCGCATATTTTATCATCGTTCACGAGACGATTGTAAACTTCTTGTGCTGTTAATCTCATATTATTCGTTGTTAATTATTCTGTTTGCTGATTCCGTTGATAAGTCGCTCGGCCACGGCCTTTATTACAGGAACGACAACGGTGTTGCCCAAGAGGTCATATCCGTCCCTTTCGGACATTCCAAGCACATATTCCTCTGGATAACCGAATAGGCGTAAGCCCTCGCGCAACGTAAGCCGACGCAGGCCTCCATTGTCACATACATACAGCTTGTTCATATCCATTGCCACAAGCGTGGGGGACACATCGTTAGGGTCGAGTATTTTGCTAATGTCAAAGCTCAGTTTGCCTGATACGATGTTGTACCCTCGTGGCTTACTTTCATCTTCTTCTCTAACATTGTAGCTTACTCCACCTTCTGTTTTCTTTGTGACGCGCTTCTTGGGATGCTCGTATACGAGGTAACGTTTTTTCACAAGGCTTTCAAGCAGTTTGTCGAGGTCTTTGCCGGCATAAAATGAGGCTATCATTTTGCGAGTGAGTGGCATTCCGTCCATCCAATCGATGCCCCATTGTTCAGCCCATTTCTTCTTTCTTCTCTCGGTGAGCATCTTGTCAAGCAGAGTACGTTCAGCTTTGGTGGTTTCGCCTTTAATGCCAATATCCCAACTGTGGATGTTGTCGCCACCGCCACGTTTGTCCTTAATTGATTTGCCATAGAGTTCATCCAAGGAGAATTTTTTGAGCAGCAGCTTTGTAATGCGGTTGTCTGATAGAGGTTTACCATGCTCCAATACGTCGCCAACTGTTGCTCTCCTCACGGGGAAATCATCCAGTGAGACTTCTTTGTCGATTGTTCCCACGATGTATATTCTCCGTCTCGCTTGCGCCACACCGAAGTCTGAAGCGTCCAGCACCCTGTGGCTGACTTTGTACCCAAGGCTTCGAAGAGTGTCGAGGATGATGCGCATCGTGCGTCCTCTATCGTGGTTCACCAAGCCCTCCACATTTTCGAGGAAGAATGCTTTCGGGCGTTTCTCTTTCAATATCCGGGCCACCTCAAAGAAAAGCGTTCCGCGCGTCTCGTCGGCAAAGCCTTTCCTTGCACCTGCAGCCGAGAATGCCTGACACGGGAAGCCTGCGCAAAGAACATCAAAATGGTCGGGAATGTATCTTTTGGTCGATTCCTTCGTAATGTCACCAAACGGCATTTCGCCATAGTTCGCGAGATAGACTTGCTGTGCTGAAGCCTTGAACTCGGATGAATATACGCACTTGCCGCCAAGTTGCTGCATAGCGATTCGGAAACCGCCCATACCGGCGAAGAGGTCTATAAAGGTGAACTTGGGGTTGTCGGGAGAGGGGAAGGGTACGTTGAAGAACTGAGAGAAGAGGTCGTACTGCGCCGGGTCTTCGGCTGCCATCAACACCTCGCCGTCGGTCATTTCGTCGATGTCTATCTTTTGGCGGAACTCCTTCCTCGAAAGAAAGTCGCGTATAGCATCGATTATCTCGACTTGCTCCTCTTTGGTGGTCTCGCGTCGGTGATTGTGCAACCAGTGGCTCAACACAGCCATCTGGTTCTCGTAGGAGGTCTCGCCATAGACTTTCACGTCGATGTTGCCTACGGTCTTCTCCTTCTCGGGGAAATCAGTGAGTGATAATTTCTTTGTCTTCGTTGCCATTTTGATAACTAACTGACCTTAATTAACGCCCACATTCCTTTTTTATTGCCCCGTGCGGACGATTTCTTTCTCTATAGATTATTCAGCACAGTAATTTCTCTTCCGTGGAGGTTTCATTCGGTAAAACCATCTATTTCTTGTATCTTATTGTCAGTGAAATCTCTTTGAATTATTGTGTTGTAAAATGGACGGTTGTTGAGCCGCTTCCGAGGGCTTCTTTGAGACCTTCGGGGTTGGTGATGTGTCCGATGGGGGTGTATTGGTAGGAGGTTGTGAAGGTCTCGTAGAAGACCACCACGCAGTTGTCGCCATAGAGCATAATGTCGCCCACGTGGATGGTGCCTACTTTGGTGCGGTTGGTGGGGAGCGACTGGGAGAGGTAGTGGTATTTCTCGTTGCCGTTCAGTTCCTGCATCTCCAGCGTCAAGGGCAGCAGGGCACGGAAGGCTTCGGCGGTGCTGTTCTGTTCCATCTTCGCCGTGAAACTCTGGCCACCGATGGTGAGCGTGATGTCTTCGAGATGGGATGACGACGGGGTGACAGGTTCGTCCTTGTGGCAAGCGGTGGCAAAAAGCATCATGATGGCGGCGATAATGGTTGGCATGGTTTTCATTGGTTGTTACTTTTCGGAATTGATAGGACGTATGACTCGGGCAGGGCTTCCTGCCACCACCATGTTGGCGGGCACATCCTTGGTGACCACGCTGCCGGCTGCGACAATTGCGTTTTCGCCGATGGTGACACCTGCCAGCACCTTGACGTCAGCGCCCAGCCAAGCGTTACGGCCGATGACGATGGGCTTGGTGAGCAGCGTATGGCGTGTGGCGGGGTCTTCAGGGTGGTACTCGGTGGCCAGCACGCAGTGGGGGCCGATGAATGCACCGTCGCCGATGGTGATGCCACCGATGGCCAGCAGTGTGCATCCGAAGTTAAGAAAGCAGTCGTCGCCGAAGCGCACGCCGGGGCCGTAGTTGATGTTGAGCGGCGTGAATACGCGCACGGTGTCGGGCACTTGGCTGCGGGTAATCTCGCGCAGGCAGTCGCGCACCTCTGCCTCGGTGTGCCAACCGCTGTTCATCTCAGCACAGAGCCGCATAGTGCGTTGCACATTGGCATACAGTTCGTCGCTGCCGACATAAGTTTTCCCTGTGGGTATGTTGCTCATCTTGCTTTATTTATGGGGTGTAGTTGGTGATTACCTAGCTTGACTAGTAGTGTGTTAGGCTATCGGGGTCGACTTGGGGAATGGTGATTTCGCTGTAGATCGGTTCTGGCTGGTCGATGACGATTTCTTGTTGGCGTTTCTTCATA
>ONIP01000045.1 GCA_900317955.1 uncultured Bacteroidales bacterium
GAACATCAGCCGGGAAGACCAGTTCTGGGACCCTGCGGCAAGACGTATGCCGTCGGGTACGTATTTTTATCGTTTCACAGGGCGTGGTGTGCATCACGCCACCCAACATACAGGATGTATTGAAGTTCTGAAATGAAAACTCTTGTCAATATTTTCGACCCTGAAGAGCCGTTGGCGGCGTACCTCTTCTTGAAGCAATATTATGAAGAGGGTGACCGATTGTTGTTTATTTCCACGCGCGAGGACCGCCGTTTGATGGCACCCTACGCGGCATTGTTCCAGTTGCCCGACGAACAATTGGAGTTTATCGCTTTTAAACGCGACGAGGACAGCTATATCTATGAGCGTATCAGTCGCAAGTTGCAGTCGCGTCTGTCGCCCCAAACGGAGTACTGGGTGAATCTGGCGGGCGGCACACGGTATTTGGCTCTTGCGGTGCAGCATGTGTTTTCAGCGTTCGATGCACGGCTGTTCTATGTCCAGACACGCGAGAATCTTATTGTCCGTTCCCCGTTCGACACGACTGCGGGACAAGAGCGCGACACGGTAGATACGATTCGCTACCGAATGTCGATGGTAGAATATTTCAGGCTGCACGGTCTGGGGCATGACTTGAACAAGGGTGGGCACCGTCCCCGCCACAGCGAGGAGGATGCCCAGCGGGTGTTTGACTGTTTCAAAGCAAGGAGGCTGCCGTATCGCGCCTTCGAGGCGTTGGAGTTGCTGCGTCTGCATTACCGCGGAACACGCCATGCGTTGCCGATCCACGACATAACTTTTGGCAAGGGACGGCCTTTCACTGCCGAAGGGACTGCGGCTAAGCGTCCTCCGGTGCGCAAGGCTGTGCCGGGGCTGCCGGTGTTGCTCAATGCCCTCGGTTTTGTGCCGCAGGTGCCCGATATGTTGCAGCCGCATGAGATAGACTTCCTTACGGGCGGTTGGTTTGAAGAGTATGTCTATTATACCTTGCTCCGCCTGGTGTCGCCCCAGCAGATAGCCATCGGTGTGCGTATTGCGCGACCCGGAAGCCAGCACAACAACGAGCTGGATGTGGTCTTTATCAAGGCCAACACACTTTTTGTTGTGGAATGCAAAACCGGTGTGGCTTCAGACCACATGTTTAATGAGATTGTTTACAAGGCCAGTGCCTTGAAGGAGTCGTTCTTGGGCCCGTCGTGCCACTCGTATATCTTCACCCTGAAACAGGATTATGACCACAAGTTGCACGATGTTGCCGCGATGATGGGCATTACACTTTGCCCCAAAAGCACGATGGTAAGCCCGGAACTGATGAGCAAGGTAGGGGAGCAGATGTGCCGAATCTGCCACGAGAGCGATTGAAGGGCGTTGTCTTTCAGCCAATCCACCCAGTGCCTTTACAGTCGGCATATTTCTGTTCCATTTCGAGAAACCAGTCGTAGGCGGTGCTGTCGGCCAGCAGAGGTTCTAATGTAGGGTCTTCGCGCACCCGCTCCCAACAGCGGCTTACCAAGTAGCGGAAGCGTGAAAGATTGCGATGGTGGTAGTTGATATCGCTGCCAATAAACACATGTTCCCAGTCAATCAGGTGCGTTGCTGCCTGCAACAGTCGCATCAGGCTTTCCACATGCAGACCTAAGTCCCAGAGTTTGTCGCTGTATTCCTCCATTACCATGCTCTCGCCGCGAAGCACCGAGGGCTCGTCAATCTCCCATTCATAACCTTGCTCCACGCGGTGGTTGTAGTGTGCCCATTGGTGGTAGAAATCTTTCTCCAACTCTTTCAGTTGTTTCTGCTGTAAATGGGTTGTAGTGCCGTTGCTCCATGCCATGAGAGTACCCTTGCTTTTGATTCTTTTTCTTTTTGCTTTCATGATTTTTAAAATTAAAAGATGAATAGAAAAAACTACGTTTCCGGTATGCCCGATATGTCAAATTACTCTCCGCAGCAGGGACAATAAATCCCTCTCGACGGATGCTTCGGACATCCTGAAATGCAAAATCTTTTAATTAAAAATCTTGAAAATAATATAGTTAACGCATGGTCTTGTTTTCTATTATGTACAGCAAAGATACAAATTATTTCACACAACGCTACTTTTTTTGTCATCTCCGGCACCACCACCCCGCATGAGTCTCTCTCGGGACGTAGCAGCGTCCTTCAATATGGCATCGATATTAGTTCCTTATCCGCTCGTAGCCCGTCCAGCTGACGGATAACCAACAAATAAGATTTTTTTTATGAAGCTGTATTGAACGGCTCCACAGGATTATAGAGGGCGGGAAAAGACCAGTCCAAGCCCTATTCTTCTGCCTCTTTCGCCTTCCGGATGTCTTCCAATAGCTCTTCCCCCCTTTTTACTTTTGGTTCGAATGCGGCAGAGCTCTTCTCTGCCATGATGCGGTACTTCTCCAGACTCTCCAAAGCTGCAGCCTCCGCAGCGGGGTACTCTTTCCGGGCAAGGTGTAAACATGCGATATTAAAGAGTGTTCCAGCTACATCCGACAGGAATGCATCAGGGTTGGCCTCTGCCAACTGGCGGCGGATACTGAGTGCTTTGGTGTATTCCTCTTCAGCTTGTGGATATTTGTGAGTATAGTAGTGGAGCTTTCCTAAGTTGTTGAGTGTGATGGCTACATCAGGTAGGAAAGTATCGCGGTTGACCTTTGCCAATTGAAGGCGGATTTCGAGTGCTTCGGAGTATTCTTGTTCGGATTGGGGATAGTTTTTGGTGTTGCGGTGGAGAATGCCTAGGTTGTTTAGGGTTATAGCCATACGTGATAGGAACACATTTGGATTGGTCTTTGCCAATTGGCGGTAACTATTGAGCGATTCAAAGTATTCCTGCTCGGCTTGAGGATAGTTGTAGGTGTTGGAGTGGAGAAGACCTAAGTTGTTCAGCGTATCGGCCACACGGGGCAGGAAGGTTTCGGGGTCGGTTTCTGCCAATTGGCGTCGGATTTTAAGTGCTTCGGAGTATCTCTGTTCGGAGAGCGGGTATTTATTAGTGTAGAAAAGGAGGCTACCCAAGTTGTTCAGCGTATCGGCCACATGGGGCAGGAAGGCATCTGGGTTACCATTTGCTAATTGGCGTCTGATTTCGAGTGCTTCAGCGTATTCCTGTTCGGCTTGTGGGTAGTTGTGGGTATCACTGTGGAGGTTGGCAAGGTTGTTCAGAGTCATGGCCACATCAGGCAGGAAGGCATCTGGGTTGTTTTCTGCCAATTTACGGCTGATGTTAAGCGCTTTAGTGTATTTAGGTTTGGCTTGCGTGAAATGTTTAATTTTATATAGACTGTTACCTATGTTGAGAAGAGATTTGGCAAAAACATTGTTGTCTATTGTATGGAGGTCGGCAAAGGATACTTTGCGATGATTGGAATAGGCATCACATAGTTCATCGTATAGTAGTAGAGCGAAGTCCATGCCATAGACTTGCTTTATCTCCTCGGGGTGTTGTAGGAAGCGATAGGCCATGAAGTACTCATAGAAAGACTTGTGCGAGAAGTGAAATCCTATTGATGAGCGTGTTAGCAAGGAGCGGCGTTGGAAGTGGTCTTCATTGATGTATTTATCTGGATGGTCTATACCATGTTGAATGAGGAAATCACGCAGTTCCTCGTATGAGATTTCTGTTTTCCCATGCTGGTACATGTATCCTGCTACCTCGGATGTCATGTCCCACCATTGCCTGATTTGTTCGGCAGTGACATTATGTTGGATACGATTTATATTGCGGCATAGTTCACTTTCTGCAATGGTGTCGTAGAAGTCGAGACTGGTGTTTAATTCACGGTCGGTATTGACAAGATCCCTGATGTAGGTTAGTATGATGGGACGCTTGGCTATCTCGTGATGTTCCTTTTTCTTAATAAGTTCAATTGCCTTGCTGCGTAGTTCGGCTTCGTTGGAAATGTTGAATATCTCGCTTAAGAATTCGTCTATTTGGTCGTCGTTGAAAGGTACCAGTTCTATTTTGGCGATGTTGTGTGTGTCGGGTATTTCTTTTTCTACGGAAAAGAACTGAGACCTGCATGTGGTGATGACAAAGGCAAAGTCAGTATAGACCTTTTCTAATTGTTGAATAAATGATTTGTATTCTTCTGATTCTTTCGGTTTTTGTGCCATCGGGTTCTCGTCCAAGGCGTCGAGAAGCAGAATGCACCCTTTCTTATCTACGTTAACTTTATTGATGCTCTCAAAGACATTTTCTACTCGAAGGGAGAAAATCCTTATGTTGTATGGCAAGCAGTCTTTTTTCTCTTGGTTGGTGTAGTCATGTTTGTAATGGTGAAGGTAGTCATAAAAGAGTCGTACGAGAGCATTGGTTTTTCCAGAACCGGAGTCTCCAAGTAGGTAGTAATGGTTAGGTATATCAATGTCTCGTCTTCTGACAAAGACCTTATCAATGAAGAAATCTTTTAATCGTTCTGGAGTTTTAAGTTGGAAGAAGGGAGTTGGATTTTTATCAGGCGTTTTAATGTAAGGTTGGATATATATATTACTATCTATATTATCCTTGTAAGAAGAGTTGGTTTGGATGTTGTCGTCTTTGTTTTTCTTTGTTTTGGAGGTGTTGTCCTCAGGGAGATATTGGTATAGAACATTATCAAGTATGTTGCTGTTGATGTATTTTCTACGCCAGTTGTGGGCTCTGGTAAATTTCTTAATGAGTCTTATAACAGCAAAGATAAAGGCAATAATAGAGGCAAGGGTTCCTAAAATTGATAGTATTATATATATGGGGTTAGAGCTGATTGTATCCCAGAATGTGGGTGTGTTTGTGACAGCTTGTTGAACTGTGTCGCAAAGGATTAAAAGTGCTGGTATCATATGATTTATTGTTTATTATGTTTTGATGATAGAGAATTACCACGCCTTGGAGAAGATGCGGGGGGTGATGTTTAGAGATAACCAGTACCAGCGAAGACTGCCGTCGGAGGAGGCACGTTTGAGTCGTTGCATCGTTTCGTTGCCGACCATGAAGGAGAGGCCGAGGGAGAGGGATATGTCTTCCTTTATCTGCCAGGCGGCTTCCAGCTCTATCTCGTGACCAAGGGTCATGTCCATGTTGATGTCGCGCAGGCGGGTGCTCATGGCTAGATAGTGGTAGTCGATGTCCACACGCAGGTTGCTGAGGGGCTTGATGGTTGTGCCAATGAATGCGTTCTGCAGTCCGGGTGAGAATCCGTGGACGAAGGTGCTGATGTAGAAGAAGTCCATGGCACCGTAGAACTGGTGGTGGGAGCCGAAGACGGAGGCGAAGCCCCGGAGGGTGTCGTGTTGGATGAGGCCTATGTGACCTTCTTGCGGCACCACGAAATAGTCGTCGCCGCTGAGGTAGTCAAAGCCCGCCTTGAATTCGAAGGTGCTATTGGGTTGCCATTTGGCCAAGAGGCTGGCCATCCATGCTTTGATGGCTTGGCTGTTTTTGTTGTGTCCAGTCTGGCGGTAGAAAGAGGCTTCGAAGTGCCAGTGTGACAGTGAATATTTGGCGTAGGCACCATAGAGCTGCTGCCATTCGATGTGGTCGTTGTTGCCGGGCAGTCCCGCCTGCATACCGATATTCATCGCCAGCAGCGACAGACCAAGGGGTATGGAGTGGAAGTCGTAGTGGTACCATGCGGTTTGCATGGTCTTGTAAGGGAGGGCACCGCCGGTGTAGTAGCTGGTGCCGTTGGTCATGTTCTCCTCGTTCTGGTTGTAGGCAAGGATAAGGTGCGCTTTGTGTCCGCTGCCTTCAAAGCCCAGTTTAAGGGCGTCGTGGGAGGTGCCGTCCATGGCCCAGTCGTTGGGACCTATGATGCGCTCGTCGTCGTAGGAGAGAGACTGTCGTCCTGCTTGCAGGAATAGGCCGTTGTGTGCGAAGAGTTTTGCCCATGCCTCATATACGTTAAAGGATGTGCCGCCAGCCTGTCCCCAGATGCCGGTCTGGCGGAGGTCAACTCTGGTTGAGAGATAGGACTTCTCAAAGCCCAGAACGAGGCGGGCGCGTCCCAGCACAAAGTTGGCGTGATCCCCGAGAGCTGCCTCGGACTCGACAGTAGAGAGTCCGCCGTCGCGGATTTCCCCACGGGTCATGAACTGGAAGTCGGCGGTGAGACAGTTGTCAGGTTGGTGTAATTGGGTTGTGTCTTGCGCTGAGACTGCCAGTGGGAACAGTAGCAGTGAGGCGATAATACATATTGCTGTTCTCATACGTGTGTTATCTGTTCATTTGTAATGTGTTGTGTTGGCGAAATTTTGTTTGTTGCCAGTGCTTTTCGATATGCAAATATACAGAAAATACCTGAAATATACGTTAGTAGATGATAAAAATGTTGGTTGCAAATCAAATTCTATCCAGGATAAAGGAATTAAATTCCAGTTACAGGTGCAACACTAAGTAAAAACAGAGTACCAAAATTTGGTACTCACAGGTAAAATGACTACTTTAGTGTTTACAAATAAAAATTATTTTGTATCTTTGCAGATGAATATCAATAGTGTAATAATAATTAAAATACTGAAAATAATATAAATAGTAATATTTTAGATTAAATAATAGACATAAATAGGCGATTTTGCTAAAATGTGCGGCTCGAATTCTGGACAAATTCAGGCACCAATCAACAAAAAAGCAGATCGCTCGCGTGTTTCGCGAGCTTTCTTGTTTGATTGGTAGGTAGTCCAGAACCTCGAGCCCAACAAAGAGCTCGCGGTTTTTTTTATGTCCCATTCAAGAATAAAGAAGCATTAATAAATTATTAACTAAATCATTTGAATTATGATGGAAAAAGGAACAAGAAAAATGTATCAGCCGCCTCTGGTTGACCAACTTGAGTGCCGAGTGGAACGGGGTTTCTGGGGCTCAGGTTGGCTTGAGGGTTTTACAAATGGGAATTCCTATGGTTCGTCTCGTAATACTGGAAGTGGACGAGCAGAAGGTTTTATTAATGGTAACTCTTATGGAGGAGCTAAGTTTAACTAACAAACAATTTGAAAATGAAAAAAAGTAAATTATTCCTTGCTGTTGCTGTGGTATTGACTATCGGCACAACTTCCTGTAAAAAGGAAGAAAATGGTGAACGCCTCACTAGTTTTTATGCTTCTTGTGAAGAAGAAAATGGTGAAGGTGATAGTAAAACACATTTGAGTGGGACATCTATGTATTGGGATGCCAATGATTCGGTTAGTGTATGGGGCTCTAACGATTCGCGACGTTATGTTTACAAGGCAGCGAATGGAGGTTCTACAAGAACAAGATTCGATTATGCCCGTACTGGTAACGCGCCTATTCTAAGTTCACCCTATGTAGTTGGTTACCCTGCACGTTATTGGACATCAAAAAATGTGGTAACATTACCAGCTACACAAAAATATGTACCAAATGGTGCAAATTATATTCCTCAGTATGCATATACAGAATCATCTCCGTCTACGTCTAGTGAATTCAAAATTGAATTTTTAAATATTTGCGGACTAGTAAGACTTAACCTTACCAAACCTAATACTAACATTTCAAGTATTTCTATAACAACAAATACACCTATTTATGGCGATTTCTCTATTTCTACAAGTCGTCAATATAGGAATTACCCGTATTATGACTATGTTTATATTCCTTCAACTACTTATATTGGTAATGGAGGAAGCACTGTCACATTAGTATGCAGTACACCTCAGAGTATCAATAGTAGCAAGAACTTCAATATTTATATGCCGGCGGGCACATATTCTCAATTCGAGATAGTTATTACAACTACCGACAATAGAACAATTACCAAGAGGGCGAATAGTTCAATTGTAGTAGGCCGCAGTCAAATAACAACGATTACACTGTCGGCAAGCGATCTTAATATTGATGTCAATTCATGTCTCTCAGGTTTATTTTCAGTATCTGCAGGTACGCAAGTTAAGTTCTCTTCAGGCAATCTTCAGTGTGTAAATGGCGAGTGGTGCTTTGCAGCACATCAATATGATTACTTGGGTGCTTATAGTTCTACAGTATGGGATTTGTTTGGTTGGAGTACTGAAACTACTGATTTTGGTATGTCTACTTCTACGAGTAATGATGATTATGCTTTTGACTTCTGGGATTGGGGAACGTCTATCAATCCCGGTGCTGCAAGTACTCCTTGGAGAACAATGGATGATGATGAATGGACATATCTATTAAGCGGACGTACCAATGCTACAAATTTATGGGGTATGGCCGCAATTAATGTAGATGCATCTACAACTGTTCATGGATTGGTATTACTTCCCGACAATTGGACTGCGATTTCGACTATTCCGTTCGCTCCAAGAGGCAGTGTGAATGCAAATCAGTTGTCCCTCAGCCAGTGGGAATCCATGGAGGCTAATGGGGCTGTGTTCTTACCCGCTGCTGGTAATCGTAATGGCACTACATTAGTAAGTACTGGTGCTAATGGAAACTATTGGACTGCAACAAACGACGGCAGTAATAAAGCCTACTACATGGGATTTGCATCTGCAACAGCTAGTGCCAACAGAAGTGGTAATCGATATTCTGGTCGCGCCGTTCGTTTGGTTCAGAATGCTAACTAGCAAATCATGTTCTATTTGTATCCGATAAAGTTTTCGGATGATAAAGTTAAAAGTAGGGCTGGCATCTTGTAATGTCAGCCCTTTATTTTTTTTGTGTTGGTTGGGGATATTTATTTCCGACCATGCGGACCTAAATTCCAGTTACAAGTGCAATACTAAGTAGAAAAAAAGAGTACCAAAATTTGGTACTCTCAGGTAAAATGACTACTTTTGTGTTGTCAAATGAAAAGATATAATCACCTTACCAAAGAGCAAAGATACACAATTTCTGTGTGTCTGAGAAAAAAAATGTCGCTGTCGGCAATCGCAAAATTGATAGACGTCAGTAAATCAACCGTCAGCAGGGAGATAAAAAAGAACTCCAATATGTACCGACACTATGTCGCAATCGAAGCGCAGCAGTTCTCCGAGATGAGAAAAAAGATACCCAGGAGACCGAGGAAACTGTCAAAAGAGGATTGGCAGGACATCGAGCAGTGTCTCAAGAGACATTGGTCGCCGGAGACTATTGTCGGTGTCAGAAAACGCGAGGGAAAGACGTGTGTGTCGATTGAATGGTTATACCACATTATCCGGCGGGACAAAGAACGTGGAGGGACGCTCTACACCTATCTGCCGCATCACCTAAAACATCGCAAGAAACCTGTGAGTTCGCGTATCCCTATCAAGGACCGTGTGAGCATTGACGAGCGCCCTGCCGTAGTGGATTCCAAGTCACGTTTCGGCGATTGGGAAATGGACACCATCGTCGGCAAGGACGGCAAAGGGATCATTGTCTCCATCGTAGAGCGCACCACAAAGAAAATGCTCATGGCAAAGTCCCCTAAGGGAAAGAATGCAAAAGGCAAAGTCCCCTAAGGGAAAGAATGCAAAAGCTGTGGCCAAAGTCGTCGTCCAGTTGCTCCGGCCTTTCGAACGCCATGTCCTTTCCATCACCACTGACAACGGTACTGAGTTCGCTGAACACAAGTACATTGCAAAAATGCTGCACACCAAGGTCTATTTCACTCACCCTTACTCCTCGTGGGAAAAGGGGCTAATTGAGAACACCAACAAGCTTATCCGGCAATACATCCCAAAAGATACCGATTTCTCTTCACTTTCAGACGACTACATCCTCTTTGTCCAGACTGAACTAAACCTTCGACCTAGAAAAAATTTGGATTATTCTTCCCCCTAAACAAAAATTCTTACTATCTTTGCAAAACGATGTTGCACTTCGAGGTTGAATCTATAGAATCATGGGTTCTTAATGGCTCTACAATAAAAACGACAGAAACGCGTTACATACACAAAAACACCCATGCGGCTCAACAATCAATCCACACCCGTCAAGGGTTCTTAATGGCTCTACAATAAAAACGACAGAAACGCGTTACATACACAAAAACACCCATGCGGCTCAACAATCAATCCACACCCGTCAAAGTATACAAGTCCACCATCAGTTGTGTGATGTACGTATTGCTATTCTCGGCCGGCATTGCATTCTGCATTTGGGTTGCTATCTCCAATTTCAACAATGACGCCCCCTCATGGATAATGGTATTGGCCTTGGGGGGCATGGCAGTGGCATGCGTCAATCAAATGATATACTACACCCGCTGCCGCCATGAAAAGATTGTCATTACCGAACAACTCCTTACCATATCCCAATGTTTCAAAAAGACAAAGAGCGGAGACTGGGCACCGGTAAAGAATGTCAAACTACAGTGGAGAGACATCAATTACATCAAAGCCCAATGGGAAAGACCCACCAGCAAGAGCATACGAAAGGATGTACTTGTCAGTGCAGGGAAGAAAGACGTCTACCTGATTGACCCGGACATATACGATGTCTTCTTTCTGGAAAAAAAACTACAGAAGTATCAACGCCAATACGGGAGTACCAACAGGAGATAGGAAAAACTCATCCAACCTCCACCTGCGGGAAACGCTCGCGCAGTCCCGCAACCATCTCTTCCATGGTCTCAGAACCATATATTTCCGGCTGCCGTATCCCCGTAAGATTAAGATTCGGACCGTTTATTATTTCTATTTTCTTCATCATACCGTTATGTTGTGGTTTAATTCAAAGAACTCGATTCTTCCTTCCTTAGGGGTGAATAGTTCTAATTGCTCGATTCTATATCGCACCGCAACCATACAAAATCAAAGTCCCATATTGGCTTTACGCACCCTCCACAGCATGGACTCTACCCATAGGCTATCCCCTGGCAACTGATACCGACAGTTCCCATCGGATGAAGGGGTAAAGAGTGTCCTACCATCTGGGGTGAGTTCCACTGTTCCCCTGCCTGAGAGGTCAAACAAAGGATTACCCAACACGGCATGAATCACGGCCAAGGGATCCCACATCTTCTGCCCGGTATTGCAGTCGCAACGCATATAAACCTGTTTTATGGGATGCACGTCCGTCCACGATATATCCTCAATCACTTGTTCGGGCGTATACTCTATCGCATCCCCTACTTCACCGGGAGAGAAGTATAGTTTCACTTCCTTCGGCCATAGTCTGAAGAACGTCAAACTATAATTGATGGCTTGGGTAAAATTATAGTCAGGTTCAACAGCATCCCCAAACACACCGCCCATCACATAGGCACTTCTCACTTTGCGGCGAACCAACTCCACACCGTTGAGTTCCGAATATTCGTCCCCCTGCGATTCAAGCAGATGCGCCAATGCGGTGACAAACCCTACCGAGACAATACTTACCGAACGGTCGGGTTGCTGCGCAAGCAAACGGCGGTAGAGCTTCCATCCATCGGGGACGGCATTATAATCGTTGAGCGTACGCTCAAACATCAACGACCCATCAGAATTCCGGTAATTGGGCAACTCTGAATAATCAATCCACACCATGGGGTTCTGCACACCATTGCGCTCCAACCCGATGGGAATGTCGCCATGACCAAAATAAGTATTCATTACGTCGGCAATGGCAGCATTGTTCTCACCCATGCGGTCTACAACTACGCCCAACAACTTGCAACGACCCTGCTCTTGGTAACGATACAGCATCTCTAATGCGAAAAGGTCGTCGGTTGAAGAGCCCAAATCGGCATCCAGTATCACGAGCGGAACGCCTTGATACCCTATCGGCTCAACCTTCTCTTTCGAACAGGATGAAGCAATCATTCCCCAAAAGGCTATCAGTGCGAAGATCCTACATAACTTAATCATAGTTCAATATGTTTTAGGTTTTATAGTGGATAAAAAAGCCATCCATAAAATGGACGGCTTTTTTATCATTGCGATTGGAAGGAAAAATTAGATGATGCCCTGAGCAACCATGGCCTTAGCGACGCGCATGAAACCGGCGATGTTGGCACCCTTCACATAGTTGATGGTACCGTCAGCCATCTTACCGTGCTCGACGCACATGTCATAGATGTCGTTCATAATCTTGTGCAGTTTCTGGTCAACTTCGGGAGCAGTCCAGTTGATGTGACCAGCGTTCTGGCAGATTTCGAGGCCAGAGGTAGCAACACCACCAGCGTTGACAGCCTTACCGGGACCGAAGGGAACCTTAGCAGCCTGGATAGCAGCGATAGCGGCGGGCTGGCAACCCATGTTGGAAACCTCAGCAACATACTTCACGCCATTGGCGAGCAGCATCTTGGCATCTTCTTCAGCGAGCTCGTTCTGGAAGGCGCAGGGCATAGCGATGTCGCACTTCACAATCCAAGCCTTCTTACCAGCGGTGAACTTAGCCTTGCCGGGGAACTTGGTGGCCATGTCTTCAACCTTGTTACGGTTGCTGGCACGCATGTCAAGCATGTAGTCAATCATCTCTTTGGTGATACCGTCGGGAATCTCGCAGACACCGTCGGGACCGCTGATGGCGACAACCTTGGCACCGAGTTCAACAGCCTTGGTGGCAGCACCCCAAGCAACGTTACCGAAGCCAGAGAGAGCAATGCGTTTGCCTTCCATCTTGTCACCCTGCTGTTTAACCATGCGCTCAACATAGTAGATAGCACCGAAACCGGTAGCCTCGGGACGGATCAAAGAACCACCCCAGCCATAGCTCTTACCAGTGAGGGCACCAGTGGAGTGCTCGCGAGCCAGTTTCTTGTAAGCACCATAGAGGTAGCCAATCTCGCGGCCGCCAACACCTACGTCACCAGCGGGGCTGTCCTGATCGGGACCAATGTTACGCCACAGCTCGTACATGAAGGCCTGGCAGAAACGCATGATTTCGGCGTCGCTCTTTCCAACGGGGTCGAAATCGGCACCACCCTTACCACCACCGAGAGGCAGGTTGGTCAGGCTGTTCTTGAAGATCTGCTCGAAACCGAGGAACTTCAGCATGGAAACGTTCACTTTCGGGTGGAAGCGGAGACCGCCTTTGTAAGCACCGAGGGCTGCATTGAACTGGACACGATAGCCAAGGTTGGTCTGAACCTGACCCTTGTCGTCTACCCAGGTCACGCGGAAGGTGAAGATACGATCGGGCTCTACAATGCGCTCGACAATCTTAGCAGCCTCGAATTCGGGGTGCTTGTTGTATTCTTCTTCGATGGTCTCCAAGACCTCGCGTACAGCCTGTAAGTACTCGTTTTCGCCCGGATGTTTGGCTTCCAGGTTAGCCATAATTTCGTTTACTTTCATGATATTGAATGTTTTGTATGTAACAATTATTTTTTTTTGACATAACAAATATACAACATTATTTTGAATCAGAAAAATATTTTTTTATTTTTTCTTAATTATTAACCTTACAAACCTGTATGTCAGTAACCTGCAAAATGTTATTTCCCTTAGCCTTCATGGCAAAACTGCACATACATAATAATGAACACATGACACAGCAACCTGCAAAGGTGCACTGCTTCACCAACCGGGAGACTGATAATAAAACATTAAAAGACTGAAAAAAACTTGCCAACGAGAAGTAATCATGCAAACCCTAATCTACACTCAGTTTAGTGCGGGCACTATACAATAATAGCATCATGCAAAAGTCATGCATAAACTTCTCAAACAGAATAAACAAAAACGGAGGAAAAAACCTCGACTACAAATAGCAGGTAGCCACAAAGTTCTGGATTCTCGGGCGCACATAGTCGCGCTCTTCTATGTGACTCATGTGGGCTACATTTTCAAGCACCATAATCTCACCATAACGGGCTTCCATAGCCTGTGAAAGGGCAAGTTCAATCGGAATACGAGGGTCTTTCTTGCCATATATGAAGAGCACAGGAACCTCTAAATTATGGAGAACGTGAAGTCTCGAAGGCCTTGCTGCCATACCGCGCTGAGCGGCAATAATACTTTCTGCCTTGGTTTCAAGGCACTGATCTTGAAGATCCTTGATTTCAATAGTCAACGCAACCCGGTTTTCCGGACAGAACAGCGGCGGAATGAAACTGACAATATAGCTTGCTCTGTTAAGGGCAACCTGTTCGCATGTGGCCATACGACGCTCTATGATAGATTCCGTGTCGGCCAGTGCATGGGAATGCAACAAGCCCAATCCGCGAAGCCTATGGGGAAAGAGGTCGGCAAACGCCATGGCAACATACCCTCCCATGGAATGCCCCACCATTACACACTGCTCTACACCTGCATCATCCAATACAGCTTTCACCGCTTTAGCCATAAAATCCATGGTATGCACCTCGCCGAAACATTCGCTGTAGCCATGCCCCGGCAAATCAATTGTTATGACGTGCATGGAGCGCATATACGATAGCACATACGAACTCCATATATCAAGATTCTGAAGATAACCGTGGAGCAAAACCAATGTCTGCTCATGCTCTCTTCCCTCATCGCGATAATGCAATGTATGTTCTTCAAAGACAATAGTCTTATGCTGTTCCATCGGGTGCTAATTATTGTATTTTACAGAAAGCAAAATTACACAAATTTTCTCGCATAGCAAGTCATTTTATGAAAAAAAAACATCGCCGAAAATGCTTTCCTCTCTTTTACAAACATTTCCGCTCAATATTTTTTTCAAATACAACAACTGCCGATTTTCTTCCGAAGGAGTGCCTGCCATAGCAGTTAGCCCGCAGTCCAACCGCAGCAAACAACGTCTCTACTGAAAGCGAATCTCCACCTCAACGGGGTTTCCGCCTTTCTTATACTCTTTATTTCCGTATGCGGAAATAAGAATGCGGGAGGCATCTATGCCCTGCTCCACTATATAATTGCGGATGCTTATTGCCCTGTTCATAGACAGGTCATAGCATTGGCTGTCATCGTTGCCTTTGGTATGGACAGAGACTCTAACTTGGCTACCCGCATGTTGGCGCATAAAGAGAACTACATTGTCCAAATCTTTCTCCGACAAAGGGATAAGACGTGACGTAGCATTGTAGAATTTGACCAATGGCAAAGGGAACGGATGCTCTACCCCACGCATGTCCTCAAGCATATATCCATCCGCTCTATATTCGCTCTTGGTTCCCTTGTCGATAATAATCGTTGGGGAGTATAGCCAATCGGCCGCAGCAACTACAGCGTAGCGCTTCCCTTTGTAAAGGGTGATTTGCTGTATGGAATCAACATCAGTGTCCTTGAAATGGTATACCACCCGCCAATCTTGCATATCCACTACATCCACATGCCGAAGCACATCCTCCAACTCTGCAAGGTTCAAAGTCACTGTTCGGTGGCTTGAGGAGGTGTCGTGCGATGTGGATATGCTATATCCGGAATAATTGCCGCCTTGGGGAGAGTTGGATGTCAACAGCAGCTGCTTCTCTTTCTTCATAAAAGAGATTGAGGCTTCGTTAAAACTCCCATTAACTCCTTTGCCCAGATTGACTGGCCGACTCCAATGTGACCAGTCGCTGATGTCGTCACGTGTCGCCATGTAAACATCGCCGTAGCCTAACCCTCTGGCATCTGTAATAAAATACAGAGTCCGCAGATTACGGCTTAATATAGGGCTTAGCTCACAATACGGTGTATTCACCGGCATGCCCAAATTGACTGCCTCGTCCCACTTGCCATCGGTAAAAGGCACAAAATAAAGGTCTGTGGCCAATGCCGTGTCTCCATGATAATAAGCCTTCGAACTTTGCACATTGTGCCCACCCGGGCGGTCAGAAGCAAGCAACATACCGCTACCGTCAGCCAGCATGAACGCATCAGTTTCAGTAAACATAGTGTTAACCGGATAGCCAGGCTTCTGAAGATTGGTCCACAGTGTGTCGTTGACCACCTGAGCAGTCCAGATGTCTCCGTCAATGCCCAACAGCACTTTTGTATCGTTGTCGTAGAACCCGAAAGCAGTTACACTTCCTGTGTCTCCTTCCACATGCACATTGCCCGCGAATTTCCAGTCCTTGCCCTTTGCACCCAGACGCGCCAATCCTACGGCTCCCCCTTCTGCCCCTATGTTGAAATAGAGACTGGTCGAAGCCTGGTTCATGAACAAATGATGGATATTGCCATGCGAGAACAATTGTTTACGCACATGGCCTGAATTGTCAGACAACAAACCTAAGAGCTCGTTGTATTCATCTGTCCCGATTTCCTCAAAACAGATGGCAAACTTCTGCATCCTTTGTCGAGCCCCGCTCCAGTCTTTGCGGGCTATCTGGTGTTGCAACACACGTTGCAGTGCCACAAAAGCAGCCTTCCGTCCCATGAACAGGTGAATACAATCCGTCATGCGGTCAAAATCTGACTCCACGAACGGTTTGGTCAAATCTACAGAATCATATACCACACTCCGGGCCAAATCTGAACGTATGGCCATCTGATAAGGGTAGTCCGGATTCTCTTTTATAAACATTTCTATAGGTTGCTTGTTGCCTTCGGCTGAATACCATCCATAGTATTCCTTGTAAACTTCCGAGTGGTGAACATCCAACGGGAACCGCTCAAGATAGAGTCTTGCCGCTTCCTGGCTGTGCTCTTCTTTAATCATCTGCCGTAGTTTTGCCAATGCGCTGTCGGCCAACGGGTCGTCGCTATGGAATTCAGCATAGTCGGCAAACTCATGCGGTGTCCTAAGCATACCGTAGTCCATACCTCGCAACATTTGCAGACGGCTCAATGCATCAAGGTAGTTGTCCCCGCGAGGGTAGCGTTCCATATAGGAGGAGTAGGCCTCTTCAGTGTTTGTTTTTACTGTGGCATAATAAGCTATACGGCTCTTCTGCTTCATAGCCGCATACTGCATGGTGCTGCTCGACGGATAGAGTGCTGCAGCGGAATCTATCTCTGATTCCGAAGAGAAGGAAGCAAAATAACGGGTGGCCTGCTCTCCAAGTGCCTGCTCTGCCAAGTCGGCCTCAGGAGTATAGGGATGGGCAATAAGGAAAGCATAGTATCCATTGATAGTGTTTTCTCGACGCACTTTTTGGTATTCATCCGCAACTTGTTCTACCCGCAACCTGTCCGCAATCTTCGCATTGTCGCCAAATGCAACCAAATAGGTGGCCTTTTCTTCCTCTCCCATTTCTGAGGCATGTTTCTGGACATACATCTCTGCCTGCTCTACCACTCTTTGCCTTTGCTGGCGTATCAACGTCAGGGTTATGCCCTTCTTTATCAGTTTCTGCATGTCGCGATACCGTCCCCTGTCCTGCAGCCATGCCGTATAGAGTTCCTCTGCCCTTTGCAGATACTGCGCAGCATGGACATAGTTGTGCTGGGGATTGTCTTTATGTGCATAAAAGCTAGCCATGTCAAGCAGATTTGCAACATCGTCGGGATGCTTCACATACTGGTTACTCAATGTCACATAAAGACTACGGAATGCGTTGGATGTACTGTCTGTTTGCCCTTTTACACTGGGCATCAGCACAACGCAAGCAACAAGCAGTATAGTTATTCTTTTCATTGTCGTGGTAAATGATGCGGGGCAGGTGGCAACCTAAACCGTTCTCCCGCCCCACTATTTTTCATCAATACTAATAGGTATCTTTGGCAGACATCAGAACGTAAGGCTCTTCAATATACTTTCAAATTCCTTCTCCATGGCGGCGTAGGTACCTTTCGTCGTTTCCAAACGGAATTCAACAACCGTATTCTGCACCTTGAAATAAACCATGCGGAACTGATAGTCTTTCTTGTCGTTGACATTGGTATATGCTCCTATATAGCCCATGCCACCGCTGGGCGGCAGCCCCAATCCGGTTGTATAATCCTTCAACGGCTGGTACGGTTCCTGGACATAACGGTCATACACATAGTCATAAAGCGTTCCTGGATAGTTCTTTCGCACCCTTATCCGCAAAAAAGGCAATGCAGTATCGCCTTTCGATACCAATATATTGGAGGTGTAGTAATAGTGATACACCGTGGTATTTTTGTCCACCTTCTTGGAATTCAAAAAATTCCATTTGCTCGGAAAGGTATACTGGACTTTCGTTCCTGGTATAGCAACCTGAGCCTGCAACATCGTTCCGCAAGCCATCATAAGAATCAGCCCTATTAATACTCTGCGCCAAGTGCGGCTTCGTTCAAATGTACATGTCTTCATAATTTATTCAAGGTTTAAGTGTTTCTCATAAAATGCAAGCAGTTTCTTTGTCAACATCTCACTGCTGTATGTTTCGCATACAAAACGTCTGGCATTCTCGCCCAAACGTAAGCGGAATGCCTTGTCTTCTACACAACGCTGTATCTGATCGGCAAACTGTTCTGGGCTGTCGGCTATAAGCAGGTTCTCCACGTCAGTGAAAGGAATGCCCTGCGCTCCGACTGTGGTCGAAACCACTGCCTTGCCCGCCGACATCGCTTCAATAATCTTTACACGTATACCACTACCACTAAGCAAGGGTACAACATTTATCTGTTTGGAACCAATAAAATGCATCGCATCTGGCACCTCCCCTACTATTTTCACCCCTTCCATATCCAACTTCATCAAGTCGGCTGGCATCTTGCGTCCAGCCAAATAAAGCGTCAAACGGGGCATCCGCTCATGCACTATCGGCCACACCTTGCTCAAAAACCAACGTATCCCTTCTTGGTTCGGCAGCCAGTCCATCGAACCAAGGTGAAACAACGTCCCATCCTCTTCCTCTTGACTCACTGCTACGGGAGTAATACTAAACGGGATAGTCACCATCGGCTTACGGCATCCCATCTTCCTCAATTCGTCGGCATCGCAATCGGTTATACTCACTACTCCGTCATAGTCGTTCAAATGCTCACGCTCGTATACCCCAAGTGTCAGCGCCGAATGCTTCATATACCACCGTTTCCATAAATTCCGCTCACCCAAGGCAACCTTGCGCCATATCAGATTCTCCACATTGTGCGCACGCAGAAAGATTGGAGCCTTGCTATGTTTTCTGATTACTGGCACATACGGCGACAGGAAAATACTCTCCACATGCACCACATCAAATTCCTCATCACGCAGAATCTGAGCCAACTTTGAGGCAAACTCCCTGCTTACAAACCGTTTTACATGATAGGATTCTCCACATAGCATCGCCACAGCGGCATCCAACGGATGAATCCCCAAATCAACATAAACCGATTCAAATCGGGTAGTCTTTAGGTACTCTTCGGGCATCCGCCCTTTCAACACTGGATGCTTGTCGCTACACACTGACAATACCTTCACTTCACAACCCGCGGAAAGCAGTCCTTGCGTAATGCTGTTCATCGCCAGAGTACCGCCGTCCACGGGGGGAAAAGGAGGTTTGTTGCAGAGTTGGAGTACCTTCATTATCTTTTATTTATTATTCGGTAGGCAATGCCTTAAATCCTTTACCCATTATCTCTGCACTGTCAATCACGTTGACAAAAGCAGTCGGGTCAAGTCTGCGCAAATTAGCACGCAATTTCACAAAGTCAGTGCGCTCCATTGTAACGTAAATCATCTTGCGTTCGGTGCCGTTATATAGGCCCTCGCCCGTAATGCAAGTACCGCCGCGGTGCAAGTCGTTCAGAATATAATCTTTCACCTCTTCCATCTTCTCCGTCACAATGAGAGCCGTCTTGTAACTCTTGATTCCATCCACCACCAAGTCGATGACTTTGCTTTCAATAAAGATGATAATGATGGAATAAATCGGGAGACGAATGTCGCCAAAGGCGATGAAGGTGGTCAAAGTAATGCAGCTGTCAACAATAAGAACAAGCGTTCCGAGCGAAATCTTGGTGTACTTGTGGAGAATCATGGAAATAATGTCACTGCCACCACTGGTCGCTCCCGAACGGAATATCAAACCAATAGCCACACCATAAATGAGACCTGCAACAACGGTGTTCAGGAAATAGTCAGGCACAAACCAACCACCGTGATTAAGTATCTCAACCATGCTCAATCCCTCAATCGGAGTGTCTACGATAGCACCGTCATGGATTACCGGATTATAACCCCAAATAGATTCCAACAGAAGGGTGAAAACGAATATCAATATTGTCGAAACCACTGTCTTGACACCGAATTTCGGTCCCAAAATGATGGTACCAATTATAAGCAGAGGGATATCCATACAGATAGCATACAATGCAATCTTCCAAGGCCACAAAGTATTCAGCACGTTCGACAAACCATACGTTCCACCAGGAGCCATCAAATAGGGGTTCACAAACATCACATCGCCCACTGCAAAGAGGGCACTGCCTACTATCAACAGGATATAGGCAACAACTTCTTGCTTAAAATTATTCTTTTCCATTTATGTTTAACTGTTTATTATACTGTTTTATTGCACATTATACGTTCTCACCAAAAAGGTGGCGAAAATGCAAAGTTACGAAAGTTATTCGGTTTATTGACTTTTTGCAAAATATATTTCTTCATATCCACCACCCTGCTCCAACCACATATCTCCACTCCTTATTCGCTCCTACTTCATAAACGTATTTTCACTATTACAGAAAAAAATTGTATTTTTGCAAAATGTTAATATTATTGGTGTCATTCTGAATGCCTGAATATCAAAAGATCGGCACCAATATTAATAATAGTAACAAATGGATGTCATATTAGTTTTAATTTTATTCGGTGCTGTTATATGGTTTTTGAAATCAAGAATAGAAAAGCACGAAATTGACATGGAACTGGCAAAGCATGGTCTCACCCGGGAGTCAGCAAAAGCCGGAGTCACCCCCAGACGTCAAGCCAAATCAAGCAAATCTTCGGCTAAATCCACCATGAAACCCGCTTCAACGGGAACCATTCACAATATCACCAACCCTAAAGGGTCGGAATATAAAATTTACGGTGCTGGCAACAACATGCTATGCACCGTCCGTGCCAAAGGCAAACTTGTGGGATGGGGCGATGACTTTTTCCTTATGGACGACGACGGCAGAATCACCACCTACAACTACGAGGGCGACAGCATGGGATCGATAAAGTACAACCCCAACAAAGAGTACATCGGCAGCATCCGCAAAAAGGGGTTCACCATCGTCAGTGCAAAAAACAGCAAAAAAAAGAAACGTTACAACAGCAACTGCGACCGGGACTGGGACACATAAAAACCACCCCGAGCAAAGGACAGGTATGAGCCCTATGATACAATTTGCAAAAATCGTTTTGCATAGTATTTAAAAAAGATTGTATCCTTGCAGTCGAAATAGTTATTTTTCCAACTGCCTACTTAATTTCAGATATGAAAACGACACCAAGCAATACTGACATTTATCGTGGCAGCAATTGCTGTGCTGAATCTGAGTTGCCAGAAGTAACAGTACACTAGCACTAGCACCATCACCCTGACTGCTGAAATACAAGAAACTTTAAGCAGTAACGGAAAGAATTCGTATCTTTGCACACGTTTCACGCACCGTAAAACCTTCCAACACGATTACATGAACAACAATATCACAATTGTCGGAGCCACTGAGAACAACCTCAAATCCGTCTCCCTCAAAATACCCAAAGGCAAAATAACCGTTTTCACGGGAATATCTGGCTCTGGAAAATCCTCCCTATGCCTCGACACCATCGCTGCCGAAAGCCGTCGAGAGCTCAACGAAACTTTCCCCAGTTTCGTCCAGCAATACCTCCCAAAATACGGTCGTCCCCACGTCGAACGTATTGAGAACATGCCCGTCACCATAGTCATCGACCAAAAGAAGCCCGCCAACAACAGCCGCTCAACCGTGGGTACCTATACCGACATCTACGCCTTGCTCCGACTTCTCTTCTCTCGAATCGGCGAACCTTTCGTCGGCTATTCCGACTCTTTCTCTTTTAACCACCCATCCGGCAGCTGCCCCCGCTGCGGCGGCCTCGGCACGGTTACCGACCTCGACATCCACAAACTGGTCGACTTCGACAAATGCCTCAACGATGAAGACGTAATACACTTCCCTACATTCACTACTGGTGCCTGGCGGTGGAAACGCTATGCCTATAGCGGACTGTTCGACCTCAACAAGAAAATCCGAGACTATACGCCCCAAGAGCTCGATCTCCTCCTTTACTCCCCCCAAATCCGACTGAAAAACCCACCCGACAACTGGCCCAAATCAGCCAAATTCGAAGGCCTTTACCCCCGCATGTATCGCAGCATCATCACTACCAAGGAGGGCAAACGCCAACAAAAAGTTCTCGACGGCATGACCTGTACCAAAGAATGCCCCGAATGTCACGGCACTCGTCTCAACGAACGGGTACGCAGTTGCCTCATCATGGGAAAAAACTTGGCCGACGTAGTGGCCATGCCAATCAACGAAGCCTTGGAGTTCATTGACGCCATCAACCACCCACTGGCCTCAGACCTGAAAAACGAACTGCGCAAACGACTCCAGGCACTCTGCGACATCGGCCTTGGTTACCTCTCCCTCAGCCGCGGAACCGGCACCCTTAGTGGTGGCGAAGCTCAGCGCATCAAAATAGCAAAATACATCAACTCGCCCCTCACCGACATGGCCTATGTCCTCGATGAACCCAGCGTCGGCCTCCATCCCCAGGACATCAGCCGCCTCAAAGACTCCCTCCGCCACCTCCGCGACCACGGCAACACCATCCTCATTGTAGAACACCATCGTGAGATTATCGCCATGGCAGACCACATCGTCGACCTCGGTCCTGGAGCTGGCGACCACGGCGGCCACATCACCTTCGAAGGCAACTTCCACCAACTGCTCGACTCCGACACCGTCACAGGACGCATGCTCCGCCATCACACACCTCTCAAAACCAACTTCCGCTCCCCCTCCGGTTTCCTCCACATCAAGGAGGCTACCCTTCACAATCTTCAAAACATCAGTGTAGACATACCCAAAGGGGTTATCACCGTCATCGCCGGCGTAGCTGGCTCGGGCAAAAGTTCCCTCATGGAACACTTTATGCAACACACCAACGACCCCTTTGTTTTCATCGGACAAAAAGACATCGGCATCAACCTCCGCAGCACTCCCGCAACTTACCTCGACATCGCCGACACCATTCGACGCCTCTTTGTCAAAGAAAGCCTCCTCAACGGCCAACGTCCCTCAAAACCCAGCATCCAGCTATTTTCTTTCAATAGCCTTGGAGCCTGCCCCGCCTGCAAAGGCAAAGGCATCATCGTCTCCGACATGGCCTTCATGGAAAGCATCGAAACCGTCTGCGAAGAATGCCAGGGTACCCGCTACAGCCACGAAGCCCTGCAATACCGCTACCATGGAAAGACCATTGCCGAGGTCTTGGATCTCACCGTAGAAGAAGCCATCCCCTTCTTCAGCGGGCAACCGTTCCTTCCACAACTACGCATGCTGCAAAAAGTAGGCCTTGGCTATCTACACCTCAACCAAAGCATGAGCACCTTAAGCGGAGGAGAACTCCAACGGGTCAAACTGGCCGACCGTCTCTACAGCACTGCCATCCACCTCTCCGATACCGAAACACAACTCTCCTCCGGCCACATCTATATCATCGACGAACCCACCGACGGCCTTCACCTCGACGACGTCCGCCGCCTGATGAACCTTTTCAACGAAATGACCGATGCCGGAAACACGCTTATCTTGATTGAACACAGTCTGGACATAATGAAACAAGCCGACTACCTCATCGAATTAGGACCCGGCGGAGGCGGCAACGGTGGCCAACTGCTCTTTCACGGCACCCCCGACGCCCTACTCAAATCCCAACAATCTGTCACCGCACCCTACATTAAAAACTCCCTTCCAGAACACAACTAACCCCCATCCAACACACGCATAAAAAACAAAAGTCATGAAAACATCAGTTTCCATGACTTTTACTTTACTAACACCGAGCGACAGACGGTACTCAACTTGGGGTTGTCCATCAATGTGTTAGTAGTCCTGCTGTCCATATTCTTGCCCTGATTTTTGTTTGTTGTATTACCTCGGTCTGGGTGGATTATTATTGTTTATGCAATTTTTTTGACTTTCCTTAATGTGTTGATGCTCGTCCCCGTGAGCTTGTTCACGTTGGCCAGAGAGTATCCCTTCTTCAGTAAGCGGATTTCCTCTGCATACTGCTCCTTCATCCTCCGGTCGGTCTTCCGATACCCTTTCTTCCGTCCGACATGGCCGCCATTGGCTCGATAGTGGTTGTATCCGCTCTCCATCCTTGAACGGATGAGGCCACGTTCCATGCTGTTGAACTGGGCCAGTATTCCGAGAACAAGTTGGGCGATGGGGTTGGGCTTTCCGTCCGGTTGCAAAGTTTCCAATCCGTTCTGATGGATATATACACTCACTCCCTGTTCGGTGAGCTGCTCTATGACGGTGAGGAAATCCACTGCACGTCTGCTCAAACGGCTGCACTCGTAGATGAGGACCTTATCCACCTCGTTGTTCTGGACGAAGTTGAGGAGGTCGGTCAGTGCTTCACGTTCCTCCACTTTCTTTGCACCACTGATTTTCTCCGAAAACTCACGGACCACATCGTATCCCATCCTTTCGGAATAGGTACGGAGTTCGTCAAGTTGTCTCTCGTAGTCCTGGGTGGAGGTGCTCACCCTTGCATAGATGATTGCTTTCATATTGTTGAGTTGGTCAATAAAATCTAAAAAATATAATTGATATGGAATGGTGCTGTCAAAAATGGGGTCTATAAAGATTATTTTGATACGAACCCAATTTTGATATGCATAGCTCTCCGAAATTTCGAAATACCTCGACAAATCTCCGAATGTCGATGGGGTTCGATGGGTGTGAAAAGGTGGTGACGGGTCTCATGGCTGTGAAGGTGATTGGGGGGACAGTAGGTCCCGTTCTGTGAGTTCGTCGATGAGAAGGTCGGAAGCTTGGAGGGCCTCGTCGAGGATTGTGGAGATA